>DATBRU010000187.1:0-3653 GCA_036560105.1 Candidatus Limnocylindria bacterium | reverse complement strand
TCCTCGCGCGAGCCATCCCGCTTCACCACCACCAGTCGCGCCCCTTCCGGCCGCTCGTAGGGCGTGAACCGATGCGCACAGGCCTCACATTCGCGTCGACGACGAATGGTGCTGCCGGACTCGAGGTCACGTGAGTCGATCACGCGGGTGCCGGGCGCCTCGCAGCGAGGACAGCGCATGGGCTGGGTGCTCCTTCGAACTACACCAGTGGTGGTACTACCGGCAAGCGTACCACAAGATGTGGCGTCAGCCGGTCGCCCGCCGCTCCTCGAACGCCCTCCGCAGCCGGCGCTCGGCGGCGCCGGCGGGCGGGATGCCGAGGTGGTCGAGGCCGATCAGAGCGGCTCCCAGCACCGGACGCTCACGAAGCCGCCGGACCACCGCGCCCGGGACCGCGTCGACGACTCGCTGGTCGAGGCGCGCCAGGAATGCCGCGTCGGTGGCTCGGAACACGCCGCCGGTCAGGACCACGTCGATGGGCTGTCTCACGAGCCGCAGCCGGCGCGTGATCGCGATGGCCATCGTCGCCAGCTCGTCGGCCAGCCGGTCGATGATGGCCCGCGCGACCGGATCACCGGCGGTTGCCGCGTCGAACGTGATCGGCGTGAGCTCCTCGATGCGCCGGTCGGGGATGCGGCCGTCGTAGATGGCGCGCACGACGTCGATGGGCCGCCTCATCCCGAAGTGCTCGGGAACCCGGTGCGCCAGGGCCGTGTCGGGACCCCGTCCGTCGCGCGCCCGCACCGCCTGGCCCAGGGCCTCCTTGCCGACTCCGTACCCGCCGCCCCAATCGCCGGAGTAGTCGCCGATGCCGGCAAGCCGCGCCATGCGACCGTCCGGCGCCACGCCGACGGCATTCACTCCGGAGCCGCACACGACGACGACTCCCCAGCCGCGGGGGGCCCCGGCCCGAAGCGCCGCGAACGCGTCGTTGCGAACGACCACCCGTTGCGCAAGCCCGGAGGCCGCGAATGCCCGGTGCAGGTCGCGGATATCGGCCGGGAAGTCGGCGCCGGCGACGCAGAAGGTGCCGATCTCCGCGGCGTGGTTCGCAGCTCCGGCCATCCGTGCGGCTTCGTCGCGGAGCGCGCGAAGCCGTTCGACGGCGACGTCCATCGGCACCTGCTGATGCGAGATCGTCGGGCCGGTGGCGAGGGCCAGCAGGGACCCGTCGCGCGCGACCAGTACGAGATCCGCCTTCGAGTTGCCCCCGTCGACGGCGAGGACGGCTGGGGGCCGTCGGCTCACGTGACCCCGGCTGCCATGCCCGGCTGCGGGACGCCAACGGGCGCCAGGTCGTCGGACAGGTCGAGCTCGTCGACGCGCGTGAACCGCCATGCCTGCGCGCGCAGGCGCTCGACGATCTCGGGCAGTGCCGGCGGAACCGGATCGGGCCAGGTGTGGAGGAGGACGATGGCGCCGTCACCGTGCTCGGCGACGCCGGCGATGACGCGGTCGACGACCTCTTCCGGCGTGCGGCCGGGCTCCCATTCGTAGACCTCGACATGCCAGCCGATGTGGCGATATCCGAGGCCGGGCAGGCGACCGACCACGTCGTCGGCATCGGCGCCGGCCCCGAAGGGGAAGCGGAGCCATGGCCGCGGGTCGACGCCGACCGTCTCGTTGATGACGCGCTCGGCCTCGTGCACGTCCTCGATGAACCCCGCTTCGGTCAGCAGCGGCATCCGCGCGTGGTAGAACGTGTGGCTCCCGACCAGGTGGCCGTCGTCGGCCCAACGCCGAGCGAGCGCTGGATTGGCCTCCGCCCACCGGCCCTGGATGAAGGCGGTCGCCCGAATGTCGAGACGCTTCAGCTCGTCGAGGATCTCGCCGGCGTGCTCGCCATGATCCGGCCGATCAGGGTGCTCGACGTCGAAGGTGAGCGCGACACGGGGTCCATCGGTCACTTCTCGACCCCGGTGATGACGATGCCCCGCATGAAGAAGCGCTGGCACAGGAAGAAGATGATCATCGGGATCACGATGGTCATGAGCGTCGCGGCCTGCACCAACTCGACCTGCTCGCTGTAGATGCTGTTGAACCGGGCCAGCCCGGTCGCGATCGGCTGGAGATCGGGCTTCGACGACAGGTACAGCAGCGGCTCGAAGTAGAGGTTCCAGGTGTAGACGATGTGGAAGACCGCCACGGCCACGATGACCGCCCACGACTGCGGGAGGATGACCGACCTCAGGATGCGGATCGGGCCGGCGCCATCGATCTTGGCGGCATCGTCGAGCTCTCGCGGCAGGGTCATGAAGTACTGGCGCAGCAGGAACACGTCATAGGCGTTGGCGAAGAAGGCCGGCACGAGCAGCGGCAGCCAGGTGCCGACCCACCCGAGCTTCACGAAGATCGTGTAGGTGGGGATGAGCGTCACCGCGGCCGGCAGGAAGATCGTCGACAGCAGGACCAGGAACAGGAAGTTTCGCCCGCGGAAGCGGAACCGCGAGAAGCCGTAGGCCACGAGGACGCACGACAGCAACGTGCCCAGCGTCCCGATGACGGCGAGCATGGCGGTGTTGAAGAGAAGCCTCGGGAAATCGATGATCTCCCACGCCTCGGAGAAGTTCTCCCAATGCGGGTCGAACTCCCATGGACGCTCGAGCGCGCGCCACGAGCCCTCCCAGGTGATCGGCTCCGCCGTCGGGTTGGCCGGATCGATGAAGACGCTCTCCTGGCGACCAGCATCGATCAGTGCCAGCTCACGGGTCGATCCATCGGGGAGCGGGACGATATAGACGTCCAGCTCCTCACCCTCGAACTCGAATGTCCCCGGGGTCGCCGGCCACAGCGGTGAGTTCGTCTCGCCCATCTGCGTCGGCGTCTTGAGGGAGATCGTGACCGTGCGCAGCAGCGGCGACAGGAAGGCGGCGACCACGACGACCGCGAAGAACGTGACGCCGAACGACTTGAAGATGGCGCGCGGGTTCCGCGGGCGCCGGGCGACACGGACCTCCTCGACCACCTGGATGTTTGGCGTCCCCAGGAACTCGGTATCGGTGGCCATCTACTTCGTGTCCCCGGCGTAGTAGACCCAGTAGCGCGCGCTCCAGAACAGGACGAGCGTCGTGGCCAGGATGATCACGAACAGGAACCACGACAGCGTGGCACCGGCCGACATGTCCTGGAACGTGAAGAACGTTTTGTAGATGTGCACGTTGAAGAAGAAGGTCGTGCCCGCGGGCCTGCCGTCACCGGTGTTGAGGACCAGGGGCACAAGGAAGTACTGCAGCACGCCGATCAGGCCGAGCGTGATGCTGTAGAAGATGACCGGCGACATGAGCGGCAGGGTCACGTTCCGAAGCTGGCCCCACCAGCCGGCCCCGTCCACGCGGGCGGCGTCGTAGAGCTCGGTCGGGACGTTCTGCATGCCCGCCAGGTTGATGATGATCGCGCTGCCGATGCCCCACAGGCCGATCATGACCAGCGAGGGGTAGATCCAGGTCGGGTCGTCGAGCCAGTTGGGCCCGGTGATGCCGACGATCTCGAGGAGGCCATTGATCCAGCCCGTCTGCGGGTTGAGCATGCCGGACCACGCGAACAGCGCCGCCACGAACGGGATCACGAATGGCATGAAGAACAGGGCCTGGAAGTAGCGCGAACCGCGCAGCGACTTGCTGTTGAGCAACATGGCGAGCGCGAAGGGCAGCAGC
>DATBRU010000186.1:0-5182 GCA_036560105.1 Candidatus Limnocylindria bacterium | reverse complement strand
GACAAGTCGGCAGGCGACCGCGTCATCGGCGCCACCATGAACGCATCCGGGTCCTTCGTGATGCGCGCGGAGCGAATAGGGCGCGACACGGCGCTGTCGCAGATCGTCGCCCTCGTCGAGCGAGCGCAGGGCTCCAAGGCGCCGATCCAGCGCGTCGCGGACCGCGTGACCGGCTGGTTCGTGCCCGCGGTGCTCGTCGTCGCGGCGCTCACGTTCGCGGCCTGGATGCTCGTCGGCCCCGAGCCGCGGCTGCCCTTCGCCCTGTCGACGGCGATCGCGGTCCTCATCATCGCCTGCCCCTGCGCCATGGGACTGGCCACGCCGACGGCGATCATGGTCGGTACGGGGAAGGGCGCCGAGAACGGCATCCTCATCCGCGACGGCGCCGCGCTCGAGCACGCGCAGGCGATCACCGCGGTGGTCCTCGACAAGACCGGCACGATCACGCGCGGTGAGCCGTCGGTCGTCCGGGTCGAGCTCGCCGCGGGCGTCAGCGAGCGTGAGCTGCTGGAGGCCGCCATGGCGGCCGAGCGCGGCAGCGAGCACCCGTTGGCCGAGGCGATCGTCCGCCATGCCGATGCGCTCGGAATCGATGCCCCGGAGGCGAGCGCCTTCGAGGCCATCGCCGGACGAGGCGTTCGAGCCACGGTCCGTGGCGCCACGGTCGTCGCCGGCACTGCCGCGTTCCTCGCCGACGCGGGCATCGAGGTGCCCGCCCTCGAGGTCGGCAACTCCTCACCGGTGTGGGTCGCGCGCGACGGATCGGTCCTCGGGCTCATCGGCCTGGCCGATACCGTCAAGGCCGAGTCGGCTGGCGCGGTTGACCGGCTCCAGAAGGCCGGGCTCGAGGTGTGGATGATCACCGGTGATCGGCGCGCCGTGGCGGACGCGATCGCTGGACAGGTCGGCATCGAGCCCGACCGGATCCTGGCCGATGTGCTGCCCGGCGCCAAGGCCGACAAGGTGGAGGCCCTCCAGGCGAACGGCGCGGTCGTGGCCATGGTCGGAGATGGCATCAACGACGCCCCGGCGCTGGCTCAGGCCGACCTCGGCATCGCGATCGGCACCGGCGCCGACGTGGCCCTCGAGGCATCCGACGTCACCCTCGTAGGCGGGTCGCCTGAGGGCGTCGCGACAGCTATCCGGCTGTCGCGCGCAACCATGCGGACCATCCGCCAGAACCTCGGATGGGCATTCGGCTACAACGTGCTCCTCATCCCCGTCGCCGCAGGGCTTCTCTGGCCGGTGGCCGGGATCCTGCTTTCACCGGCACTCGCCGCCGGCGCCATGGCGCTCTCGAGCGTCAGCGTCGTCGCGAACTCGCTCCGACTCCGCGCATTCCATGCATCGTGAAGCATATCCTCGTCCCTCGAGACGACCATGAGGAGAACCAGACCAATGACCGACTCCCAGATGCCGCCCACGGCGAAGGATCCCGTGTGCGGGATGGACGTCAACCCCGACGTCGCATCGGCCCTCGGCCTCGTCAGCGAGCATGATGGCCAGGCGTACCTGTTCTGCGGACGAGGCTGCAAGCTGAACTTCGAGGAGCATCCAGCCCGATACCTCGACCCGGGCCACGTCCCCAGCATGTAGGCCCGCCTCGCGCTGGCGTTAAGGTCTCCTCCGGGGACGGATATATCTTTCGTGGTATATCGGCCCCGTGGCTGCCGCGCGTCGATTCGAAGGCGTCCGCCCTCCTCCTCGGTAGACTGGGCCGCGCATGCCAGGTCCCCTCATCAGCACACAGGGCCTCACCAAGCGCTACCCCGGCGGGGTCACCGCGCTCGACGGGCTGACGGTCGAGATCGGCGAGGGTGTCATCGGCCTCGTCGGCGCCAACGGGGCCGGCAAGAGCACGCTGATCAAGATCCTGCTCGGCCTGCTCCAGCAGACCGAGGGCAAGGCCACGGTCCTCGACATGGACGCCGCGACCCAGGGCTCGAAGATCCGCGAGCTGGTCGGCTACATGCCGGAGCACGACTGCCTGCCACCGGATATCTCGGCAACCGAGTTCGTGAGCCACATGGCGCGCGTCTCGGGCCTGCCGGCCGGCGCGGCGCGTGAGCGGACGGCCGATGTCCTCCGCCACGTGGGCCTCTACGAAGAACGCTACCGGCAGATCGGCGGGTATTCGACCGGCATGAAGCAGCGCGTGAAGCTCGCGCAGGCGCTCGTGCATGACCCCCGCATCCTGTTCCTGGACGAGCCGACGAACGGGCTCGACCCCGCCGGGCGCGACGAGATGCTGGGGCTCATCGAGCGCATCGGACGGGACTTCGGGATCACCACGATCGTCGCGAGCCACCTTCTTGGCGAGATCGAACGCATCGCCGGCTGGCTCATCGCCATCGACGCGGGCAAGCTGCTGCGCACGGCACCCCTCGCCAGCTTCACCGAGCAGACCGGGCAGCTCGTGGTCGAGACCGAGGACGACAGCGCACCCCTCGCCGAGCGGCTCGTGGGGCGAGGGTTCGGGGCGCGCGCCTTCGGGCGCAACGTCATCATCGACCTGGCCACGGTGAGCGGTGGCGAGTACGCGGTCTACGACGCCGTGCGAGACGACGCGGTGGCGCTCGGCCTCCCGCTGGTCCGCATCGAGCATCGGCGCCACCAGCTCGAGGACCTCTTCCGAACCGACGTGCCCGGAGGAGCCGCATGAGCGCGTCGCCCGAGGCCGCCAGCAGCACGATCTACGACATCGGCTATCGCCATTACGACGGCCCGCGGCTCGGGCGGCGTGCGGCGGTGACATCGGTCATTGGCGGAGGGCTGCGAGCGGTCTTCGGGCTCGGCCGCAGCGGGCGGTCGAAGATCATCCCCTGGGGCGCCGTCATCCTGGCGGCCCTGCCCGCCTTCGTCGCGATTGCCGTCCGCGTGCTCGCGGGCGAGGTTCTCGAGGTCACGACCTACGACCGCTACCTGTGGGACGTGGGAGGGCTGCTGCCGATCTTCCTCGCCGCGCAGGCGCCGGAGCTCGTGGTCAACGACATCCGCCACCGGGTGCTGCCCCTGTACTTCAGCCGGCCGATGAGCCGCGCCGATTACGTTGGCGCGAAGCTGTCGGCGATGAGCCTCGGGCTGCTCATGATCACGCTGCTGCCAGTGCTCCTCCTCTTCCTTGGTCGAGTCCTGGCCGCCGATGACGTGGTCGCGGCATTCGGCGACGAGGCGGGATCCCTGCCGGGGATCGTCGGCAGCGGCGTGCTGCATGCGATCGTCCTCGCCTTCATCGGCATCACCGTGAGCTCGCTCGCCGGCCGCCGCGCCTACGCCGCCGGCGCGATCCTGGGGATCTTCCTCGTGGGCGGCGTGGTCAGCGCGGTCTTCGCGGCCACCGGTGGCGCCCTCGCCGACATCGCCCCGTTCACCAATCCGCTCGCGATCCTGGATGGCACGCGCGAGTGGCTGTTCGGTGGCAGCATCGCGGAGTCGCCGGTGCAGGCATCCGACGCCCCCCTTTGGACGTATGGAGCGGCGACGGCCCTGATCACGCTGCTGTGCATGGCGATTCTTGTCGTCCGCTATCGCCGGATCACGACATGAGCACACTGCGCCTCGAGGCGGTATCGCGCTGGTACGGCAACGTCGTGGCCGTGAACGACGTGACCTTCGACGTTGGACCGGGAATCACCGGGCTCCTGGGCCCGAACGGGGCCGGCAAGACCACCCTGCTGCACATGATGGCCGGCTTCCTGGCACCGAACGCGGGCACCGTGCGCCTCGACGAGACCCCGACCTGGCGCCATCCCGAGCTCTACCGCTCGGTCGGCTTCGTCCCCGAGCGCGAGGCGGTCTACACCTTCCTCACCGCCCGCCAGTTCGTGCACGCCGCAGCCCGCCTTCAGGAGCTCCCCGACCCGACCGCTGCCACGAACCGAGCCATCGAGATCGTCGACCTCGTCGAGTCGGCGGACCGCGCGATCGGTGGCTACTCGAAGGGGATGCGCCAGCGGGCCAAGGTGGCCGCGGCGCTCGTCCACGACCCGCAGGTTCTCATCCTCGACGAGCCCTTCAACGGGATGGACCCGCGCCAGCGGCTGCACATGATGGACCTGCTGCGTGGCATGGCCGAGGAGGGCCGCACGATCCTCTTCTCGAGCCACATCCTCGAGGAGGTCGAACGGCTCAGCGATCGGGTGCTCGTGGTCGTGGCGGGACGGCTGGCGGCTGCCGGCGACTTCCGCGCCATCCGACGCCTGATGACGGACCGACCGCACAACTTCACGCTTCGATCCACCGACGATCGCCGGCTCGCGCGGGAGCTCCTGGCGACCGAGGCGATCCAGTCGGTCGAGCTGCGCGACGGCATCCTGACCGTGCGGACCCTCGACCATGGGGCCCTCACCGGCGCCGTCGCGCCGGCAGCTCAGCGTGCCGGCGTCTCCCTGCTCGAGCTCCGCCCGGCCGACGAGTCGCTCGAGTCGGTCTTCAGCTACCTCGTGCGGCGATGACCTCGGCGCTCGTCTCGATCACACTGCGCGCGCTGCTGAACCGGCGGCGCACGCTGCTGCTCAGCCTGTTCGGCGTGCTGCTCGTGGCGGTGACGGTGCTGTATCGGCTGGGCTCGCCGAGCGCCAGCGAGGCGCTCGAGGTCACCGTGGAGCTGCTGTCGGACTTCGGGATCGGTGTGCTCCTGCCGCTGGTCGCGGTGATTGTCGGGACGTCGGCGCTCGGGTCGGAGCTCGAGGACGGAACCATCGTCTACCTCCTCGCCCGGCCCGTGCCTCGCTGGCGCATCGCGATCGTGAAGTGGCTGGTGGCGTGGCTGATCACGTGCCTGCTCGTGACGCCGGCCATCTTCGTGGCAGGGATCATCGGTCACGGTGACGTGCAGCTGGCCTTCGGGTTCGCGGTCGCCTCGGTCTTCGGCGCGCTCGAGTACACCGCCGTGTTCGTGGCGCTCTCGATCATCACATCGCGAGCGCTCATCATCGGTCTCGCGTACGTGGTGGTGTGGGAGGGATTCGTCGCCGCGCTCTTCGCGGGCACGCGCTCCATCAGCATTCGGCAGCACGCGCTGGCGATCGCGGAGGCACTCGGCGGAAACGGAGCCGCCGGCGTCGCCGAGCTGGAGCTGGCCAACGCCCTCGTCCTCGGGACCATCGTGACGGCCGTCGCCGCGCTCTTCGCCGTGCGGCGATTGGCGAACGTCGAGCTCCGGGGGGAGACGGCCTGACCG
>DATBRU010000185.1:0-10425 GCA_036560105.1 Candidatus Limnocylindria bacterium | reverse complement strand
ACGATCATGGACTGGAGCGCCGACGTCCAGATCAGCGGGATGATGGCCTCGCTCGGCGCCCGCATGATCGAGGGGACCGCCAACAAGCTCATCGGCGAGACCTTCACGTGTGTCAAATCCAAGCTCGAGATCCCCGGCGTGGTCGCGCCGACCCCATCACCGTCCGCGAGTGAGCCCGACGCCCCGGCCGTGGCGGCCGCCGAAGCGCAGGTCCCGTCCGTTCCGGAGGCGCTCCCCGCGGCCCAGCCCGCCCCGCGCCCGATATCTCGGCCGATGAGCGTCGCGTTCCTGCCGCTGGCGCTCGCGACATTCGTGGTCATCTCCTTCGTCATGGCCGCCTGGACGCTCCTCGCCGCCGCGTGAGCTCCGTCTGACCTAGCTCTCTCGCCACCGAAGCCGCGGAACCGCATGGCGCAAAAGCGCCACCGCGAGCCCCAGGTGAAGTGCGGCGAGCACAACCGTCAGGGCACGGGGAGTCCCCGCCGCTCGTGCCGCGGCGAGGTCGTTCGGCAGATTGGCTGTGCTGCCGCCCATGAACAAGGCTGCCACCGTGCAGACCGCACCTGCGCCGATGCGTCCCACCTTGCCCTCGCGGCGCGCCGCCGCGGCCGCTGCCGCGAGCGCGACCGGCAGGAACAAGGGCGGGGTGAGAGCCGTGCCGCGCAGGACCATGTCCGCCGGCCCGCCGTCGGGAGAAGCGCCAACGTCCCATCGAGCCGACAGGACGGCGCCGACGATCGGCACCGGAAGGTAAGCGAGCACGAGCGGCAGCAGCCGGTGCTCGGGGCGGCGCGGCATTGCTGGCATCCTTACCGCGACACCGGGCCTCACCGCGCCTGGAGGTAGGCCTCGGGGTCCTTGCGGAAGGCGGTGCGGCAGCCGGCCGAGCAGAAGGCGTAGATGGTGCCGGCGTGCTCGGCGATGTGGCGCGTCGAGCCGGGGTCGACGGTCATCCCGCACACCGGGTCGAGCAGCACCATCTGCTCCTCCGACGGCGCCGCGACGGCCATCTCCTCGAGCGGCGGGGTGGCGAACGACGCGCGGCCCCGGCGCACGGCGATGAGCTCGGCGAGGATCGAGACCGCGACCTCCTCCGGTGTGGTGGCGCCGACGTCCATGCCGCTCGGCGCGCGCAGGTTCTCGATCTTCTCCGGCGCGACGCCCTCGTCGACCAGCCAGGCTCGAACCGCTGCGGCGCGGGTGGGCGAGGCCACCAGCCCGACGTAGGAGGCCGAACGGGCGAGCGCCATGGCCACCGCCTCCTCGTCCCACTGCCCCTGCGTCGCGACGACCACGAACGGGCGTGCGTCAGGCGACAGCGACAGGAGCTGGTCGTGGGCCAGCACGGTCGCATCGGGATGGTCCTCGGCCACGGCAGACGGGTCGAGGAGCGTGGTCCGGAAGCCCATCGCGGCACCCAGCCGCACGAGCGCGGCGGCAATGGGCGTCAAGCCGCAGACCCACAGGTCGGCCTTCGGCAGGTGCGGCTCAACGTACACCTCCATCGTCCCGCCCGAGTGGCAGGTCATGACGTACTCGATCGCTCCGTCGCCCCGGCGATCCTCGACCGGTTCGCGCGAGAGCCGTAGGAGGCGCGGCTCGCCGGTCGTCATCGCGCGCAGCGCCTCGCGCACCACGACCGGCTGGGCGCAGGAGCCGCCGACCCAGCCCTCGATCGTGCCGTCGGGCAGGATCAGCCCGTGCGCTCCCGGGCGCGCCGAGGTGGGCCGCTGCACGGCCACCACGGTCGCCAGCGCGAACGGCTCCCCGGCGGCGTCGAGCTCGGCGACGCGCCCGTAGATCGCCTCGGGAGCGATCGCTATGGGGTCACCCCCTTCTCCTGGAGGATCCTCCACACCTTCTGCGGCGTGATCGGGATGTCGATGTTGCGCACCCCGAGATGCCACAACGCGTCGACCACCGCGTTCGCGATGGCCGGCGGCGCGCCGACCGTGGCCGACTCACCGACGCCCTTGGCGCCGATCGGGTGGTGCGGTGACGGGGTGACCGTCTTCTCGAGCTCCCACGCCGGCGTCTCGATCGCCGTCGGAAGCAGGTAGTCCATGAACGTGCCGGCCATGTTGTTGCCGTTCTCGTCGTACGTGATCTCCTCGTACAACGCCGGGGCGAGGCCCATCGTCAGCCCGCCGTGGATCTGGCCGTCCACGATCATCGGGTTGATGATGTTGCCGCAGTCGTCCACGGCGACGAATCGACGGATGTTGACCGCCCCGGTCGCCTTGTCGATGTCGACCACGCAGATGTACGAGCCGAACGGGAAGGTCAGGTTCGGCGGGTCGTAGTAGTCGACCGCCTCGAGGCCGGCCTCCATCCCGGGCGGATGGTTGGTGTACGCGGCCAGGGCGATCTCGCCGATCGTCTTGGACTGGTCGGGCGACCCGCGCACGCTGAACTTGCCGTTCGTCCACTCGAGATCGTCCTCGTTGGCCTCGAGCAGGTGCGCGGCGATCTTCTTGGCCTTGTCGCGGATCTTCCGTGACGCCACCGCGGTGGCGGCACCGGCAACGGGCGTCGACCGCGACGCGTAGGTGCCGAGCCCGTAGGGCGCCGTATCGGTGTCGCCGTACTCGATCTTGATGTCCGAGACGGGGAACCCGAGTTCCTCCGCGATGATCTGGGCGAAGGTCGTCTCGTGGCCCTGGCCCTGCGACTGGACGCCGATCCGCGCGATGACCTTGCCGGTCGGGTGCACCCGGATCTCGCACGAATCGAACATCTTGATGCCGAGGATGTCGAAGTCGTGCGACGGCCCGGCGCCGACGATCTCGGTGAAGCTGCTGATGCCGATGCCCATGAGCTCGCCACGCTCTCGCTTCTCGGCCTGCTCCTTGCGCAGGTCGTCGTAGCCGATCATGTCGAGCGCCTTCTGGAGCGCCGTTCCGTAGTCCCCGGAGTCGTACTCCCAGCCCGTCGGCGTCTTGTACGGGAACTGCTCGGGCTTGATGAAGTTCTCGAACCGCAGCTGGGCCGGGTCCTTGCCGATCTCGTGAGCGTAGATGTCGACCATGCGCTCGATGGCGTGGACCGCCTCGGTCACGCGGAACGAGCAGCGGTACGCCACGCCGCCGGGCGGCTTGTTCGTGTAGGCACCGTCCACCTCGACGAAGGCGTTGTCGAAGTCGTAGCTGCCGGTGATGACGTTGAACAGCCCTGCCGGGAACTTCGACGGATCGGCGGCCGCATCGGAATAGCCATGGTCTGCCAGTGTCTTGACCTGGAGCGCCTGGATCTTGCCGTCCTTCGTCCCGCCCAGCTCGATGTCGATGTGGTAGTCGCGGGCGAACGAATCGGCCTGGAGGTTCTCCGACCGATCCTCGATCCACTTCACGGGCTTGCCGATGAGGAACGAAGCGGCCACGGCGAGGACATATCCGGGGTAGACCGGCACCTTGCCGCCAAACCCGCCGCCGATGTCGTGGGTCTTGACCCGGATGTTCTGCTCGGTGATCGGAAGGCCCACCGCGCCGGCAACGAGCGCCAGCACCGTGCGAATCGCGTGCGGCGCCTGTGACGTGATGTGCAGCGTGAGCTGCTGGCGGACGGGATCCCAGTCGGCGACGCAGCCGCACGTCTCGATCGACGCGACGTGGATGCGCGGGATGTAGATCCGCTCCTTGATGCGGACTTCGGACGCGGCGAGCCCTGCCTCGGCCTTGGCGCGGTCCCCGGACTCCCAGTGCCAGATGTGGTTGTTCTGCTTGTCCTCGCCGCGGTCGGGGCGCAGGACCGGCGCGCCCGGCTCGAGCGCCTTGAACGGATCCACGACCACCTGGAGGGGCTCGTAATCGACGTCGACCGCGGCCACGCCGTCGGCTGCGATGTAGCGGCTGGTGGCGATGACTGCCGCCACCTCCTGGCTCTGGTACATGACCGTGTCGACGGGGAGGACCATCTGGTTGTCGCCGGCGAGCGTCGGCATCCAGTGGAGCTTGTATCCCTCGAGGTCCTTGCCGGTGATGACGGCCAGGACGCCGGGGATCTTGAGCGCCTCGGTGGCGTCGATCTTGAGGATCTTCGCGTGCGCGTACGGGCTGCGCACGATGTCGAGCCACAGCTGGCCCGGCAGGTTGACATCATCGATGTACTCGCCGGCGCCACGGATGAAGCGCGGGTCCTCCTTGCGCTTGACCGAGTGGCCCATGCCACCCACTTCGGGCGTGGTCTGAAGCGTGGTATCGGCCATGTTCACTGTCCTCCGGCCGCGACGGGCTCGTTCGGCTCGGCGGTCTCTTCGGCGACGGTTGCGGCGTCATCGGCGGCGCTGAGCTCGCCGGCAGCCTGCTGGATCGCCTTGACGATGTTGACGTAGCCCGTGCAGCGGCACAGGTTGCCGGCGATGCCCTCCCGGATCTCGGCCTCGGTCGGATCCGGGTTATCGGCGAGGATCGCCGAGGCCTGCATGATCATTCCCGGGGTGCAGAAGCCGCACTGGAGGCCGTGCTGATCCCAGAAGGCCTGCTGCAGCGGGTGAAGGTTGGCGCCGTCGGCCATGCCCTCGATCGTCTTGACCTGGGCTCCGTCTGCCGAGACGGCGAGCATGGTGCAGGACTTCGCGCTGCGGCCGTCGACGATGACCGTGCAGGCGCCGCAGTTGCTCGTGTCGCAGCCGATGTGGGTGCCGGTCAGCCCCAGTCCATCCCGCAGGAAGTGGACGAGGAGCGTGCGGGCCTCGACGTCGGCCTCGTGCGCCGCGCCGTTGACCGTGACGCTGATGTGATGCGTGCTCATGTCTCCCTCTCAGGCGTACGACGCCGCGCGCTCGTGCGCGAGACGCAGGGCGCGGAGGGTCATCTCCCGGACCATCGCGCGTTTGTAGTCGGCCGGGCCGTGAGCATCGTTCACCGGCTCACTCTGGGCCGCCGCTGCATCCGCTGCCGCTGCGAAGCTCTCTTCGCTCGGAGCAGCGCCGACGAGGATGGCCTCGGCATCGGTGGCGGCCATCGGTGACGGGACCGCCGTGAGCGCGACCCCGGCCTGGGCGATCGTTCCGCCGTCCAGGTGCATCCGGACCGCAACGCCGACGGTGCTGAAGTCACCGGCACGACGCTCGAGCTTCTGGTACGCGCCGCCGGTGTTGGCCGTCCGTGCGGGAATTCGCACCTCGGTGAGCATCTCGTTTGACTCGATGGCCGTCTCGAAGACCCCGGTGAAGAAGTCGCGCGCCGGGACGACCCGCTCGCCGCCGACGCTGCTGCACACGAGCGAGGCGCGCGCTGCGATGAGGAGCGCCGGCCAATCGCTGTTGGGGTCGGCGTGTGCGCATGAGCCGCCGATCGTGCCCCAGTTTCGGACCTGGCGATCGCCGATCCCGGCCGCCATCTCGCGCAGCATGATGTAGCGCTCGGTGGCCGGATCGGTCATGGCCTGGGCGTGGGTCACGAGCGCACCGATGCGAAGCTCCCCGTCCGTCTCAGTGATCGTGTCGAGCCCGGTGACCGATCGCAAATCGACGATCACCTCGGGCTGGGCCAGGCGGAACTTCAGGAGCGGCAGCAGGCTGTGGCCGCCAGCCAGCAGCTTTGCCTCGTCCCCCCGCTCGTCGAGGACGCGGAGCACCGCTCCCAGGTCACTCGGACGTTCGTAGTCGAACTCGCCAGGGATCATCGATGCCGTCCCTTCCTGTGTGCTCGGTTCATACGGAGCAGGTGACGGCCCGCCGGCACGGAGGCGACGGGCACGGACATGGGGCTGACGTTCCCGCCTCGGTGGCGATGGTCGGAGGCTACGCCCGCGACGCTTGCGTCGTCAAGGAATTTCGACGCGGACGACCTCGACGACGGCGTTGTAGTCCGGGACGAGGCCGACCGGGTCGAGGCGGCCGGGCGTGATGAGGGGGTTGGCCTCGGGGAAGAACATCTGGACGTTGCCGCGGCGCAGCTTCGCCGGATGGACTCGGGCGATCACCTCCCGGCCCTCCGAGCGCACGATCACGGGGGTCCCGTCGCGCAGCCCGAGTGCACGTACGTCCGCATCGGCCATGAAGAGGGCGTCACGGTCGGCGCCGGTGAGCGGGTCGCGTTGCTTGTGGACCATGGAGTTGAACTGCTTTCCGCGGCGGGTCGAGAGCAGGAATCGACCGTCGCGCAGGCCGGCCTCGCGCGGGGTGACGACGCCGAAGTGCGCCTTTCCGTCAGCAGTCGGGAAGCCCCACTCGGCGCACAGGCGCTCGCCTCCCCACTGGATCGCGTCGCCGGTTTGTGCCAGGTGCTGGATGCCGTCGTAGAACGGCACGACGCGCGCGATCTCATCGCGGATGGCCTGGGCACTCTCGCAGCCGATGCGCCGCGCGCCATCAGGATCCACGCGCGCGGCCAGGTCGAGGTAGATCTGCCACTCGGCGCGCGCCTCGCCGATGCGCGGACCGGGGATCTCCGGGCTGAACGCGACCCGGCGCTCGGTGGTGGTCTCGGTCCCTCCGCCGGGCTGCTCGTACCGGGTCATGGCGGGGAGGAGGAGCACTTCCTCGCCCGGGTCGACGAGCATCTGCGAGCTGACGACGATGTCGACGTGGACGCGGGTCGGCACGCGAGCCAGCGTGGCCTCGACCGACGCCGGGTCGGGCAGCGTGTCAAGGAAGTTGCCGCCGGACGACCACAGCACGTCGATCTCGCCGGCAGCCGCAGCCTCGACCATCTCGGCCGCCGACCGGCCCCGCTCCGGGCGAATCGGAAAGCCGTAGGAGTCCTCGAGTTCCGCGGCCGACTCGGGGGTGATTGGCACGCCGCCGGGGAGGACGGTCGCGTAGCAGCCCATCTCGGCGCCGCCCTGGACGCCGGAGTGGCCGCGGATCGGCATCAGGCCAGCGCCGGGCCGCCCGACGTTGCCGCGCGCCAGGGCCAGGTTGACGATGGCCCGCACGTTGTCGGTTCCGCAGACGTGCTGGGTGATGCCCATCGACCAGACCAGGACGGTCCGCTCGGCTGCGCCGTACATCCGCGCGAAGCGGCGCATGTCGTCGACCGACGCGCCCGACCACCACGACAGCGCCTCCAGCGAGAAGGAGTCGAGCGAGTCGACCAGGTCGGGCCAGTGGGCGGTGTGCGACCCGATGAACGCTTCATCGGTCAGCCCTTCGGCGATCAGGATCTTGAGCACGCCGGTCAGGAAAGCGATGTCGCCGCCGGTGTGCACGGCGAAGAACTCGTCGGTCATTCGCGTCCCGAACATGGCCGACTCGACGTTCGAGGGCACCCAGTAGGCCTCCATGCCCGGCTCGCGCATCGGGTTCACGACGGCGACCTTGGTGCCGCGCTTGCGCGCCATGTACAGGTACTTCATGAAGACCGGCTGCGCGTTCGGGACATCGGCGCCGAAGAAGACCACGAGGTCGGCGTCGATGACGTCGGAGTAGCTCACCGTGGTGGCCGCGACCCCGATGGCGCTGCGAAGCGCCCCGGTCGAGGGCGCGTGGCAGATGCGCGCGGCGTTGTCGACGCTGTTCGTGCCCAGGAAGCGGGCCACCTTCTGGGCGACGTAGTAGACCTCGTTGGTGATCCCACGGGCGGTCAGGTAGAAACCGATACGGTCGCCGCCGGCGCCCGCTCGCGCGCGCGCGCCGCGCACGCGCGATGCCGCCAGGTCGAGAGCCGCATCCCAAGACACGCGCGTGAAGCCGGGCTCGCCCCGACGGCGCAGCATCGGGTACGGCAGCCGGCCGAGATCGCGCAGCTCTTTGCCGTTGAGCTGCCGGAGCGCCTCGACATCGGCCAGGCGCGCCGGATCGAGCGCGCCCATGGTGTTGAGCTTCAGGAGGTTGAGGCGCGTCGTGCACAGGTGGACGCCGTCAATCGTCCAGTCCTTGAAGCCGGCCACGCCGAGCGCGCAGCCGTCGCACACGCCCTTGCTGAGGATCCGCCACGCGTACGGCAGGTTGCGCCGGTTCTCCCACACGGTCTGGAAGATCTCGTGGTAGTGGTTCGGCTTGCGCAGGCCGATGCCGTTGGGGCGCCAGCTGACCCACAGGTCCGGTCTGATGCGGCTGGCCTTCTTCCTGAAGGTCGTCACGTCAGAACGCGCTCGGCCCGGGTATACACGTTGGCTCGGGCGCCCCGAACGAAGCCGATGAGCGTCATGCCGACTCCCTCGGCGGTCGCGATGGCGAGGTCGGTCGGCGCGCCGACGGCGGCGAGGATCGGGATGCCCGCGGCCGCGGACTTCTGGACCAGCTCGAAGCTGACGCGGCCGCTGAGCAGGAGGATGGTGCCGTGCAGCGGCAGCGCGCCCGCCATCGCTCGCTCGCCGATGAGCTTGTCCAGCGCGTTGTGACGGCCGACGTCCTCGCGCAGGACGATCAGGCGCCCGTCGGCTGAGAACAGGCCGGAGGCGTGCAGGCCGCCCGTGGCCTCGAAGGTCTCCTGCGCCGCGCGCAATGCGTCCGGCAGCGCGCCGATCGTCGCGGCGCTCACCTCCGGGCCGTCGGGCAGCGGGTCGCAGCGGCGGACCACGTCGTCGATGCTCGCCTTGCCGCAGATCCCACAACTGGCCGTGGCCACGGTGCGGCGCTCGGCGACGCTGTCCACGTCGAGCGGTCTCGCCAGGTGCACGGTGATGCGGTCGTCGGGACGCGACGCGGTGGCCGGATCGGCGTACGTGATGTCCACGACGTCGTCGACTCGGATCAGGCCCTCGCTCACGAGGAAACCGATGGCCAGCTCATCCTCGTGGCCGGGGGTGCGCATGGTCACGGCCACCTCGATCGGCTCCTGCCCCGGTCCGGCGGCGTTGATCTGGAGCGGCTCCTCCCCGACCACGGTGTCGTCGCGCTGCTCGACCCCGTCCGGCCCGATCGCGGTGATGCGCACGCGGCTCACGCGCGCCGCGTGGCGTGGCGTCGCCGTCATCGCATTGCCTCGGCCAGGTCGGCCGGCTCGTTGACGTTCGTCGTCGCGCGCACATCGGCCTCGACCTCGACGACCGAGAGCGTCCCGAGCAGCGCGCGCATGCGTCGCTCGCCGGCATCGAGGAGTCGCGACGCGGCAGTGAGAGCGGGATCGCGTCGATAGGCGGCCAGCAACGGCTGCGCACCGTGGCCCGTCGCCGCCGCGGCGACATCGGCATCGGTCTCTGCCAACCGATCCACGAGCTGGCGCAGCAGGCGTGCATGCAGCCATGGCATATCCGCGGCCACCGCCACGACGAGCTCGTGGCTGGCGGCGGCGAGTCCGGCCTCAAGGCCCGCTAACGGGCCGGCATCGGCCCGGCGATCGACCGTAACGCGCACGTCCATCCCGTCGAGCGCGCCGTCCGGGAGCGGCCGGCTTTGGGAAACAACGACGATGAGCTCGTCGGTCGCGTCGGCCACCACTCGGGCCACCCGGCGGAGGAGCGGCTCTCCATCCACCACGATCAGGCGCTTGTCGATTCTCATGCGGCGGCTCGCCCCGCCGGCGAGGACGATCCCTGAAGCAGGCGGCATGTCCCCATCTTGGGCTGGAACCCTTAGGCGTGGCAACATGGACCGATGACGCTCGCCGAGTGGCTCGACCGGCTCCGCACCGAGCTGGGAGACGACCCCCGGTTGGCCCTCTCGCCCGAAGAGGAGCGGCTGCTGCTCGAGCTCGCCCGGGTAGCTGCTCATTCCAGCGAGCGGATCGCCGCGCCGCTGACGACCTTCCTGGCGGGCGTCGCCCTCGGAGATGCACCTTCGCCCGACCGCGAGGAGCGCCTGCGCCGAATGGTGGACGCGCTGTCGTGAGCGAGGCGTTCCTCGACGCGTTGCGGTCCGAGATGCCCGACCTGCGACTCCTCGCCGACGAGGCGGACCGCGAGTCGTACCGGCGCGACGAGACCGCCCACCACCAGCCCGGGCTCCCGCTGGCGGTCGCCCTCCCGACGAGCACCGACGAGGTTGCGGCGATCATGCGGCTCGCGACATCGCACGGGGTGCCGGTCGTGCCGCGGGGAGCGGGGTCGGGCCTGTCCGGTGGCTCGGCCGGCGTGGACGGGGCGCTGACCGTCGTGCTCAGCCGCATGGATCGCATCCTCGAGATCGACCGGGACAACCTCGTGGCCGTGGTCCAACCCGGGGTCATCAATGCCGATCTCAAGACCGCGGTCGCGGTCGAAGGATTGTTCTATCCGCCGGACCCGGCGAGCTATGAGTTCTGCTCCATCGGCGGCAACATCGGCACCAACGCCGGCGGCCTGTGCTGCGTGAAGTACGGCGTCACGCGCGATGCCGTCCTGGCTCTGGAGGTCGTCCTCGCCGACGGCCGCGTCATCCGCACCGGCGGGCGGAATGTGAAGGACGTCGCTGGCTATTCGCTCACCCACCTGTTCGTGGGTTCGCAGGGGACGCTGGGCATCACCACCGAGGCGACGCTTCGACTCCGGCCCGCCCCGCCCCCGAAGCAGACGATGCTCGCCTTCTTCGGCACCCTCGATGCCGCGGGCACCGCCGTGGCG
>DATBRU010000184.1:0-2945 GCA_036560105.1 Candidatus Limnocylindria bacterium | reverse complement strand
CGGCGGGCAGCTTGGCGGAGATGACCGATGCCGCGGACGCGGTCGTGGTCGGCACCATTGCCAGGGTGAGCCCGGGGCGTGTCTTCGGAGGCAAGTCCGGCCGTCCGCTCCATTACGCAGCGCTGTCGGTGGAAGTCTCCTCGCTGTTGGCCGGATCGGTTGAGGGCGCGCAGCTGACCCTGGAGGTTCCGCTGTTTGATGGACCCGACTCCATCGAGTCTCTCGAAGCTGCCGTTGGGCTCGAAGCGATCTTCTTCCTGCGCGCGAAGATCGACGGACCGTTCTACCGCCTCTCCAACTTCGGGGCGGTCGTCGCCAACGAGGATGGCCGAGCCGTCACGACCGACGGGCCCACCGCCATCGAGGAGCTGGCAGGGCGGCCGTTTGCCGAGATCGTGGCCGTGATCGCCGCTGCGGGGTCCTGAGTTCCGACCGATAGATGGCCGGAGCGCGTTCGTCCTTTCGTTCTGGGCTCGGATGCCTAACTGGCGAGGTCGACGATGCGACCATCGATCGGCCCGGCGTCGGGGTATTCCTCGCCGTGCGCCAGCCCGATCCCGCTCAATCCGAGCCCTGTTGCGGCGGCGTCGGTCATGAACAGGTAGGGCCGGGCGCCGATCCTCTTGCGCACGGTGTTCTTGAGCAGCCGATGGGCGACGGTCACGGCCGGCCCGAGCAGGTCGCTGCCCGATCCGACCGACTGGCGGACGGCCGGTCCGCGATGGAGGACCACCTTCAGGTCGAGGTGCGCGACGGCGGGACACGCGATGCAGATGTGATCATTGGCGGGGATCGCCCGAGTCCGGGCGTCGATGAACGCCCGGTACGTCCCACGGATCGTCTCGAGGACACGATCGCCCTGACCATCGAGACCGGCCGCCGGAGCCGCAGCAAAGACGGCATCGCCTTCGAGCTTGACCAGCGCGAGATCCGGATTGACGCCTTCGACGACGGCGTCCAGGAGGTCGCCCAGGATCGAATACGCGGCGGGGATGCCGTCGCTGAAGTCGACTCCGTGCTCCTCCTCGACGCCCGACATGAAATCGGAATAGCCGGAGATGTCGGCCAAGAGGAAATATCGCTCGCCTGCGGCGGCCTCCGTCCCGCGCGGATCCGATCGGCCTGCCTGTACCACCTGGCGATGATAGCCGCGGTCAGCCCGGGCCGAGAACGTCGACCTTCCTCGCATGGACCAATGCCGCGGACGTGGCCGGCGGGCTACTCGACGTACTGGAGCGGTGTCACCGCGAAGTCGTCGGGCAGGTTCACCCCGGTCGCGTGGTTGGGGCAATAGCCGCGGGGATTCTTGGCGAGGTACTGCTGGTGGTAGTCCTCAGCGAAGTAGAAGTCGGTGGCCGGCGCGATCTCGGTCGCGATCTGGCCGTACCCCGCCTTGGAGAGCTCGGCCTGGTACATGTCGCGTGACGCGATGGCGGCGGCCTGCTGCGCATCGGAGTGGGTGAAGATGACCGAGCGATACTGCGTCCCGACGTCGTTGCCCTGGCGCATGCCCTGGGTCGGGTTGTGCGCCTCCCAGAAGAGCTTAAGCAGCTGCTCGTAGCTGATCTTTGCCGGGTCGAAAACAACACGTACCGTCTCGGTGTGGCCCGTCTTGCCCGAGCACACCTCCTCGTAGGTCGGGTTGGGCGTGAAGCCGCCCTCGTAGCCGACGGCGGTGACGATGACGCCCGGCTGCTGCCAGAAGAGCTTCTCCTCGCCCCAGAAACAGCCGAGCGCGAACTCGGCGACCTCGCTGCCGGCAGGGTAGGGCGGCTTCAGCGGCACGCCGTTCTGGAGATGGGTCTCGGCGGTGGGGATCGCCTCGGGCCGACCAGGCAGCGCCTTGGCCGGATCGGGCAACGTGGTGGGTCGACCGAATCCAAACATGCGCCCAAGTGTACGCTCGCGGCATGGTCGGCACCGATGGCGCCACTCCGCCAATCCGGATCGTCCTGATCGGGATGATGGGAAGCGGCAAGTCGTCGGTCGGACATGCCCTCGCCGCGCGGACCGGCTGGCCCTTCGTCGACAACGACGCGCTCGTCGAGGGCGTGACAGGCCTGTCCGCCCGCGAGCATCTCGAGAGCATGGGCGAGACCGAGCTCCGCCGCGTCGAGGCCGATGCGCTTTCAGCTGCGCTCGCTCATCCGCCGCCGGTGATCGTCAGCGCGGCCGGCGGCACGATCCTGGATGCCGGCCATCGTAGCGCCTTGGCCGATGCGGGCTTCGTGGTCTGGCTGCGGGGGCCCGCGGGGGTGCTCGCCGCCCGCGCCGCTGGTGCGGGTCATCGGCCCTGGCTGGATGGCGATGCGCAGGCCTGGTTCGATACGGCATTGGCCGCGCGGGAGCCGCTGTATGCGGGCGTGGCGGACCTGGTGCTCGATATCGAGGCCCTCGATCCGTTCGACGCCGCGGCCCGCATCGTGGAGGAAGTCGGGCATCGTCAGGGATCAACGAAACCCCGCCACGACTCGAGGTGACGGGGTCTCGCCTGGAGGGAGGTTGGGTCCATCGCTAGGATGCGCCTCGCTCGTGGGCCCGGACAGTGACGTTGGGCCTACGTTCAGCTACGTCATGTGACGTAGGGGTCTCGGGTCAGCCGCGTCCGTGCGCGCGCATTGTCGAGATCAGGCGATCGTGATCGAGGGCGTGGGCGGTGATGCCGTCGCGCCCCGTCATCGTCTCGGCGGCCAGCAGCGCGTTGAGGATGGCCTCCTCGGTCGTCTCGGCGACCGCCTCGAGGAGCGGATTGATGTGCTGGTCCACGACCATGGCGACCCCGACCGTGCGCCGCGGATCGTCCTCTCCGGCGTGGCGCGACAGGTCACGGTTTCCGGTGGCGAACGCGCAGAACAGGTCTCCGGACCCGTGAGAGGCGTACGAGCCCATGCGCGCGACGCCCATGCCAGCACGCTGTGCGAGGCGCGCGCACTGGTGCGGCAGGA
>DATBRU010000183.1:0-1572 GCA_036560105.1 Candidatus Limnocylindria bacterium | reverse complement strand
CGGGCGTCTCGGTCGGCTCAAGCGCGGACACGGCGCCGCGCGACGTGGTCTCCCGCCAGGCAGACGCGACGTCGTCCACCGAGAACGCGATGTCGTGGACCCCATCGCCGTGCTTGCGGACGTGCTCGGCGACTTCTCCGTCGGGCGTCAGCGGGGCAGTGAACACGAAGCGGATGTCGTTCTGAACGAGGACGAAGCTGGATCGATCCCGAACGCCCGTCTCCAGCCCGGAATAGGCGACCGGCGTGAAACCCCACAGCATCCGGAAGTAGTGCGCCGCCTGCCTCGCGTTGCCCACCCAGAACTCGACGTGGTCGATGCCCTTGAGCGGCAGGAAGTCGGTCGTTTCGGTGGTTGGAGCCGGCTTGGTGGTGGTCATCGGTCCAGGCGCCTCCTGTTCGGGGCCGATGGTACGCCGAAGATCCAAACCCTATGCTCTGTCGCGATGATCCGTCGGAGTCGGGTGATGCTTTTCGCCATTGGTCTGCTGGCCGTGAGCGCGTGCGCCCCGTCCTCCAGCGCCTCCGCGTCGCTGACGCCTTCGACTGCCTCATCGCCCGCCGCTGCCGGCAATCTGCCGCCTGGATGCGCGCCAATCGACCTTCACGGGCCAACCGGGGAGCGGGTCGATCTGAATGGACCATGGATCGAGACCGGCACCACCGCCCAGCCAATGACGTGGTGGATTCGCACCGAAGGAAACTGCGTGTGGGGTGCGGGCCAGGTCGACGAGGTCGCGCCGCCGGGGTCGGTCAGTGCGGTGCCCCACCAGGTCCAGAGTCTCTCGGGCCTGATCGGATCCGACCTGGTCATCACCGGGGAGATCCTGTTTCTCGGACCGCTACCTGCCGGAGCGCCGGGCAATCCTTCGCGCTACTCCGCCCTCCGCATGCTCGTCGAAATCGATGACGCGGGCCAGATCAGCCTCCATGAGGACCGAGAACCTAGCGCGAGTGGGCCACGATGCCCGGAGCCAGCCGGCTATTGCCCCGCCCCGCTCGTCCTGGAGCCCGTCGACTAACGCATCGCCTTCGGTATGCTGCCGCCCATGATCTTTCTCGCCATCATCGTCATCGGCATGGTCGCCGGCTGGATCGCCAATCGCGTGGTCGGCGCGCGCCGCGGCTTCACCCCTCTCGAGCTGCTCCTCGTCGGCCTCGCCGGATCGGTCGTCGGCGGCACCCTGTTCAGCGTCCTGCTGGGGGAGGGCTTCGAGCTTCGCCCGGGCGGGTTCATCGGCGCCTCGATCGGCGCCATCCTCCTTCTGGCCGTTTACGGGCCGGTCCGCGACCGGATGGGGAAGACCGCCAGCTAGCCGACCTCGGCCGCGAAGGCGACGTCGATCATCCGCTCGACGACCGCCGCCAGCTCCTCGGGACTGAGGTAGGTGTGCTCCTGGTTCTCCTCGCCTGAGTCGATGTCCACCGCCACCCCCAGGCACGCGGCCTGCACCCCCTTGGTCGCGGCCAGGTAGAACAGGACGCTGGCCTCCATCTCGACGCACAGGATCCCGGCGTCGCGCCAGGGTCTGACGAACTGCGGATCGGGGTGGTAGTGCGAGAAGACGTCGAT
>DATBRU010000182.1:0-4808 GCA_036560105.1 Candidatus Limnocylindria bacterium | reverse complement strand
CGACGGCGTGACCGTCTCGTCGAGCTCGAGCTCGGGGAGCCACGAGGCGCGCGGCACCGCGTAGTCCATCATCGAGCCGGACAGGAGCTGCCCCTCGTCGTCGTAGACGGCACCCTCCCAGAGCGCCTGGCCGATGCCCTGCACGATCCCGCCGTGGATCTGGCCGTCCACGATGAGCGGGTTGATCTTCTTGCCGACGTCGTCGACGGCCACGTACTGCACGAGCTGCACGTGCCCGGTTTCGGGGTCGACCTCGACCACGGCGATGTGCGTGCCGAACGGCCAGGTGCAGTTCGGCGTGTCGTAGTAGGCGGTTTCGTCGAGGTACGGCTCCATGCCGGCGGGCAGGTCGTACCCGACGTGGGCCGCGAGGGCGAGCTCGGCGATCGTCTTCGACTTGTCCGGCGAGCCCTTGACCCGGGCGGTGCCATCGACGAACTCCATGTCCTCGGGGTTGGCCTCGAGCATGTGCGCCGCCAGTCGCTTCGCCTTCTCCTTGATCTTCTCCGCGGCGCGCACGGCGGCCATGCCGCCGACTGCGCCGGATCGGCTTCCGTACGTGCCGTAGCCGAACGGCGTGCCCGAGGTGTCGGAATGCTCGACGAGGATGTCGTCCATCGCCATGCCGAGCTGGTCCGCCACGATCTGAGCGTACGTCGTCTCGTGGCCCTGACCGTGCGACTGCGTCCCGATCGTCAGCACCGTCTTGCCGGTCAGGTGGACCCGGATGTTGGCCGACTCCCACATCGCGGCCCCCCAGCCCTCGCCGACGAGGCCGATCCACTTCGACGGCGCCACACCGCACATCTCGATGTAGGTGGAGAGGCCAACGCCCAGTCGTCGGCCGCGCTTCTCGGCTTCGGCGCGCCGCTTGTCGAGATCGGCGTAGCCGACCATCTCCAGCGCACGTTCCAGCGCCGGTCCGTAGTTGCCCGAGTCGATCTCGACCTCGGCGCCGTTCCAGCTGCGCAGCAGCCCCGATGGATTGCGATACGGGAAGACGTCGTTGGCGAGGAAGTTGCGCCGTCGCACCTCGGCCGGGTCGACGCCGGTCTCATCGGCGACGAGGTCCATGGCCCGCTCGAGGAGGTACGTCGCCTCCGGGCGGCCGGCGCCGCGATAGGCGTCGACGAACACGGTGTTCGTGTACGTGCCGATGACCTCGCAGTGGACGTTCGGGATCTTGTATGGGCCACCCAGCACGCGGCCGTACAGCGTCGTCGGGATGCCCGGACCGATGGTCGACAGGCGCCCGCCCATGTTCGCGTAGGTCTTGACCCGCAGGCCGGTGACCTCGCCCTCCTTCGTGGCCCCGACCTCGAGGTAGCTGACGTGGTCACGGCCGTGGGTGGTGGCCTGGTAGTTCTCGGTGCGGGTCTCGTACCACTTCACGGGGCGCCCGCCGAGCTTCTTGGACGCCCACGCCACCAGCGTCCACTCGGGGTAGCAGAAGATCTTCGTCCCGAAGGCGCCGCCGATGTCCGGCGAGATGACCCGGATCTTGTGCTCCGGGACGCCCATCACGAACGCGGCGATGAGGAGCCGCATGATGTGCGGCGTCTGGCTCGTCATCCAGATCGTGTACTCGTCGGAGCCCGCATCCCATCGGCCGATGGCACCGCGCATGTCGATCGGGTTGGGGATGAGGCGCTGGTTGACGATTCGCTGCCTGACCACGACCTCGGCGCCGTCGATGGCGGCTGCCGTGCCATCGGCGTCGCCGATCGCCCACGTGAAAGCCACGTTGTTCGGCGCGTTCTCGTGCAGCTGCGGCGCGCCATCGGCGGTGGCACCCTCGGTGTCGACGACCACGGGGAGCGGCTCCCAGTTGACGTCGATCATGTCGCGCGCGTCGACCGCCTGCTCCGGCGTCTCGGCGATCACGACCGCGACCCCCTCACCGGTCCATTTCACGTCGTCGACGGCCAGCACGCGGGGGGTGTTGAGGTTGTTCGTGACGCCGCCGACCTCGCCGCCGCTGGCGCCGCCCGCGGCCCAGGCGCAGGGCAGCGGGTTGAGCTCGCCCTCGGCGTCCTTGCCGGTGAACACCGCCAGGACTCCGGGCATGGCGGCGGCGCGCGAGGTGTCGATGGAGGTGATCTTCGCGTGCGCGTACGGCGAGCGCAGGATCACGGCGTGCGTCATGCCCGGGAGCTTGATGTCGTCGAGGTAGCTGCCGGCGCCGGTGATGAGCCGGGGATCCTCGGTTCGCTTGACCGGGGTGCCGAGCGGGGATGCTATGGCCATCGCGCTCCTCCTCAGGCTTCTGCGCCGGCCGGGGCGGCCGAGCCGATGCGGGCCGCCTCGCGGATGGCGGCGACGATGTTCTGGTAGCCGGTGCACCGGCAGTAGTTGCCTTCGATGGCGTGGCGGATGTCCGCATCGGTCGGATCGGCGTTGCGGCTCAGCAGGTCCGCGGCGGCCATGATCATGCCTGGGGTGCAGAAGCCGCACTGGAGGCCGTGCTTTTCCCAGAAGCCCTGCTGCAGCGGGTGGAGCTCGCCGTTTGTGGCCATGCCCTCGATGGTGGTGACCGATGCGCCATCGGCCTGGGCCGCCAGGACCGTGCATGACTTGACCGCGGCGCCGTCCATCAGCACGGTGCAGGCGCCGCACTGGCTCGTGTCGCACCCGACGTGCGTGCCGGTCAGTGAGAGATCCTCGCGCAGGAGCTGCACCAGCAGTCTGCGGGGCTCCACCTCCGCGCTGTGCGCCTCCCCGTTCACATTCAACGCCACGCGAAAGGTCACCGGCAGCCTCCTTCCAGGTAGGGCGCCGAGCCATCGCGCTGGATGTGACCGACGCGTGTGGACGGGTCAGGTGGATGGACGACCATCATCGTCCGCGCCCGTTGCGCGGTCAAGGAGTTTCCTCCGCCGAGTGCTAGAGTCGAACACCGATGAGCGAGCTGACCGACGTTCTCGCCGCGATCGCCACGCTCCACCAGCGCGGCGAGCGGATGGCGCTTGCCACGATCGTCAGCGTGCGCGGCTCGACCTACCGCCGCCCCGGCGCGCGTCTCCTCGTCCCCGAGCACGGTGCGCCGGTCGGCAACGTGTCGGGCGGCTGCCTGGAGGGTGACGTCGAGCGCATCGGGCGCGAGGTGATGGCGGCCGGGGAGCCGCGGCTCGAGCTGTTCGACCTGACCGCCGATGGCGACGAGGTGTGGGGCTACGGCCTCGGCTGCAACGGCGCCATGGAGCTGTTCATCGAGCCGGCCGAGCATGCGATCGCGACCGCGGCCGCCCTCCGCACCGCTGTCGAGGAGGAGAAGGCCTGCTGCCTCGTCACCGTGCTCTCGTCCACCCTCGATGAGGTCGTCCCGGGTGCTCGGCTGCTGCGCCTGGCGGATGGCACGAGCGCCGGGAGCATCGGTGCGCCAGCGGCCGACGCCGAAGCGGTTCGCCATGCCGATGCTTCCCTGGCCGCGGGTGAGTCATCGGTCCAGGAGCTGGAGGGCATGCGCCTGTTCGTCGAGGTGCTCGAGCCGCCCGCTCGACTCCTCGTGTGCGGGGCCGGCCACGACGCCGTGCCGCTCGTGCGCTACGCCTCCGAGCTCGGCTGGCGCGTCACGGTGGCCGACGTGCGCCGGCCGTTCCTGACGCACGAACGCTTCCCCGAGGCGGCGGGCTTCAGTGACGTGGATCCGGGGAGCGTCGGATCGATCGTCGAGGCCGGACATCGGACGTACGCCGTGCTGATGAGCCACAACTACCTGCGTGACGTTGATTACCTGCGATCGCTGCTCGGCGTCGAGCTCGAGTACCTCGGCGCGCTGGGACCCCGAAAGCGCACGATCCAGATCCTGCGCGAGCTCGATCGCGTCGAGGCCATCGACCAGATTCATGCGCCGGCCGGGCTCGATATCGGCGGGGAGGGCCCGGAGGAGGTGGCGTGGGCCATCGTGGCCGAGATGCTGGCCGTGCGCCGCGGTCGATCGGGAGGCTTCCTGCGCGAGCGACGAGCACCGATCCACGCCGCCGACTGACTCGGCTCGTCAGGTCGGAGCCAGTACCACCCGCTCGTCGCACTCGGCGCATCGGAACACAATTCCATTGGCCCACGGACCGCCGGGATCGTCCTCGCTCGGGTTGTGCTGCTCCTCGGGGGCGAATGTCACCCACCGCGACCCGTGGAGATGGGCCATCCGGTAGAGCGGATGGTCGAGCGAGCGGTTTCGCCCGGAGTCGGACGTGTCGCTGGACATGGTTCCTCCGTCACTTCTCCGATGAGGCGCTCTCGAGCGCGGCCCGGACGCGCGCTCCGAGCAGGGCAAGGCGTTCGACCGGCTCGCGGCTGAAGACGAACCGGACGTGGCGGGCCGCGACATCGCCTCCCCAGCCGGTCATCGGGGTGGCCGCGACCTTCTGCTCCAGGAGTCGGTTCGACACGGTCGCGGCGTCGAGACCGAGCTCGGCGACGTCGAGGAGGAGCGACCAGCCGCCGGCCGCCCGGATCGCCGGTAGCCCATCGAGCTGGCGCATCGTCTCGTCGCGCCGGCGCTGCAGCTCGCTCGTGGCAGCGGCCTGGTCCTCCGGGCCTGCTTCGAGCCCCACCCGCACACCGACCTGGGCGAAGCCGCTCGGGACGAGATCGTTGTAGATCTCGACGCGAGACACATCGTTGACGAGGTCACCCGGCGCCACGACCCAGCCGACCCGCCAGCCGATCATGCGCAGCTCGACCCCCGAGCCGATGGTCACCGTCCGATCGCGCATGCCCGGGAGCGCCGATGGAAGGCGGATCGGGCGCCCGTCGAACAGCACGCTCTCGAAGGTTCCCCAGTACAGGAGGCGCAGGTCCCGTTC
>DATBRU010000181.1:0-1938 GCA_036560105.1 Candidatus Limnocylindria bacterium | reverse complement strand
CCGCGCGCTTGGTCAGCCGGATGTTCGGGCGCCGCATCGTCAATGACTGGACGGTCACCGAATTCGATCCGAATCGGGCGTATGCCTGGCAGCGGACGTCGGGAGGCGTCCCGTTGGGAGGTCGGATGACCTTCGACGAAGCCGATGGCCGGACGCGCGTCAGCGCGACCATCACGGTGGAACCGGATGGCATCCTCAGGCTCATCGCACCGCTCATCGCGACGGTCGGCAGGCGAGGGTTCAAGAAGGATCTCGCGAACCTCAAGCAGCTGATGGAGACGCACGTCCTGTGAACGGCCGGCCTGTCGATGAACTCGCTGCGTGCCTGGATCAGGCGCGGACGTACGCCGCCAGGTGCTGGCCGGTGAGGGTGGAGCGGGCGGCGACGAGGTCGGCGGGTGGCCCCTCGAACACGATCCGGCCGCCATCCCGGCCGGCGCCGGGACCCAGGTCGATGATCCAGTCGGCGTGTGCCATGACCGCCTGGTGGTGCTCGATGACGATGACCGACTTCCCGGCGTCGACGAGCCGGTCGAGCAGGCCGAGCAGCTGCCGGACGTCGGCGAGATGGAGGCCGCTCGTCGGCTCGTCGAGGACATAGACGCCACCCTTCTCGCCGATATGGGTGGCCAGCTTGAGCCGCTGCCGCTCACCGCCAGACAAGGTCGGAAGCGGTTGGCCGAGCCGCAGGTAGCCGAGTCCCACGTCGACGAACCGCTGGAGGATCGTATGCGCGGCCGGCGTGCGCGCCTCGCCACTGCCGAAGAACGCCTCCGCTTCGCTCACCGACATCGCGAGCACCTCGCTGATGTCGCGTCCACCGAGGTGGTACTCCAGGACGGTCGCCTCGTAGCGCTTGCCCTCGCAGTCCTCGCAGGTGGTGGCGACCGTGTCCATGAACCCGAGCTCGGTGTAGATCACGCCGGCGCCGTTGCAGGTCGGACAGGCGCCCTCGGAATTGGCACTGAACAGGGCGGGTTTCACCCCATTGGCCTTCGCGAACGCTGTCCGAATCGGGTCGAGCAGCCCGGTGTAGGTCGCCGGGTTGCTGCGCCGCGAGCCCTTGATCCCGCTTTGGTCGATCGACACGACGCCGTCCCGGCCCGCGACCGAGCCGTCGATGAGCGAGCTCTTGCCCGACCCGGCCACGCCGGTCAGCACGACCAGGACGCCGAGCGGGATGTCGACATCGACGTCCTGGAGATTGTTGGTGGTGGCGCCGCGAACCTCAAGGGCGCTCGACGGCGTCCGCACGGACGGCTTCAAGGACGCCCGGTCATCGAGGTGCCGCCCGGTGATGGTGCCGCTCTCCCGCAGCGTCTCGACGGTCCCTTCGAACACGACCTCGCCGCCGGCACTGCCGGCGCCGGGCCCGAGGTCGACGACGTGGTCGGCGATGGCGATCACCTCGGGCTTGTGCTCGACGACAAGGACGGTGTTGCCCTTGTCGCGTAACCGTCGTAGCAAGCCGTTCATCCGCTGGATGTCGTGGGGATGCAGCCCGATCGTGGGCTCGTCGAAGACGTACGTGACGTCGGTCAGCGACGAGCCGAGGTGACGGATCATCCGGGTGCGCTGGGACTCGCCGCCCGATAGGGTGCCCGACGGTCGGTCGAGCGAGAGGTAGCCGAGTCCGATCTCGACGAACGAGTCGAACGTGTGCTGGAGGCCGGCGAGCAGCGGCGCGACCGACGGCTCGTCCAGCCCACGCAGCCACTCGGCGAGATCGTCGATCTGCATCGCGCACGCGTCGGCGATGCTGATCCCGGCGATCTTCGATGACCGGGCAGGTTCGTTGAGCCGGGTGCCGCCGCAGTCGGGGCACGGGGTGAAGGTCACGGCCCGCTCGACGAAGGCGCGGACGTGCGGCTGGAGCGTGTCAATGTCCTTCGACAGCATCGACTTCTGCATCCGCGGGATGAGCCCCTCGAAGGTCAG
>DATBRU010000180.1:0-20542 GCA_036560105.1 Candidatus Limnocylindria bacterium | reverse complement strand
AAGTCCGGCACGTGCCCTGCGGGCTCGGACACGTCGAACGCACCGATGTACCCGAACCCGGTGATCGGCTCGGCCGGGACGTCTCTCGTGGACGGGCACATCGACCCGAACAACCCCGGCAATCGCCTCCAGGGTTCGACGACGATCACCAACGACGACCTGAGCGTCACGACGATCACCTGGAACCTGGTCCACGAGGGCCCGATCCGCATGCCCGGCGGCGGATGAGGGAGGCACGGTCCGATCCCGCTGCCACAGGACGGCGGCGGCGGCGGCTGACCGGCTAGAATCGGTGAGGCCTGACCTGTAGCGCCGCAGGAGACGACGCCGTGTACGCCGACGAGTTCAGCATCTACGCCGGCAACGCCAACCGTGCTCTCGCCGAGCGCATCTGTCGCTACCTCAAGACCGGCCTCGGCGAGGCCGAAGTCTTCCAGTTCGCCAACGAGAACATCTTCGTCCGCATCCTGGACAACGTCCGGGAGCAGGATGTCTTCCTGGTCCAGCCGACCAGTCGCCCCGTGAACCAGTCGATCATGGAGCTGCTCATCATGATTGACGCGTTCAAGCGCGCGTCCGCCGGTCGCATCACCGCGGTCATCCCGTACTACAGCTACGGGCGCTCGGACAAGAAGGACCAGCCGCGGGTGCCGATCACGGCGCGCCTCATCGCCGACATGCTCACGGTGGCGGGCGCCGACCGGGTCCTGACCATGGACCTGCACCAGGGGCAGATCCAGGGGTTCTTCAGCATCCCGGTCGACGAGCTGACCGCGGTGAACATGCTCGCGGCCTACGTCAAGGGCAAGGAGCTCGACGATCTCGTGGTCGTCACGGACCTCGGGTTCGCCAAGCGGGCCCGGGCCTTCGCCGAGATCCTCAACGCACCGCTCGCCATCGTGGAGAAGCGACGCGTGGGAAATGCCGACCGGGCCGATGTCATGAACGTCATCGGCGAGGTGCGCGGGAAGCGCTGCGTGATCGTCGACGACGAGATCAACACGGCGGGGACCCTGATCGAGACGGTCGAGGCGCTCCAGGCCCAGGACGTCACAGAGATCTACTCCTGCGCGAGCCACGCGGTCTTCTCGCCGCCGGCGCTCGAGCGCATCGCCGCCAGTGCTCTCCGGGAGGTGATCGTGACCGATACGATTCCCCTGCCCGAGGGGTGCGACGAGGAGCGCATCACCGTCCTCTCGGTCGCCCCGCTCTTCGGCGAGGCAATCCGCCGCATTCACCGCGGCGCGAGCGTCGGCGCACTCTTCAGCTCGGAGGTTCAGATGGTCGAGGAGATGACCTTCTGGGACGAGTCCGCCGACGAGGAGCCGGAGCCGACGCCCTTTCCGGTGAGTGCGGGCTAGCGCCGCCATGCCCGACACGCGCCTTGGCGTGCTCCTGTGGAGCCAGGCCGTCGAATGGCTCGAGCTCGAGGCCACGGCGCGGCGCGTCGACGACCTGGGGTACGAGTCGCTCTGGACCTGGGACCACCTGTACGCGATCTTCGGAGACCCGCTCCAGCCGATCCTCGAGGGCCACACGACGCTGGCTGCATGGGCCAAGGTCACCTCGCGCGTGCGGCTGGGGCTGCTGGTCGGCGCCAACACATTCCGCAATCCAGGGCTCACGGCCAAGACCGCGGTCACCCTCGACCACATCAGCGATGGCCGGGCCATCCTGGGCATCGGCGGCGCGTGGATGGAGCCCGAGCACACCGCCTACGGCATCGAGTTCGGCTCAGGGTTCGGCGAGCGGCTGACCTGGATGGACGAGGCGGTCGCGGCCATGCGAGCGCTGCTCGACGGTGAGACGGTGACCTCGCCGCCCGGCGGGCGGTATCGGTTCGACAACCTGGTCCTCCTGCCTCGGCCGATCCAGCCGCACCTGCCGATCATGATCGGCGGCTCGGGCGAGAAGAAGACGCTGCGCACGGTCGCCGCCTACGCGAGCCAGTGGAACGCGATGGGCAGCGTCGAGAAGCTGCGCCACAAGGTCGAGGTCCTTCGCGGCCACTGCGATGCGGTCGGGCGCGACATCGCCGAGATCGAGATGACCGCCGGCTGCAAGCCAATCATCCGCAACACCGAGGCCGATGCCCGACGCGTCTGGGAGGCGCAGATGGCCCATAACCGGACGCCCATGGCCGACGTCGCCGACGACGACACATTTTGGGTCGGCACGCCCGAGCAGGTTGCGGAGCGGATGATCGAGCGCCGCTCGCTGGGCTTCCACACCTTCCTGGCCGAGATGGCGGCGCCGTACGACGACGAGACGCTCGTGCGCTGGATCGGCGAGGTGAAGCCGATGGTGGACGCCGCCTAGAGCGCGGCCACGGCCTCCTCCAGCCGGGCGGTGGCGGCAACGTGGTCGGTCCCTTCGAGGAAGATGATCGGTTCGCCGAAGACGATCTCCACGTCGCCGCGCGGTGAAGTCCCCGGGCCGCGGCGATCCGCCCACGACAGGCGGTTGATCTGCACCTTCATCGGCACGACCGGCGTGGCCGACTCGACCGCGACGAGGCCCACCCCCGGCTTGAACGGCTTCAGCGGCCCGCCGACCGTCAGCTCCCCCTCCGGATAGATCAGGATGCTGAAATCGCGGTCCAGGCGGGCTCCGAGGAGTTCCAGCGAGCGCCGGACTGCCCCCTCTCGAGCGAGTGGAAACGCGTTGCCGATGACCGCCGCCCCCAGGCCTCGAAGCGGATTGCCGAAGATGTCATCGGCCGCGGCGGCCACCGACAGCCGCCACCGCCAGACGAGCGGCAGGTGCGTGAGGATGATCATGTTGTCGGTGTGGAGATGATGGTTCGGGACGAAGATCACAGGCCCCTCGAGGCCCTTCAGGTGGTGCTCCCCCCGGACGCGCACCCGATAGGCGAGCGCCACGAAGGGCAGCAGCAGCAGCTCCTGGATCCCCAGGCCGATCGCCCGTACCAGCGGATTGAGCGGCCAGGCGAAGACGCCGTCGTCGTGGCCGACCTCGCGCGCGGCCTCGACGAGCCGCTCGAGCTCGGCCACCGTCGTGTCGGGCACGACCTGCCCGTCATCGACGAAGGCGCCCAGCTCCTCCTCGATCACGCTGAGCAGCTCGATGCGGCCGAGCGAATCAAGGCCGAGGTCGGTTTCAAGGCGCGACGCCGCCACGACGTGGCCCGACGGCACCTGGGCCACCTGCGCGACGAGCCCGGCCACGGTCGCCACAGCACTCGCGGCCGCCTGCGGTTGCGACCCGGCGCCCGGCGGCCGGCCCGCCGTCGCCGACCCCGCGCCGTTCTCGAGGGCGTCGAGCACCAGGCGCTTCTTGACCTTCATCGACGGCGTGCGCGGAAAGTCTTCCTCCGGCCACACGCTCCAGCCACGGATCTGCTGGTGGCCTGCGAGTCGTGCGTTCGCGTCGCGGACCACCGCCTCGGCGACCGAGCCGTCGTCGACGAGCAGCACGGCATGCACGCGCACCCCGCTGCCGTCGCCGTCGAGCCCAACCACCGCCGCGTCCCGGATGCGGTGGTCCCCAACCAACACCGTCTCGACGTCATCGGGGTACACCTTCTGGCCGTCAGGTAGCGCGATCATGTCCTTCTTGCGACCTCGCAGGGTCAGGAAGCCGTCGGGGCTGAGCTCGCCGAGGTCACCCGTGTGGTACCAGCCGTCCGCGTCGATCGCCGCGGCGGTCGCATCGGGGTTCTTCCAGTAGCCAACGAAGCGGTTCGGGCCACGCGCAAGGACTTCGCCATCGTCCGCGATCCGCACCTCGACCCCGGGGATCGGCTCGCCGACGGTCCCGATCCGGTTCCGCTGGGGCCGCGTGAAGCTGATCGCCGGGCTCATCTCCGTGGCGCCGTAGCCTTGGACCGCCACGACGCCCATGTTCGACCAGAACCTCGCCAGGTCGGGATCGAGGGCCGATGCGCCCACGGCGAAGTTCCGAAGCCGCCCCCCGAACTGGCTCAGGACCGGGCGGAACAGGAGCCGGCGCACCGGCCGCGGCAGCCGCGATGCGATGGCGTGCAGCCGCTCGAACCGGGCGCGCTTCCCGGTGGCGTCGACCTTGCGCTCGATCGCGTTCGTGAGCAGCCGCAACCCCTGCGGGACGATGAGCAGCATCGTGATCTTGAACTCGCGGAAGGTCTTGACCAGGACCGCCGGCTGGCGGCTCACCGGGGAGACGACCGTCTTGCCGGCCGCCAACGGCGCAAGGAGGTCACACGTCAGGCCGAACATGTGCGAGAGCGGCAGGACCGAGAGCAGGCGCTCGTTCGGACCGAACGGAAAGACGTCGACGAGGGTGCGGGCGTTCGAGGCGACGTTACCGTGGGTCAGCATGACGCCCTTTGGGTCGCCGGTCGTGCCCGACGTGAACATGACGAGCAGCAGGTCATCGGGCGAAACCTCCGCGGCGGGCATCGGCTCGGTGGCCCGAGCGAGGTCGGGAAGCGATTCGATCAGGATGAGCGGCAGCCCGAGGCGGCGCGCCTGCTCCTCGGTCTGGCGCGAGGCGAGCACCAGCCTCGCTTCGGTCTGCTGGACCACCTTGACCGCGAAGTCGTCGGTGCTTCTCACGTCGAGCGGCACGCTGACGAGCCCGGCATGGGCCGCGGCCAGGAACCCGAGCCCCCACTCCGGACGGTTGACGGCCCAGATCGCGACTCGATCGCCCCGGGACGCACCCGCATCGGTCAGCGCGCGGGCGATCCTCGGCACCTGCTCCCCGAGGTCCCGGTAGCGCCAGATGCGCGTGCGGAATCCGGGCTTGATGATCAGCGCCGGCTGAGGTCCGAATAGGTCGATCGACCGCTGGAGGAGGCCGTTGACCGTTTCCATGCGCGCATTCTCGGCGTTCGTCACTGCGGACCAACTGCGGTCATCGCGCCGCGGCCGTGGCGAGATTGTGGAGCGCGCCGCCGGCATCCTCGGTCCAGGGCGGATAGTGGGAGAGGGCGATCATGTCGACGTCGAGGGCGGCGAGCCGCTCGACCGATGCCCTCGCTCCGGCATGGTCGTGGCTGAAGAACGCGCTGGCGTAGGTCAGGCTGCCGCGAATGACCTGTAGCACGTCGCCGGTGAAGAGGAGCCGAAGCCGCTCGGCGTAGAGGCAGATGCTGCCCGGCGTGTGGCCGGGTGTGTGGACCACGCGCAGCCCGCCCAACACTGGCAGGACCATGCCGTCCTCGATGGGCGTGCAGTTCGCCGGTGCCCGAGTCAGGTACTGGATCAGCCGTCCTCTCCTCCCACCTCCGTCCGGCGAGCGAGCGAGTGCGGCGCGCAGCGGCAGCTGGAGCCCGGCGAGGTCGGCGGGGTGGATGAGCACCTCGACTCCGTCGCGATCGCGAACCAGCTCGTGAACGCCGCCGATGTGGTCGGGGTGGCCGTGGGTGCAGACGATCCGCTCCAGTTCGTCGAGGGACCGTCCGATCCCTCGAAGATGCCGTTCGAGCGTCCTCCGGGACCCGACCATGCCGGCGTCGATGAGCGTCAGGCGTTCCTCCACGATGAGAAAGGAATCAGCCCCGAGCATCTGAACCTGGTGCACGCCCGCCGCGATCTCCATGGCCGACCGATTGTACGGTCCGCCCGGATTCGGCCCTCACTTCGGACCCGCGGTCGCATCGACGATATACTCGGCCTCCCCATGTTCAAGTTCCTGTCCCGGCTCGGGGACTCCAACGAGCGCGAGGTTCGTGCGCTCGATCCCATCGTCGAGCAGATCAACGAGCTCGAGCCCGAGGTCCAGGCGCTCACCGACGCCGAGCTCGCCGCGCGGACCGAGACCTTCCGCGCTCGCCTCCGCGACGAGCTCGGCGAGATCCTGGTTCCGATCGAGCAGCGCCAGACCGACCCCGACGAGGATGCGGTCGAGTCGGCGCTGGCCGGCGCCGACGCTGCGCGCCTGGCCGATCAGCTCAAGCAGCAACGCGAGGCGGAGCTGAAGCAGATCAACGCCGCCCTCGAGGCGATCCTGCCGGAGGCGTTCGCATCGGTCCGGGAGGCCATGGTCCGCGCGCTCGGCAAGCGCCACTACGACGTGCAGCTGATGGGCGGCATCGTCCTCCACCGTGGCGCGATCGCGGAGCAGCGGACGGGTGAGGGCAAGACGTTCGTCGGGCCGCTGGCGGCCTACCTCAACGCGCTCGTCGGGCGCGGGGTCCACGTCGTCACCGTGAACGACTACCTCGCCAAGCGCGACGCGCAGTGGATCGGAGCGGTCTTCCATCGGCTGGGCATGAGCGTCGGCTCGATCCAACACGAGGGCGCGTACCTGTTCGACCCGGACTTCGCGGCGACCGATGAGCGGCTGAAGGACCTGCGCCCCGTCTCCCGCTCCGAGGCTTACGCCGCCGATGTGACCTACGGCACGAACAACGAATTCGGCTTCGACTTCCTGCGCGACAACCTCGTGGTCGACCTCGGCACGCGGGCCCAGCGCGGGCACTTCTACGCCATCGTCGACGAGGTCGACAACATTCTCATCGACGAGGCGCGCACGCCGCTGATCATCTCGGGCCAGGCCGAGGAGTCGGCCGACAAGTACATCCAGTTCGCGCGGATCGTCCCCCGGCTCAAGGCCGAGGAGGACTACATCGTCGACCCCAAGTTCAAGCAGGTCGCCATCACGGAGGCGGGCACCTCGAAGATGGAGGGCTGGCTCGGCGTCGACAACATGTTCGCCGATGACTTCAGCCTGGCGCGCCACCTCGAGCAGGCGCTCAAGGCCGAGGTTCTCTACCAGCGTGACCGCGACTACGTCATCAAGGACGGTGAGGTGATCATCGTCGACGAGTTCACCGGCCGCCTCATGCCCGGCCGGCGCTGGTCGGAGGGACTGCACCAGGCGGTCGAGGCCAAGGAGAACGTGAAGGTCCGCAGCGAGCAGCGGACGCTGGCGACGATCACGTTCCAGAACTATTTCCGCATGTACGACAAGCTTGCCGGCATGACGGGCACGGCCGAGACCGAGGCCGAGGAGTTCTCGAAGATCTACAACCTCGAGGTGGTCGTCATCCCGACCCATCGCGAGATGATCCGGGCCGACTACGCCGACCTCGTCTACTCCAGCCAGAAGGGAAAGTGGAACGCGGTCATCGAGGAGATCGCCGAGGAGCACGAGGCCGGGCGGCCGGTCCTCGTCGGCACCATCAGCGTCGAGGTCAGCGAGATGCTCGGCGAGATGCTCAAGCGGCGCGGGATCAAGCACAACGTCCTCAACGCCAAGCTCCACGAGCGCGAGGCCGAGATCGTGGCCCAGGCCGGACGCTCCGGCGCGGTCACCATCGCCACGAACATGGCCGGCCGCGGCACCGACATCCTGCTCGGCGGCAACCCCGAGGTGATGGCAGCGGAGCTGCTCCACAAGCAGGGCAGCAACGTGCTCGAGGCATCGCCCGAGGAGTACGCCGCGGCACTGGAGGAGGCCGAGCGCATCTGTGCCGAGGACAAGGAGAAGGTGCTCGCCGCCGGCGGCCTGCACATCGTCGGCACCGAGCGTCACGAGGCGCGGCGGATCGACAACCAGCTCCGCGGCCGGACCGGCCGCCAGGGCGACCCGGGATCGTCGCGGTTCTACCTGTCCCTCGAGGACGACCTCATGAAGCGGTTCGCCAACGACCGTGTGCAGGGCCTCATGCGCACCCTCGGCTTCAACGACGACACGGCGCTCGAGTCCAAGATGGTGAGCCGGACGATCGAGGGCGCCCAGACCCGGGTTGAGGGCTACAACTTCGACATGCGCAAGCACGTTGTCGAGTACGACGACGTGATCAACCGCCAGCGAGAGACGATCTACCGCGAGCGCGATCGCATCCTTCGCTCATCCGACCTCGGCCCGACGATCCTCGCCATGCTCGACGACGAGATCGCGGCACGGGTGGCCGAGTACACCGCCGATGAGCACGCCGGCGACTGGAACCTTGATGGGCTGCGAGCGCAGCTGACCGGCATGGTCCCGACGCTCACCGACGCCGAGCTGCGGTTCGTCGACGATGCCCGAGACCCGGAGGCCATCATCGAAGGGCTCAGCGAAAAGGTCGCCGAGCACTACGAGCGGAAGCGATCCGCGACGGGCGACGAAGGAATGACCGTGCTCGAGCGGCTCGTCATGCTTCGCGTCATCGACTCACTCTGGGTCGAGCACCTCACCGCGATCGACGACATGCGGCGCGGCATCGGCCTGCGGGCGTACTCCCAGCGCGAGCCGCTCAACGAGTTCAAGATCGAGGCCTACAAGATGTTTGACGAGCTCAAGTCGACCATCCGCCACGACGTGACCCACACGATCTTCCGCGTTTCGATCCAGCAGCAGCCCGCCGCCCAGCGGCCGATGACGCGCAACGTCACCGAGGGGCGGGCGGCGATCGGCGAGATGCAGCCCGTCGATGGCAACAGCCCCGGCGGGAACGGACAGAACGGCGGCTCGCGCGAACCTGCCCGCGCCGGTCCGAAGGTCGGTCGCAACGAGCCCTGCTGGTGCGGGTCCGGCAAGAAGTTCAAGAAGTGCCACGGGGCCTGACCGCGTAGGTACCGATGTTTCGCGTGGGAGGCGGCTACCGGCCGGACGGACGGATGTACGACCTGGGTCTGGGGTTGCGATATCCGGTCGGATCGTTAGGATGGACGGAACAACGATCGCGGGCACCGAGAGGCCCGGGATCTTCCCGCGAGGTGGAGGTTCGTTGGTGAAGCAGCTGGCCGCGCAGACCAGGGTATCCGTCCCTCTCCCCGTCAGCTCCACCGCTCACCTCCCACCCGTCACCCGATTCCGGGACCCCGCTCAGCCCTACGAAGACCTGATCATGTGCGAGCGGGACTGCATGCGCTGCAGCTACGCGGCCACGCTCGACTGCGACGGCAACTGTGGCGTGTGCCCGCGCCAGAGCTACTGCCCGTGCGTGAACCCGGCCAAGGTACGCACGAAGCAGAACCGGCTGGCGGAGATGACCGAGCTCCCGATGATGGCGTCGGTTGGACGCAATTAGGGACGAGGGCCGGCGTCTGGCCGGCCTCGTGCGTGACACCGCGGTGCGACTTTGACCTTGCCCGCGACGAGGCCGAGCTCGCCGAGCTGACGGAGCGATCCTCCGACCCCGATCTCTGGAACGATCCCGCCAACGCGCAGGCGGTCATGCGCCGCGCCGAGGAGCTGCGCTCGGGGATCGGCGCCTGGCGCGAGCTCGAGGAACGGGCGGTCGGCCTGGCCGACATGGCCGAGATGGCGGCAGCGGAACCGGCCGAGGCCGATGCGCTCCTGCCCGACCTCACCCGTGATCTGGCGGCGCTCCAGGCCGATTGGGCACGCATGGAGCAGCAGCTGCTGCTGTCGGAGCAGTTCGACGAGCGCGGTGCGATCGTCGCGATCCACGCGGGGGCCGGTGGGACCGAGAGCCAGGACTGGGCCGAGATGCTCCTTCGGATGTACCTTCGCTGGGCCGAGCGGAGTCGCTTCGCGACCGAGATCCTCGAGGCCACCGAGGGCGAGGAGGCCGGCCTCAAGAGCGTGAGCTTCGGCATCGACGGGCGCTGGGCCTACGGGAAGCTGCGCAGCGAGCGTGGCGTGCATCGGCTCGTGCGGATCAGCCCGTATGACTCGCAGAATCGGCGGCACACCAGCTTCGCCCTGGTCGAGGTCATGCCGCAGGTCCCCGAGGATGCCAGCGAGGTCATCGACGAGAAGGAGCTGCGGATCGACACGTACCGTGCGTCCGGGGCCGGGGGGCAGCACGTCAACAAGACAGACTCGGCGGTGCGCATCACCCACGTCCCGACCGGCATCGTCGTGGCGGTGCAGAGCGAGCGCAGCCAACACCAGAACCGCGACCGCGCCATGTCCGTGCTGCGAGCCAAGCTCGTCGAGCGCCGGGAGGAGGAGCGGGAAGCGGAGATGGCACGGCTGCGCGGCGAGCACGTCGAGGCCGGCTGGGGCAACCAGATCCGCAGCTACGTCCTGCAGCCGTACACCATGGTCAAGGACATGCGGACCGGCGTCGAGACGGCCAACCCGACGGCCGTGCTGGACGGAGACCTCGAGGACTTCATCCAGGGATACCTCCGCTGGCGCGTCGGCCAGTCGGATCCCACCACGGCTGGATAGTTCATCGGCCTATTACCCTGCGCCCGCGCGCACGTCCGCGACCCCGCTTCATAGATGTGTACGCTCCGGCGCACGTCGCCGGCTCTCGCGGCTCAGCGGAACGCGTGCAGCAAATCACTGGCCTTCTGGATCCGAGTGCGCGATATGCGCGAGCTGGCCCCAGATCAGGACGAGGAAGACGGCAGAGCCGGCGAACGCGAACCAGAACGGCGCGGTGACGCCGAACGCCTGGGCAAGCACGCCGCCGAGCGCGGAGCCGATGACCAGACCGCCGAAGACTCCGACGGTGTTGACGCTCCCGACCCGGCCCTGCAGCTCGCCCGGCACGGCGCGCTGGCGGACCGCGACCGATGTCGTGCCCCACACGAAGGCGTGGACGCCGAAGGTGAAGAAGATGACCATCGCCACGGCGGGCTGGGTCGTGATCGCCAGGCCGAGGTGCGTCAGCGTCTCGATGATGAGCCCGATGCGCATGATGTTGCCGAGGGTCACCCGCCGGGTGATCCACCCATAGGAGACGGTCCCCACCAGGCCGCCGAGGGCGGACGCGGTCGTCAACAGCCCGAAGCCGACCTCGCCAAGGCCGAGGCGCTCGGTCGCGTACAGGACGAGCACGGACCACGCCGCACCGAAGGTGATGTTGAAGGTGAAGATCGTCAGCACCAGGGTCCGGACCGCGGCGTGCCGCCGCACCCAGCGGAAGCCCTCGGCGATCTCGCTCCGCAGGGCCGTCGCTCGCCCAGGATCGCGCGGGTGCGCGGGCAGCGCGACGCGGCTCACCAGCAGCGCCCCCGCGGCGACGAGGAGCGCCTGGCCCACGAACGGCACGGCCATGCCGATCGCGAACATCGCCGCCCCGAGCGGCGGCCCGGCGAGCTGGTTGAGCGTCACGAATCCCGCCTGGATCCGCGAATTGCCGAGCACGAGATCGTCCCGGCGCACGACCATCGGCAGCAGGGTGTGCGAGGCGTTATCGGCGAAGACCTCGGCCGTGGCCACGACGAACAGGACGACGAGCACGACAAGGATCGAGACCGTGCCGGTCACGATCGACGCGACCAGGACCGTCAGCACCAGGGCGCGCGTCACGTCGACCGACACGACGACCATGCGACGGTCGAGGCGGTCGGAGATGGCTCCGGCGTACACGGCGAAGAGGAGCGGGGGCAGCCATTGGAGGAGCGCCGCGAGCGAGACGAGGATGGGATCGCGGGTCAGGGACGCCACGAGCAGCGGGCCGGCCGCGAGCGCGATCCCGTCGCCGAGGTTGCTGACCCACGAGGACGCCAGCAGCCACCGGAACGCGACACCGAGCCGCGCGGGCGCCAGGGTCTCGACCAGCCGACTCACGACGCGATCGCCAGCCCCACGAGGCTGCGTCGCGACCGCCGGTCCGTGGGACCGGCTACCATCGGGACGAACCGATGACATCCCTCCTGCGCCGCCGAGCGCGAATCGACGACGCCGACGCACCGGTGATCAGCATGGTGGACGTCGGCGTGACGTACCCGAACGGCAAGGTCGCCCTGGCCGAGGTCAATGTCACCATCCCGCGCGGGGACTTCGCGTTCCTCGTCGGCCCGTCCGGCGCGGGCAAGAGCACGTTCATCCGCCTCCTCATCAGGGAGCAGGTCGCGACCGTTGGGAGCGTCACGGTGGCCGGCCACGATCTGCTGCGCATGCGCCGCGGCCAGGTGCCGGGCCTGCGCCGTCGCATCGGCACGGTGTTCCAGGACTTCCGCCTCCTGCCATCCAAGACGGTAGCGGAGAATGTCGCCTTCGCGCTCGAGGTGACCGGCGCGCCGCACGCCCGCATTCGGCGCCGGGTGCCCGAGCTGCTGAGCCTCGTCGGCCTGCACGACCACGGGCATCATCTGCCGACCCAGCTGTCGGGTGGGGAGCAGCAGCGCACCGCGATCGCGCGAGCGCTGGTGCACGAACCGGCGATCCTCATCGCCGATGAGCCCACGGGCAACCTGGACCCGGTCACGAGCTGGGAGATCATCCAGCTCCTGGTCCACATCAACGAGCTCGGGACGACGGTGCTGATGGCCACCCACAACCAGGAGATCGTCAACGCGATGCGTCGCCGCGTGCTGGCGCTGGAGGGCGGTCGGCTGGTCCGCGACGAGGCCGCCGCGGCCTACGACCGGGAGTACTGAAGCATGGCCTTTCTGCGGTTCATCGGCTTCAGCGTGGTGCGTGCCTGGCAGGGGTTCTGGCGGAACGCGATGATGAGCCTCGCCGCGACGGCAACCGTGGTCCTCATGCTCGCACTCCTGGCGGCGCTCGTGATCGTCATCACCGGGCTCAACTCCGGGCTCGAGTTCATCGAGAGCAAGGTCGCGGTCACGGTCAGGCTGGTCGACGACCTTCCCGAACCGGACCGTGAGGCGCTCATGGCCGAGGTCGGGGACCTTCCGGGCGTTGAGTCGGTGGCGTACGTGTCTCCGGAGGAGGCCATGGACCGCCTGGAGCAGACCTACGCCGACGCCGGGCAGGAGCTCGACACCGGCGGGGCGGAGATCACCCTGTATGGCAGCCTCGAGGTGAGCCTGACCGACCCCGAAGCGGCCGATGCCGTGGCTGCCGCCCTCGCGGAGGACCGGAGGGTCGAGCGCATCCTCACCAAGCAGGCGGAGTACGACGCGCTGCTCGACATCATCAACGTGATCCGGACGCTCGGCATCGTCATCGTCGGGCTGGTCGGGCTGGTCGTGCTCTTCATGATCATCAACACCATCCGCATCGCGGTCTACAGCCGCGCCAGCGAGATCGAGATCATGCGGCTCGTCGGCGCTTCTGACTCGTTCATCCGCTGGCCGTTCATTCTCGAGGGAATCCTGTGCGGCCTCCTCGGTGCGGCCATCACGATCCTTGCGGTCGCCGGCGTCTGGAATCCGATCCAACCGGTGATGGTGAGCGTCTTCCAGATGCCGACCGCGGTGAGCGCGCAGTTCCTCGCCTCGGTCTCGCTCCTGCTCCTCGCCGTGGGCCTCGGCGTGGGCGCCGTCGGCTCGTGGATCAGCGTCCGTTCGTATCTGGGCGCGACGACCTGAGGGAGCGCGCCAGGTAACGAGACCTCAATCGGGGCGCAACCTGTTCCGCACCAGCCAGGGGTAGACTCCCGCTCGAATGACTGACTCCAGCTCCACTCCGACCCAGGGCGACGAGCCCATCCCAACCACGGCGCCGGTCACGGCGGCTGCCACGCAACGCGGCTCCGGGCCACTGCCGTGGATCATCGGGCTCTCCCTCGCCGCGGTCGTCGGCGCGCTCCTCTTCGTCGGCGGCTACCTCGCCGGTGGCGGAGCAGGGGCAAGCGGATGCGCCGCCCCGAACGAGTCGTTCGCGGCGTTCTGCGAAGCCTATGACCGGTTGCAGCGCGAGTTCGTCGACGACCTCGACTCCGACAAGCTGGCCGAAGGCGCGATCAGGGGCATGTTCCAGTACGGCGTCGAGGATCCGTTCTCGGGGTACATGAGCCCGGACGACTACGCGCAGGCGCTCGGCGACCTGTCGGGGAGCTTCGGCGGCATCGGCGCGGAGATGGCCATGTCGAACGTCGACGATCCGGCCGACCTGGCCGCCTGCACCGCATTCAACGAGACCTGCCGACTCGTCGTGGTCGCGCCCCTGGCCGACTCACCGGCCGAGGAGGCCGGTCTTTTCGCGGGTGACTACGTGCTCGCGGTGGACGGCGAGAGCGTCGAGGGCTCGACGATCAACGACCAGATCACGAAGATCCGGGGCGAGGTCGGCACGGAGGTGACACTCACCATCCAGCGCGACGACGGCGAGCCGTTCGACCTGACCATCACGCGTGACGACATCGTCATCCGCGAGGTCGAGACCCGCCTCATCGATGGGCATGTCGGATACATCGGGCTCAATGGCTTCTCGGCCACCGCCAGCGAGCAGTTCAAAACGGGCCTCTCGGACCTCCTCGAGCAGGGCGCCGATCAGATCGTCTTCGACCTCCGTGACAATCCAGGTGGCTACATCGAGGCGGCCCAGCAGATCGCGAGCCAGTTCATCGACGACGGCCTCATCTTCACGCAGGAATCCGCGGGGGACGACGTCCGCGAGTACCGTTCGACCGGTGACGGGGTCGCCACCGATCCCGGTCTGCCGGTGGCCCTGCTCGTCAACGGCGGGTCGGCATCGGCGTCCGAGATCGTCGCGGCCGCGCTGTCAGAGCACGATCGCGCCACCCTCATCGGCGAGCCCACCTACGGCAAGAACACCGTCCAGGTCTGGAGCCGACTGGTGAACGACGGCGGGGTGCGGATCACCATCAGCCGATGGTTCACCCCCGACCACAACAGCGTGGCGCCCGATGGCGTCCAGCCCGACATCACCGCGGCGCGCACGGCGGAGACTCCACCCGAGGACGACCCGGTCCTCGACGCCGCCCTGGCCTTCCTGGCCGACGAGCCGACCTCTGACGAAGCGAGCGTCCCTGTCGCCTCCACCGCCGAGCCGATCACGGATGGCGCGGAGGCGGTTGTGGGCATTGTCGGCCTGCGGCCGGTCTGCTAGGATCGCCGGCAACGAAAGGAGGTGGTGTGCAGGTGAGTAGTTCCACGCACGCCACCACCGAGGCGGTGCGCTAACACGGCTTCGCGTGGTGTAGCGATGAGAGAGCCGGCCGAAACGGGCCGGCTCTTTCTGTGCCTCGATCTGGGCCCGCCGTCGTGGGCCAGCAATCGTGGGCCCGCCTCTCCCCGACGTGAGCAGCTGACCGATGCCTGACGAGACGATCGCCCTCAACCGCAGAGCCCGCCATGACTACGCCATCGAGGACACGCTCGAGGCCGGCCTCGTGCTGACCGGCACGGAGATCAAGAGCGTGCGGGCCCACAAGGTCAACATCGCCGAGGCCTATGTGCGGATCGAGCGGGGCGAGGCGTGGCTGATCGGCGCCCACATCGCGGAGTACGCGCAGGGCAACCGCTACAACCACGTGCCGAACCGGACGCGCAAGCTCCTGCTCCATCGCGACCAGATCAGCGAACTGCTCGGCCTCCAATCGGCCAAGGGTCTCACCGTAGTGCCGCTGAAGCTCTACCTGCGCGGCGGTGTGGCGAAGCTCGAGATCGGCGTGGCGCGCGGCAAGAAGGCGCACGACAAGCGCCGCACCATCGCCGAGCGCGACGTGCGCCGTGAGCTCGACCGCGAGTCGAAGGTGGCCGGGCGCATTCGGCTCTAGACCCGAGCGCCGTCGTATGCCACAGCGGGCCTGCGCGGGGCTTGGCTGAGGTGAAGCGGCGCACGTATCCTGCCCCCATGGCCTCAGACGCTCGCCGAGCGTTCCGCCCGCTGATGCCCGTCCTGGTGGCCGGGCTGCTGGTGGTGATCGGCGCGGCCGCGACATGGCACCGGCTCAACGCCCCGTCGGACGGTACCCGGGCCGGATACGTCACCAGCACAATGAGCGAGGACGGGCTCAGTGTCGAGCCGATCAGCGGTGCCGAGACGCCGCTCGACGCTGGCGACCGGGTGCTTGCCATCGACGGCATCGGTCTCGAATCCTGGTTGCGGGCCGATACCGGTGCCGATGCGCCGGATGATGCAACCGCGGCATACCTCGTCAACCGGAGCGGCGGCGAACGGGAGCTCGAGGTCCCGCTCGGGACGTACCCGCTGACGAATGTCCTGGCCGAGGCGTGGGCCACGATCCTGCTGTGCGTCGCCTGGGCGATCGTGGCTTCGTACGTCTATGCGCGCCAGCCGTCAGCCGTGGGCGCGGCGCCGCTGTTGGTCGCGGCCAGCGGGCTGGTGGCGAGCACCGTGCCGTGGATCCTTGGGGTCCAGGCCTACGACCTCGTGGACGGCATGGGCTTCTGGCTCTGGGTCGCCTGCGTCTTCGGCGCCTACAGCCTGTTCTGGAGCGCATCCGTGCACCTTGTCCTGGTGTTTCCCAGATCGGTGAGGGTCGCCCGGACGAAGGGCGTGCTGCCGTTCGTCTATCTCGCACCGATCGGGATCATGGTGGTCTGGATCGCCGTCGTCGCCTGGGCCAGCGGGAGCATTCTCGATGCGCTCGGCTCGTGGACCACCGGGCAGCTCGGGCTCGTCCTTGTGGCGAGCGTCTCGCTCGTGGTCCTGGTCGTGGCCCAGGTCCGGTCCGCGACCACCGAGACGGCCAGGAACCAGGTGCGCTGGGTGGCGTGGGGCGGGGGCACGGCCATCGTGCTGACCGCAGCCTTCTGGTTCGTCCCCGAGCTCCTGATCGGTCGATCGATCCTGCCCTGGAGCGCCGTGGGGCTGGTCGGCCTGTTCTTCCCGGTGGCGCTGGCGATCGCGGTGCTCCGGCATCGGCTCTTCGATATCGACGTCGTCATCAACCGCTCGCTGGTGTACGGCGGGCTCACCGCGGTCGTCATCACGGTCTACGTCGTCATCGTGGCCGGGCTGAGCTCCGTCGTCGGCGGCGATGGTGGCTTCGCGGCATCGCTCCTTGCGACGGGCGTCGCGGCCCTGGCGGCGTTGCCGGTGCGCGATCGCCTCCAGCGAGCGGTCAATCGGCTCATGTACGGCGAGCGCGACGACCCGTATCGAGCCATCAACCGCCTCGCCGAACGCCTGAGCGCGTCGCTGGCCACGGAAGAAGTACTGCCGACGATCGTCGCCACCGTTGCCGCGGCGCTGCGGCTCCCATACGTCGCCATCGAGCTCCTCCAGGACAGCCGCACGACGATCGCCGCCTCGACCGGGCAACGGCCCGCCGGTGAGCTGGTCCGGATTCCGCTGGTGGACGGCGGCGAGACAGTCGGCGAGCTCGCCGTCGCGCCGCGCTCGCCGAACGAGGCCTTCAGCCCGTCCGACCGCGCTTTGCTTGACGGCCTGGCGCGCGAGGCGGGAAGGGCGGCTCGTTCGGTTCGCCTGGCGGCGGAGATCGACCGCTCGCGCCGCGAGATCGTCTCCGCGCGCGAGGAGGAGCGGCGACGGATGCGCCGCGACCTGCACGACGGGCTGGGGCCCGCGCTCGCCGGCGCCCGCCTGATGGCCCAAGCGGCCCGAGACCTGGCACCGGTCCGCACGACGGATGCCACAACCGTGCTTGCCGACCTCGATGCGGAGCTCGCGAGCATCCTCGACGAGGTCCGGCGCATCTCGCGTGACCTGCGCCCACCCGCGCTCGACGAGCTCGGCCTCGTGCCGGCCATCCGCGCCCGGGCCGCCCAATTCACGCTCGGATCGGAGCTCGAGATCCGCGTCGACGGCCCCGACGACCTTCCTCCCCTCCCGGCAGCGGTCGAGACGGCCGCGTACCGGATCGCCGTCGAGGCGCTCGCCAACGTCCAGCGCCACAGTGCGGCTCGCAGCTGCGCCGTTCGCATCCGCATCGACGACGCGCTCGAGATCGAGGTCGAGGACGATGGAACCGGCATCGTCCCGGGAACTCCTGCCGGCGTCGGCCTGGCCGCCATGCGCGAGCGAGCGAGCGAGGTCGGCGGCACCTGCGAGATCGGAGACGGCGACGGAGCGGGGACCCGGGTGGTGGCGCACTTGCCGCTGGCGGCCGGTGCCGGATGACCGGGCCACTGCGCGTCCTCGTTGCCGACGACCACCCGGTCTTCCGCGACGGCCTGCGCCTCACGCTCGACGGGTGGGATCGGGCGGTGCTCGTCGACGAGGCAACCGACGGTGACGAAGCTGTCCGGCTGGCGGCGCGCCTGAAGCCCGACGTCGTCCTCATGGATCTCCAGATGCCCGGCCGCTCCGGCGTCGAGGCGACGCGGGCGATCGTGGCCCGAGATCCGGCCGTCGCCGTGCTCGTCCTCACGATGTTCGAGGACGACGACCTCATCCTGGCAGCCATTCGCGCCGGCGCGCGTGGCTACCTGCTCAAGGGCGCGACCCGTGACGAGCTGCGCCGGGCGATCGTTGCCGCCGGGGCCGGCGAGGCGATCTTCGGTCCATCGGTCGCCGGCCGGCTATCCACGCTCATGACGAATACGGCCCGCGCGCTTCCATTCCCGGAGCTCACGGCGCGTGAGCGTGAGGTCCTCGACCTCGTCGCCCGTGGGCGTCCGAACCGGCAGATCGGACACGAGCTCGGGATCAGCGAGAAGACGGTTCGCAACCAGGTCAGCATCATCTTCGCCAAGCTGGAGGTCGCCGGGCGACCCGAGGCCATCGTCCGCGCCCGTGAGGCGGGCATGGGTGGCGAACCGCCGCGGAGCTGAGCCTGCGAACATCCCGAACGGCCCGGGACGCAGGACCGATGCGCGCGGGACATCGGCCGTTCGACCCTTCCACCCATGGGAGCGACTCGACTGGCGTTCGCGATCACCGCGGTCATCTTCCTTGCGTGCGTCGTGCTGCAGGTGTTCCTCGCCGGACTGGGCGTGTTCGCCGGTGAGTCGAACTTCGAGCTGCATCGCAACTTCGGCTATCTCTTCGGCTGGCTGACCCTGGTCCTCCTCGTCCTCGCCATCGTTGGCCGGCTGGGCCGTGAGCTCATCGTCGAATCGGCGGCTCTCCTCGTGCTCTTCGCGCTCCAATCGGTCTTCGTGGCCCTCCGCACCGATCTGCCGTGGGTGGCTGCACTCCACCCGGTCAATGCGCTGGCGATCTTCCTCATCGCGGCACGGCTCGTCGCCCGCTCTCTGAGGGCGGAGCCCGGCGCGACTCCATGATCGACTGGTACCCCTGGATGGTGGTGGCGCACGTCATCGGCGCGTTCGCATTCGTCGGTGCGCACGGCGTGTCGGCCTTCGTCGCCTTTCGTCTGCGGAGTGAACGGCGACCCGACCACGTCGTCACGCTGGTGGGCTTGTCGAGCAGCAGCCTGAGCGTGATGTATCCAGCCCTGCTGATCCTCCTCGTGGCCGGTGTCGTCGCGGGCTTCATGGGTGATTGGTGGGGAAGCGCCTGGATCTGGATCTCGATCGGCCTTCTGCTGGCGATCGCGACCGCGATGTACCTGATCGGGACCCGTCACTACATCGCTGTTCGTCACGCCGTCGGCGTCACCGTGCCGCAGGACGGCAAGGATGCGCCGCCTCCGACGGTCGCCAGCGCAGGAGAGCTGGATGCCCTCCTGACCTCGCGACGCCCGGAGCTCCTGGCGCTCATTGGTGGTGCCGGCCTCGCCGCGATCATCTGGCTCATGCAGGTCAAGCCCTTCTGAGGGCGATGGAATCGAACAGGTGTTCGCATCGGTCCGGCGGTCTGGTAGAATGAATGCCGTATTGGTTCGTGGGGATGTCAGGTTTCGACAGGGCCCGTGAACCGAGGATCGCAGGTCGAGGGTGCTCGCAGGCCTCGTAAAACAGCGGGCAATTGCTGTAACTGGCAACGATAGTTACGCCCTCGCTGCCTAAACCGCAGTGAGCATCGACGCCGTCTCACCTCCCCGGACGGCGGAGATGTCATCAGGGGAGGTGCGGCGTCGCCAACTCCGGTGAGTGGCGTCAAAGAGCCGAGAGGCACACCGGATAGCAGGCACGGCACCCCGCCGGTCGGGGGTCGCGCCAGGCAAAGCGCAAATTGGCCGGAAATACCTGTAGGAAGTTCTCGGGGAACGTGTTCTGGACGGGGAGTTCGATTCTCCCCCATCTCCACCATTCCACCCCGCCGATGACGTCTCCACGTCACCGCGGATTCCGCGCTCGCTGGTGGTCTTCGCCTTGACCGATTGTGCTACGTTCGCTGCCGTCGGGGAGGAATCTCAGCAGCGGAGGGTGGTATCCACATGGACTTCGGCAAGCTCGGCCAGAACGAGAAGCTGGCCGCGATCGGCGCCATTGCAGCGATCGTGGGACCGGTTCTCGCATCGGCCGGATTCGGGTTCGGCGCGGGAGGGCTGACGCTCCTGCTCGCGATTGCGATGCTCGCGATTGTCCTTCTCCCACAGTTCTCGCCGCAGACCCAGCTGCCCGGCTCAAAGGGCAGCCTGATGGTCATCGTCGGCGGCATCGCCGCCGTCAGCGCCGGCTTGGCGCTGCTCTCGTCGATCGGGTATCTGGCCTACTTCGGCTCGAACATCTTCTCCGTCCTCGGCTGGCTGATCGGCATCGGCGGCGGCCTGCTCATGGGATGGGCCGGCTGGCAGGAGTTCCAGTCCGAGGGAGGCAAGCTCCAGATCGGCACCGGTGGCGCAGGAGCCGCGGGAGCGGGAGCGGCCGGAGCGGGAGCTGCGGGAGCGGGAGCCGCGGGAGCGGCGGCGGAGTCGGCAGGTGATACTGCCCAGGCAGCCGCGACCTCGGCCAGCGCGACGGCGACCGAAGCGGCGCACTCCACGGCCGACGCAGCCCAGTCGACGGCCGGCGCAGCGGTGGACACCGCTGGCGACGCAGCCCAGTCGGCCGGGGATGCAGCCCAGTCGGCCGGGGATGCAGTGGGTGATGCGGCCGCCGATCCGGCCGATGACCTCCGACCTCCGGCGTAGCCCGAGCTACTGCGCGTGAAGCTGAGCCGCTCGCCGGGCGAGGCGCGCGACCGGATCTTCGAC
>DATBRU010000179.1:0-5272 GCA_036560105.1 Candidatus Limnocylindria bacterium | reverse complement strand
TAGCAGTCATCACACGAAGAACCGGCTGTTTCGAGCGCCCTCTTTCAGCCTCAGCGCCGGCCGATGACGATCGGCTCCCGCGGTGACGAGGTGAGCAGCCGCGGTCCCGACGACTCCAGAACCACGATGTCCTCGATCCGGATGCCGGTCACGCCCGGCAGGTAGATCCCGGGCTCGACGCTGAAGACCATCCCCGCCTCCAGCGTGTACGCGACCGAGCGCCGGATGCTCGGCGCCTCATGCGTCTCGAGGCCGATGCCGTGGCCGAGCCCGTGACCGTACGCCTCGACATGCTCGCGGGCGATCCGCTCGCGTGCGATCGCGTCAATGTCCTGTCCGTTCACCCCGACGGCCAGCGCGTCGATGGCAGCGGACTGTGCCTCGCGCACGGCGTCGTGGTAGCGGCGCACGTCGTCGGGCACATCTCCGACGAACAGCGTCCGAGTCATGTCCGAGCGATAGCCATCGACCATGCAGCCGAAGTCGATCAGCAGGACGTTCCCCGGCTCGGCGGTCGCGTCGGAAGGCCGGCCGTGCGGCATCGCCGCCCGCGGCCCGGCAAGGACGATGCTGTCGAAGGCGAGCGCCTCCGCACCGTTGTCGCGGAAGAACCCCTCGATCTCCCAGGCTACCTGCCGCTCGGTCATGCCAGGGCGCAGCCATTCGACGAGGTGCGAGAAGCAGGCGTCGGTGAGGGTGCAGGCGCGGCCGATGGCGTCGACCTCCTCGGGCGTCTTGCGGATGCGCAGCGGGACGAGCTCGTCGTCGATGGCGTGCAGCTCGAGCCCGGGCGCCGCCTCGGAGAGCGCCGCCCAGTCGGCGTGCGCCACGATGCGGGCCTCCATCCCCAGCGAGGCCACTCCGCGATCGAGCAGCAGCGGGGGCAGGTCGGTCGCCATCGGTCCCGTCGTGAGCACAAGGTCCCATGCCGGTGCCTCGATCGAGGCCTGCTCGCTGTAGCGCGAGTCGGCGAGGATGAGATTCGCGTCCCGCGTCACGAGCAGCGTCCCCGACCAGCCCGAGGTCGGTCCGTCGGCATCGGTCAGGCGGAAGCCGCTGAAGTAGCGCTTGCTCGCGCTGCGGCTGAGCAGGACCGCGTCGAGCGAGCGCTCGTCGAGAAGCGACCGCAGCACCGCCAGGCGCGCATCGGTCACTGCCCGGCGCACTCGTTGCGGGCCTGCTCGATGAACGCGTTGTGCTCGTCGAGCGTCCGCGAGAAGTAATGCGATCCGTCTCGCGTCCCGCCGGGGCAGCCGGCGACGAAGAAGAGGTATCCCTCGTTGAGCGGCGCGAAGGCAACGGCCTCGATCGAGCCGATCCGCGGGGCTGCGATCGGCGAGGGCGGCAATCCGGGGATCGTGTATGTCTGGTAACCGATGAGCTCCTCCTCGAGGGCCACATCCCCGCCTCCGACCTGGAGCTGCGGCCACCAATCCACACCGCCCCAGCCATCCACGGGCAGGTGCGTCCCGGGAATGTCGGCGATCAACGGGTGGCCGACCGGAAGCGCCTCGCCGGTGGTGAGCCCGTACTGGAGCGTGGGATCGGCGTTGAGGAGGCCGTTGGTGATCCCGTTGTCGGGGTTGAGGTAGCGATTGATGTAGACCGCGGCGATCCGTTCGCGCTCCTCCTGGAGGACCGCCTCGCGCTCGACGATGCTGGCGATGGTGACGGCCTCATCGATGGTCAGGCCCTGGGCCGCGATGCCGGCGCGCATCTCATCGGTCAATGCGGTGTCGAATTGCGTGAGAAGCCGCCGCACGACGTTCATCGGCGCCGCCTCCTCCCCGCTGATCTGGTACTCGAGCGTCTCGGGGATGATGTAGCCCTCGAGCGACCGGCCGGCGGGAAGATCGGCGAGGAAGCCGAACTGGTTGAGCAGGTCGGCCGGCGGCGCCTGGAGGATGGCCGCGAACTCCTCCATGTTCGTCGTCATCTCACTGGCCGAGAACGCGGCGACGACCTCCTCGAGCCGTAGCCCCTCCCGTAACGTCACCGTCGTGGTCGGTCCGAACTCCACCCCCTGGAGCGCGGCGACGATCTCGGAGGGACGCAGTGTGGGCGACAAGTCATACGTTCCGAAGTTCAGCAGTCCCTCGCGCCCGGCGTTGATGACCGCGTACTGGAATGCGATTTCGCTCGAGATGAGCCCCTGCTCGTGCAGCAACCGCCCAATGGAGGCGTCGGTCGCACCCTGTTCGATGACCACCGTCAGGCGCTGCTGCTCCTCGGAGGCCGGCTCGTCGGCCAGCGCGTCGGGCTGGTACCAGCGCACGAAGTCCTGGACGACGCCGTGCTGGATGGCGCCCGGATTGGCTTCGACCCAGGCCATCACCCGCGGAGCGAAGAACGCGTTGAACCCGAAGATGAGCGCGATGATCAGGAGGCCGATCGTCCCGGCGATCCACATGAGCAGCAGGAGCGGCTGGACGCGCTTGCGTCGACGCACTGGACCCTCACGCTGCTCGCGCAGCTGACGGATGCGGGCGTTTCGTCGCTCCTCGTACCCCCCGGAGTCGGGGCGTCGGGTCATTCGGTCTCCTCGGCGGAATGGGGATCGTGGCTCGGCGCCGGTGGAAGGGCGTCCAGGTATTGTTGCAGGATCAGGCGCGCCGCCGCCGAATCGAGCTCGCCGCTCGACCGGTGCGGGCTGCGGCCCTCCTGTGCCAGGCGCTCCCCCGCCTCCCACGACGTCAGACGCTCGTCCGCGTACGCAATGGTCGCGCCAATCGGCGCCAGGGCGTCCCCGAACGCGCGCGCCCGGCCCGCCTGCTCGCCGGCGTTGCCGTCCATGGTAAGCGGAAGTCCGATCACGATCACCTCGGCCTCCTCGGCCGCGCACAGCTCACCGATGCGAGCGATGTCGTCCGCAAGGTTGCGCCGTCGGATCGCCTCGCGCGCGAAGGCCATGCGCGTCGCGGTGTCGCCGACCGCGACGCCGATGCGCTTCGCCCCGTGATCGAGGCCGATAATCCGCGTCACGACCCGGCCTCGCCGCCGGCGGGTCCTCGCACTTCGACCTCGATCCGCCATTCCCGGTCAGGCACCGTCCCGACCCAGAACGGCCACAGCTCGACGGTCGCGCCGCCGAGCTCGGCGAGGGCGGCTTCCGCGTCTCGAGCGGAGCTCCCGATCACCATGCGGATGACCATGTCGCGATCGATGATCGGCGTGGCCTGACCGCTGACCGTGGCCTGGACCGTCAGCCCATCGCCAACGCGCTGCACCTCGCCGAGCTCGACGCGCGTCGCGTCCTCGATGAGCTGCCATCCGTCGGGCACGAGTGACGCATCGGATTGGAAGCGATCGATCGCGATCGCCTCGACGTCAGCGGGGTCCGCAGTGAGCCGGTCGTATGTCAGGGAGCCGCGGAGCTCGACGGTCTCGCTGTCGCGCGTGCCGACCAGGTCCTCCAGGCCCTCGAACTGCGGCTCCACCGGCTCATCCGGATCGGCATACAGGAGCGCATCCGACCCATCCAGGGCCTCCTCGACCGCCGCCTGCAGTGCCTGGCGGAGCTCAGCCGTGGCCGACTCGACGTCGTCCTCGGTGATCTCGAACCCGGTGCCGGCGCTGCCACCCGTCGTCTCCTCGGTGTTGATCACGAGGCGTTCGGTGATCGACGGGAACCCGCGCAGCTGCCCCTGGAGGCCCCCGTCGAGGATCGTGTCGATCGCCTCGGCCGCGACATTGCCGCTGGGTCCGATGACGGCAGCGGCGATGCCCACGCTTCCCTCTCCCGCGGTGATGCCGCCCTCGAATGGGTCGAACGAACCCGCTGGCACCGTGATCGCCTCCACGGTCCGGAACGCCTGGTCGCCCGCCTCCCGCCCGGTGGCGACCAGGCTCTCGGCGGGCACGACCACATCGAAGAAGTTGAAGTTGAAGAAGGTCACCCCTCCAGCGGCCGTCTCCTCGATGGTGTATTCCCCGGTGGCTGTCACCGTGGCGGTCTCGGTGACCGTGCCGCTCAGGCGTTCGACATCGGTGACCGCGATCGACTCGGTCGACGGCCCGAGCGCCTCGGATCTCGGCGTGATGGCAATCGTGGCCGCCGGCAGGACGATCGCGGCAATCGCGCCCCACGCCACGAGCACGATGGCCAGCCCCGCGAGCGCGGCAGCCACCGAGAGCCGACGCCGCGCCGGCCGGCGCGGCGTCGCGCGATGACGCGGGGCGACCACTGGGGGCGGGGCGACCGGATGGGATCTTGTCCGGTCATCGTTCGTCGCGGCAACCGCCATCAGCGTGGGCGCCGTGTCATCCGCGGGAGACCCGCGCATCACGTGGATCGCGGCCGTGTGAACCTCGCCCGGCTCCGATCCCTCGGCCGGATCGGCGCGTCGGGCATCGTCAATGCTGGCGTACGCGGTGAGACCGGCCTCGGCGGCAAGCGATCGTGTCAGGGCGTCTCCGACGATGGCGACCTGGCGGCCGTCGTCCTCGGCGGCCCGCGCGAGGAGGCGCAGCGCGACCGTGCTCGACGTCGCGCGCGAACGTCCGGGCGCGACGATCACGACGCGCCCTTCCTCGGCCGCCCGCACACGCCGTACGACGCCGGTGATCTCGTCATCGGCCTCGAGGTAGATCAGCGTCGGGGCGTCGCTCACAGGCGCATCTCACGTACCGCGCCGCGCATGGCCCGATCGACCGCCGATGCCCCGGCATCGAGGATGAGGGCCTGGTGCGCGAGGGCCATCGGCGTGACGTCCTGGCGGGTGCCCAGCAGGCCGGTCGCGTCGCGCAGGCCGACCACCTCGTCCGGAGCGAGCGTGCGCACCTTCGGACGGCGGGCGAACGGCAGGCGCTGCCACCATCCCTCCTCGTCGAGGACGGCGGCGATCTGAGGCAGGTCGGCTCCGCCACCGCACAGGAGGATGCGACCGGGCAGCAGCTCGCCTTCAGCCAGGTCGCCGATCATCAGCTCAACCCCGTCGCGCCAGATCCGGGCGTCCTCGAGCAGCGCGTCGGCCACCTCGGACGCGACATCGGACGTGGCGGCGAGCTTCGCCGCCTCCGCATCGGCGAAGGAGAGGCCGAGGCGCTCGCCCAGGCCCTTGGTGAAGGCGCGGCCGCCGAGCGCGAGCATCTTCGTGCCACTGATTCCCCCACCGCGAACGAGCGCCACGTCGGTCGTCCCTCCCCCGATGTCGATGAACACCGCGCCGGTATCGCCCAGCTCGCCGGGATCGAGGCAGGTCGCCACGGCGTACGGCTCGGCAATGACCCCGAGCAGCTGAAGCTTGAGCGCATCGGCGACCGACTGGAGGGC
>DATBRU010000178.1:0-1655 GCA_036560105.1 Candidatus Limnocylindria bacterium | reverse complement strand
AGTGTCGCCCCGGTCGGCCAGTAGACTGCGGCCGGATGTCCACCCCGCCCCGTGACCTGATCATCCTGGGCGTCGTTGCGCTCGTCGCCCGGGTGGCAGCCGCGATCATCGTGGACTGGCCGCCATTCACGGATCCGGCCTACTACTCGCTCATCGGCCAGCGACTGGCCGAGGGCCACGGGTTCACGACGCCGGTGCTGTGGAGCTTCATCGAGGTCGGCAGCGTGCTGCCGGATCCCGCGGTGCTGCCGGTGCCGAGCAATGCGCACTGGATGCCGCTCACTTCGATCGTCGCCGCGGCCTCCATGGCCCTCTTCGGATCGAGCTACGTCGCGGGAACGGTCCCGCTCGTCGTCCTCTCCGCACTCCTCGTTCCGTTCACGTACCTCGTCACGTTCGAGCTGTGGCGGGTGCGCTGGCAGGCGATCGCCGCCGCAGTCCTCGCCCTCTTCGCGGGGCCGTTGTTCATCATGTACCCGAGCATCGACAACTTCGCGGTCTTCGGCGTGGCCGGCGCCGGATCCCTGTATTGCTCCATGCGCGCGGTCACGGCCGAGCGGCCGGGGCCCTGGCTCGTGGCGGGCGGCGCGCTGGCGGGACTGGCAACGCTGTCGCGCATCGACGGCGCGCTCCTCGTCGTCGGGGTGGCAACCGCCTGGTTCGTCCGGCGCGGATGGTCCCCCTGGCGACCCGAGCGAACGAGCGGCGCCAGCTGGGCTTGGGGATTCGCGTCGGCCGCGGCGTTTCTCCTGGTGCTCGCGCCCTGGCTCGCGCGGAACCTCGCCGTCTTCGGATCGGTGCTGCCCTCGGCCGGCGGTCACACCCTGTGGATCACCAGCTACAACGAGCAGTTCAGCATCGGTCACGAGGTGAGCGCCGCGACGTACCTCGACTGGGGGCTGGCGAACATCATCGGCTCGAAGCTGATCTCGTGGGGCGAGCTGGTGGGTCGGATGGCCGTGCTGCTCGGAGGGACGTTCATCATCTTCTTCGTGGCCGGACTGTGGCTCTATCGGCGTCGTGCCGACCTGGCGCCGTTCCTCGTCTACTTCGCCGTGATGTTCTTCGTCATGGGTGCCGTGTTCACATTCCATGCCCCGAAGGGCGCGTTCTACCACTCCGCGCCCGCCTGGATGCCGTGGGCGTTCGGGATCTCGGTCGCCGCGATCGCGCCCGCATGCACCGCGGCGGGCCGGTTCTGGCCGTTCCTGCGGCGGCCCGCAACGCATCGTTTCATCGCGATCGCCGGCCTGGGCGGTGCGGTCGCGCTCTCGGTCATCGGCTCTACGGTCCTCTATGGGCAATGGGATCGCTCGCGGGTGCGCGACGAGGAGGCGGCCGCATTCCTGCGGGCCAATGCCCGGCCGACCGACGTGATCATGGCGAGCGATCCGGCAAGCCTCTACCCGCTGAGCGGGAACCCGGGGTTGGCCGCACCGTTCGACCCGTTCCGGGTCATCGAGCAGGTCGTCGACGCCTACGACGTTCGCTGGGTGGTCGTCCTGAGCCCGGGCGACGACGAGCCGGATCCGCTCAACATGTGGAATGGCTCCGCGGGCGTCGATTCGGAGGGCGCGCACCCGTCGTTCCTCCCCGACGAGCCGGCCTTCGAGGGCGATGACGTGAGGATCTTCCGTGTCGTCGAGGACTGAGCG
>DATBRU010000177.1:0-4966 GCA_036560105.1 Candidatus Limnocylindria bacterium | reverse complement strand
GGGGATCGGCAGCTCGAGGCGATCCCGGAAGATCTTCAGCTCCTCGACAGTGAGCTTCTTGGCCTGATGCGTGACGTTGCGGCCCTCGATGCCGGGACCGAGCGCCCAGCCCTTCACCGTCTTGGCGAGGATCACCGTCGGCGCACCCTTGTGGGCGACGGCCGCGGCGTAGGCCGCGTACACCTTGCGGTAGTCGTGGCCGCCGCGGCGCAGCTTGGCGAGGTCGTCATCGGTCAGGTGCTCGACGAGCGCGCGCAGTCGGGGGTCGGGTCCGAAGAACTGCTCGCGGATGTACGCGCCGTCGCTGACGGCCATGCGCTGGTAGTCGCCGTCGAGCGTCTCGTTCATCTTGTTGAGCAGGGCGCCGCCCTTGTCGCGCGCCAGCAGGTCGTCCCACTCGCGCGCCCAGATCACCTTGATCACGTTCCATCCGGCACCGCGGAAGACCGACTCGAGCTCCTGGATGATCTTGCCGTTGCCGCGCACCGGCCCGTCGAGGCGCTGGAGGTTGCAGTTGACGACGAAGGTGAGGTTGTCGAGTCCCTCGCGTGCGGCCAGGCTCAGGGCGCCGACCGCCTCGGGCTCGTCCATCTCCCCGTCGCCGAGGAACGCCCAGACGCGGGCGCTCGACGTATCGGCAATGCCGCGAGCCGCCAGGTAGCGATTGAAGCGCGCCTGGTACACCGCCGCCATCGGCCCGAGGCCCATGCTGACGGTCGGGAACTGCCAGAACTCCGGCATCAGGCGCGGATGCGGGTAGCTCGACAGGCCCAGCTCCGGCGTGAGCGACTCGCGTCGGAAGTGATCGAGGTTGTCCTCGCTGAGGCGCCCTTCGAGGAAGGCGCGGGCGTAGATCCCCGGTGCCGCGTGGCCCTGGAAGTAGACCTGGTCGCCGGGTCCGTCATCCGACCCGCGGAAGAAGTGGTTGAACCCGACCTCGTACAGGCTCGCGGCGCTGGCGTAGGTCGACAGGTGTCCGCCGATGCCCTCGTACGTCGAGTTGGCGCGGAGGACCATCGCCAGCGCGTTCCAACGGATCATGCGCCGGATCCGCAGCTCCATCGCCTCGTCGCCGGGGAAGTAGGGCTCCTGCTCGGGGCTGATGGTGTTGATGTACCGGGTCTGCGTCAGCGCCGGCAGACCGACCTGGAGCTGCCGGGCGCGCTTGAGGAGCCGGTACAGGATGAAGCGCGCGCGCTCAGGCCCGGCCGCCGCGACCACCTCCTCGAGCGAGTCGAGCCACTCCTGCGTCTCGACCGGATCGATGTCCGGAAGCTGCTGCTTGAACTGGTCGAAGATCTCGTGGATCGGGGGCTGCATCTCGGGTCTATGGTAGCCGCCGATGCCCGAGGCTGGCGAGCGGGCACCGATGCTCATGCGCCGATGGCGACGCCACTCACCCGGAGGTACCGATGCTTGGCGATTACCCCATCTACCCGGTCCTGCTGGCGACCGATCTCGGCGCGACCCGCGACTTCTACCACGGCAAGCTCGGTCTCGAGATCATCTCGGAGAGCGACAGCTCGATCGACTTCCGGTCGGGCCTGACCCGCTTCAACGTGAACCTCAGCACCACCGGCACCGCCGACACCCAAACCCAGGCCGGGTGGGAGGTCACCGATCTCCGGGCCGAGCTCGCCGACCTGCGCCGCCGAGGTGTTGCGATCGAGGAGTACGACATGCCAGGCCTGAAGACAGAGGACGGCATCGCAGATATCGGGTCGGCGCTTATTGCGTGGATCGTCGATCCCGGCGGGAACGCCCTGGGCATCCTGGAGCGCAAGACCTAGGTCGACCGCCTGACGCGTGCCATCATCGGCATCGAATGCGCACGATCTACCGTTCCGAGCCTCCATGGCCGCACCGTGTGCTCATCCTGGGCGGCGGATTCGCGGGCGTCGAGACCGCGCGGCACCTCGAGAAGCTGACCCGGCGACGCGATGACGTCGAGATCTGGATCGTCAGCCGTGAGAATTTCACGCTCTTTACGCCGCTCCTGCCCGAGGTGTGCTCCGGCCAGCTCGAGGCGCGCCACTGCGTGACGGCGCTGCGCGCCCAGCTGCGGCGCCCGTCGAGCTGGGCCCTGACGGGCGAGGTCCAGGCCATCGACCTCGACGCGAAGCAGGTGACGGTGCTCGGCGGCGACGGCGACCCGCATCGGCTCAACTACGACAGCCTGGTGCTGGCGCTCGGGGGCGAGACCGCCACGTTCGGCATTCGGGGCATCAGCGAGTACGCGGTCGGGATGAAGACGCTGGCCGATGCGTTCGCCCTGCGCAACCGGATCATCGAGATGCTCGAACGAGCCGACCTCGAGGAGGACCCCGATGCGCGGCGTGCGCAGCTCACCTTCGTCGTGGGGGGCGCCGGGTTCAGCGGGGTCGAGACCGCCGGCGAGATCGAGGACTTCGTCCGACGGGTCCGCCGACGCTTCTACCCCAAGATCGCCGGCGATGAGATCCGCCTCCACATCGTCGAGCTCAAGGATCGGGTCCTTGCCGAGCAGGATCCGGCGATGGGGGCCTACGCCGAGCGCAAGCTGCGCCAGCGCGGCTTCGAGCTGCACCTCGGCACGGCGCTGACCGAGGTCCGGGAGGATGGCGTCACGATCGGTGACGGCGAGTTCATCGCGTCGCGGACGGTCGTCTGGACCGGCGGCGTCCAGCCCTCGCCCGTGGTCCGGGAGTCGGGGATCGAGGTCGACCGTGCCGGGCGCGCCACCGTCGCCGCGACCCTCGCGACCAGCCGCGCCGGCGTCTGGGCCATCGGCGACTGCGCGCGGATCCCGAACGCGGAGCGTGAGGGCCAATTCCACGCGCCGACGGCACAGAACGCCGTCCGGGAGGCGAAGCAACTGGCGCGCAACATCGTCGCGGCGATCGATGGCGATCAGGCCAGGATCGAGCCGTTCCGATACGAGGTCATCGGGACGCTGGCGAGCATCGGGCATCACACCGGCGTGGGGAAGGTGTTCGGGATCTCGGTGCGCGGCTGGATCGCCTGGTTCATGTGGCGCGGGTACTACTGGAGCCGCGTGCCGGGGATCGGCGGCAAGGCTCGCGTCGGGCTCGACTGGTTCCTCAACACGCTGTTCGGCTCGGACCCGGTTCAGCTCAAGGTCGAATATCCGAGGCAGCCGGCCGCCATGGGCCCGTCCGGTACCCGGCGACCCCCGCGCCGAACGGTAGATCCGAGGGGATAGACTTCGCCACGATGTCACGCGAGGAGCGGCGCGCCTACCAGCGCCAGATGAAGAACGTGGATCGGACGCCCGCGGTGCCGGCGGCCGCCAAGGCCCGCGCGGAGCGCAATGCCGCGCGCCGCGCGCAGCGTCGTCCGAGCGGTGGCGGGACGGGCGGCGCCGGGTTCACGACGCGCTTCTGGATCCGCAGCGGTTTGATCGCGGTGATCCTCGGCTTCCTCGGCTTCAGCGTGCAGTGGTCCGCGGGGATGCCACGGGCGCTATACGTGGGCCTCGCGGTCACGGCGATCGCGATCGCCCTCCTGGTCGGATTCCGCTTCCTCCAGCGACGAATGGCGGCATCGGAGCCGCAGCGCGGCGGCAGCTGATCGCCGCGCCATCAGCCATGGTGACCGCGCTGCCGAGGGCAGGCATTCGACCGGAGCGGACCGTGGCCGAGTTCGTGGCGCGCCTCAAGGTCTGGCCATGCTGCGCCGCTGTGGTGAGCCCGCCGGTCCTCGAGCAGGCGCTGGCCAGTGAGGCGCCGATCGTCTTCATCCTGCGTGGCGACGGGCTCGAGTTGCGGACGGCGATTTCCCGCATCCAGGCGGCCGGAAAACTGGCCGCGGTCCACCTCGACCTTGTTGACGGACTGTCCGCCGACACGCATGGGGTGGCGTGGCTGGCCCGCAGCGGGGCGGACGCGATCATCACCTCTCATGGTCGCCTCGTTCCGGCCATCCGGCGGGAGGGCTGTCTCGCAATCCACCGCATCCTCGTCTCACGCCGCGGGCACCTCGATAGCGCCATGAAGGCGGCCGCGAGCGCGGCCCCCGACGTCCTCGAAGTGCTCCCGGGCATCGTCCTGCCCTCGATCACGCAGCTCGTGCCACGCTTCGGGATCCCGATGCTCGCCGGTGGCTTCATCCGCAGCGCCGACGACGTGCGAGCGGTGATGGCGGCCGGCGCACGCGGCGTGACGACGAGCGAGGTCGACCTGTGGGGGACGTCGCTATGAGCGCGACCGCGACCGCGCCCGCGGTCGTGTGGTCGCTTCCGCGCGTCCTCGTCGCCGACGATGGGGCGCCGCACGAGCCCATCGATGGGCTACCGACAGGTGCATTTCTGCGAGACCTCGAGCTGACCGCGCTCATCACGCGCGCCACCTCGCTCGACGTCCCCTGGGCGGTCGACCTCGACACGATCCGCGGCCTCAAGGCCGATGAGGCGGCGGCCGAGTTCGCGGTGAAGCGGCTCGGCGCCGGAGCCGTCGTGAGCCGGCGGCCGGCGGTGGTGCGCGCCGCGACCTCCCTCGGCGCCGTGGGGCTGATCGCCATCAACGCGTTCGACTCGACCGGCCTGCGCCGAGTCGCGATGGCCGGGCCGCTCCCGGCAGGGGCCGGGGCGATCCTTTCGCCGGGCCTCGTGCTGCGGCACCTGCGCGCGGACGAGCTTGCCATCCTGCCGCGGCCCCTGGTGGGCCACGGGCTCATCGTCCGTCCGGCCGATGCGGTCGCCTGCCTCGATCAGGCCACCGCCATCGTCGTGCGGCGGGACGCTGCGCGATTCCTTGGCCTCTCGCTCCGGCGCGTCTCGCCCTCTCAACGCTTGACAACGGTTCCGATCGAGGAGTAGAACGGGCTGGCTTCATCGGGACGATGATCATGAAGAGTCCCGTTTCGGCGTTTGCCGGAACGTGGGCTCTTTTTGTTGTCGTTCTCGGTCCCAGCCAGACGAAGGAGACCCACCTATGGAACCGATGGATATCTTCCTCGGAGAGCTGCT
>DATBRU010000176.1:0-27295 GCA_036560105.1 Candidatus Limnocylindria bacterium | reverse complement strand
CCTTGAGCTCGTCGAGGAGCGGGGCTGCGTGACCGTCACCGTCACGCTCGAGAAGGGCAGTGGCAAATGCGGCGTGCGAGTCCATGCAGAAGAAGCAGTCGTTCTCGGCCGACACGGCCGTCGCGATCATCTCGCGCTCGGCCCGACGCAGCGTGGCGCCAGGGAAATCGTTGACGAGCAGCTCGTCCGCCAGGCCCCGCATGTGGAGGCCGAGGCCGGGTGACAGCTGCATCGCGGCACGGATGCCCGGTTCATTCGGCAGCCCGCCCACGATCGGCATCTCCTGCGATCGCTGGATGCGCTCGTCGTCGCGTGTCATGCACCGCCTCCTGATGGTCCAGATGGAGCGACGGACCGGAGTTGGACCGCCGCTGGGTATCCTACGTGGATCGTGACGACGAAGGAAACCTCGACTTCGCTTGCCGGCGTCCGCCGCGCGCCCGGTGCGCGCCGCACTCGCCGCTCTCGATGACGACCCGTTCGGTCACGATCCGCGGCGGTACGTACCCGGTCATCCTGCCCAGCATCCGCGACCCGCGGCTGCACGTCGCCGCCGTCATCATCACCATCCACGTCCTCGGGCAGCTCGGCCTCGACTTTCGCGTCAGCATTCCCCAGATCCTGGCCGCGATCCTGACCTGTGCCGTCCTCGAGGTCGCCCTGACGTTCCGGCAGGCGCACGCGTTCGTCTGGCCCGCGAGTGCCATGCTCACCGGGAGCGGCGTGGCCCTCATCCTCCGCGTCGTCGGCACGCCGGCGGATGACCCGTGGACGACGTACGGGTGGTACGTGTTTGCCGCGGTCGCGGGACTGTCGCTCCTCTCCAAGTACGTGATCCGGTATCGCGGATCCCATGTCTTCAACCCCTCGAACATCGGCCTGGTGGTCGCGTTCATCGTGCTCGGCTCGACTCGCGTCGAGCCGCTCGACTTCTGGTGGGCGCCGCTGAACGCGTGGATGATCACCGCCTATGCCGTGATCCTCGTCGGGGGCCTGCTGATCACGCGCCGGCTGAAGCTGCTCGAGCTGGCCGCGTCGTTCTGGATCGGACTGGCCGTGGGGCTGGGACTGCTGGCCGCCTCGGGCCACTGCATGACCGCCAACTGGGCCTTTGCGCCGGTCTGCGGGTACGACTTCTGGCGCGTGGTGGTCACGTCGCCCGAGGTGCTGATCTTCCTGTTCTTCATGATCACCGACCCAAAGACCGTGCCGTCCGGGCGCGTCGGACGCATCGCCTTCGGGCTGTTGGTGGCACTGGCAAGCACGCTCCTCATGGCTCCCCAGACCGACGAGTTCGGAGCCAAGGTCGGCCTGTTGGCCGGCCTCGTCGTCGTCTGCGTCGCACGACCGCTCGTCGATCACCTCGCTCCGAAGCCATCCTCGACGGACGACGATCCGGCGCGGTTCGCGTCCGAGCTCGCCGCTGGTGGCTCGCTGGCGCTGCCGCGACGAGCCGCTCGGCTCGGCATCACCGCCCTTGCCGTCGTGCTCATCGGCGGAGGCATCGTCGCCGCCGGGACGCCCGCGCGTGGCGTCGCCGTCGTGGGAACCGAGGACCCCTTTGATCGCGACCCCACGACGGTAGATCCGGCGACGCTGCCGGTGATCACCGTGGGCCAGGACGTCGTCGAGTTTGATCACGAGCTGGCCGGAGCCGGCATGCAGGAGGTGGTCGTCACGCTTGCCCAGAACCTCGAGCTCGAGAACCAGGCGCTGCTGCGGCGCGAGGACCCGATCCTCGTCGCGGTTGATCATGGCGACCGCCTCGTCGAGATGCGGGCATTGCTCGATCAGGCGATTGTCGACGGCACCACCGTGCTGACCCACTACGACTTCGACACGATCGACGTCTCACTCCTCGTTCCGTTCGGAGCTCAGGACGGCCTGAGCCTGGGCCTCGCGGGCCGAGGGACGATGATCGAGGAGACGCGTGATGCGGCCGGAGCCGTGCTGAGCCGCGAGTCGTCGCCGTTCGACCTCACCTTCGCGATGCGCCGAGCGACCGGCACACGCTGGATGAACGTCGCGGTCCTCCCCGCGGGCGGCTAGCGCCGCCGGAACCGCGCCGCTCGTGGGTCAGCTGCGATCGCGCGTGCTCATCCCTGAGTAGTCCGACGCCGAGGGCGCCTTCGCCGCGGCGGGCGGACGCTGAGCGGGTACCGAAGCCGCAGTGCTCGGCGCTGACACGTCAGCGGGCGTCGCCTTCTCGGCTGCCGCTGGCTCGCCGGCGAGAAAACGCTCGACCGCCTTGCGGGTGATGGCCGCCGCGACGATCGACGCCCCCACCTCCACCGTCTTCCAGGCGGCGCGGGTCGGTCCGGGAGGGCCTTCGGCGATCTGTTGCGCGAGCTTCTTGCTGACCTTGCCGTGCTTGCGAGGGTTGGCGCGCCATTGCAGCAGCTCTTCGGAGAGCGCATGGCGCGCATCGGCCGCGCGTGGACCGAGGGCACCCGACATGTGGTCGACCCAGGCCTGCATCGGCTTGGGCAGGCTGTCGTACGCCTTCTCCGGGTCGGTCGGGAAGAACTGGCGGCGGACCATGCCGGCCACGCGACCGGGACCGCCGACTACCACGAAGATCACCGCGGCGCCGGCGGCGATGAACGGAACGGGGTTCTCCTGGAAGCGCTTTCGGATGTCCATCGCCGCGCGGAGCTCCTCGGCGGTCCGATCGAGCTCGGTGCGCTGGGCCTCGATGGCTACCCGCGTCTCAGCAAGCGTTTCGCCCACTCGAGGTCCTCCTTGACCGCCGCGATCGTCTCGTCCGGCGTGAACTTGGCTGATTGAACCTTGACGATACCCCTCCAGCCGATGAACGCCGCGCCCACCAGGAGCAGCAGGAACATGAAGAGCGCGACGACCCACCCGGGCAGGCCGGTGAGCGCCGCGATGGCGAGGACGCTGAGGATCACCAGGACGACGACCGCCAGGAGCAGGAACCCGAAGGCGATCGCCAGGAGAATGACGCCCGCCCTGTAGGTGAGGACGTTCTCGGTGATCTCCTGGCGGCCGCGCTCGGCCTCCAGCTTGGCGAGTGCCACGCCACCGGACACCAGCCGCTTCACGAGGGTGAAGGGGTTCGCGGTACGCGGGGTCTCCGGGCCAGTGGTCATCGCATCTCCGGGTGCCATCAGCCGCGCGACCATCGCGCGGGCCCGACGATTCTAACAACGTGCCGAAAGAGCCCAAACGCGCCGAGTGGAATCCTCGGCTATCCTTCCGCGCCAATGGCCAAACGACGAACAGCCGGAATCCAGCGCCGGGACCGCGCCAGCACCGAAGCGATGAACAGGCGGATAGACCAACCGCAGGGCTCTGTGCTTCCCGACTGGCGCATCCTCGCCATCGGCGGCGTCCTGCTGGTCGGCTCGATCATCGTCGTGCTCGTCCTCGTGTTCGGTTCGGCCGCCAGCCCGACAGCGGGCGCGGCGCAGCCAAACGACGGAAGCGTGCACACCGAGGACGGGGCGGCCTGCCGCGAGAACCCCGCCTCGTGCGGGGCCTCCGGCCCACCCTACTCGTCGCTGCCCGGCACCTCCGGCCCGCACTGGATCAGCCCGGGAAGCTGGGGCGTCTACACGACACCGGTGAGCGAGTCGCAGGTGATCCATAACCTCGAGCACGGCGGGATCGTCATCTGGTACGACCCCGAGCGTGTCGACGACGCATCGGTCCAGGCCCTGACGGACTACGTCGAGACGCAGGTCGCCTCCGGCGTGAGCGGGCGGTACAAGTTCATCCTGAGCCCGTGGGGCGGTTCCGACCCGCTTCCCGCGCCGATCGTGGCGACCGCGTGGCGGTACCTGCTCGAGCTCGACACGGCCGACACGGCTGCGATCGACGAGTTCGCGCGCGCCCACTACGGCCGCTCACCGGAGCCGAACGGTGGGCCGGGGCCACCGGGCGGCTGATCACGGTGCCGCCGATTGACCGAGGTTGTTGCCTGCGGCATCATCTCGAAGGGGCGCGTAGCTCAACGGCAGAGCAAGTGACTCTTAATCACTAGGTTGTGGGTTCGAATCCCTCCGCGCTCGCCATCCTGATCCCACGTCGGGCCGTCCAGATCGGCCCGATTCCCGTATTCCGGCCGGTCGGCCAACCGCTGCTAGAATCGGCGCTCCACCAGGCCGGTGACCCGTGAGACGCGCGGAGAGCTCGGTCGCGCAGCGGAGGCCGCAGGTGCCCCAGGTCCCCATCGCACGGCACGTACTCGACAACGGGTTGCGCGTCGTGCTGTCGCGCGATCCCCGTGCGCCGCTCGTGGCGGTGAACCTGTGGTACGACGTCGGTAGCAAGCACGAGAAGCCCGGACGCACCGGCTTTGCCCACCTGTTCGAGCACATGATGTTCCAGGGCTCGGCCAACGTGGACAAGGGCGAGCACTTCAGCCTCGTGCAGGCCGCGGGCGGGACCCTGAATGCCAGCACGTGGCTCGACCGGACCAACTACTACGAGACGCTGCCGGGCCATGAGCTCGAGCTGGCCCTGTGGCTCGAAGCCGATCGGATGGCGAGCCTCCTGCCGGCCATGACCCAGGAAAAGCTCGACAACCAGCGCGACGTCGTGAAGAACGAGCGCCGCTGGAGCGTGGACAACCAGCCCTACGGGGACTGGGACGAGCGGATGCAGCGGCTCACCTATCCGGCCCACCATCCCTACCACCACCCGACCATCGGCTCGATGGAGGACCTCACCGCCGCGTCGCTCGACGATGTCGGCGAGTTCTTCGCGATGTACTACGCGCCGAACAACGCGGTCCTCACGATCGCTGGCGACTTCGAGAGCGAGGACGCGGCGCTCGCGCTGGTGCGCCGCCACTTCGGCCCGATCCCGCCGAACGCCAACCTGCCGGCGGCGCCCGACATGACCGTCGAGGAACGCATCGGAACGACGATCCGCGAGACCGTGCCGGACCAGGTGCCGCTGCCCCGGATCTACTTCGCTCACCGCATCCCTCCATTCGGGACCGATGCCTTCGATGCCCTCGACGTCGCTGCCGACGTCCTCGGCTCGGGACGAGCCTCACGGTTGTACGGCTCGCTCGTCAGGGAGCAGCGCCTTGCGCAGGACGCCAGCGTCTTCATCTTCCCCATCGTGGGCGGGGCGGCGATGTTCGCCGTGTGGGTGACGGCCCGGCCCGGGGTTGCGCCGGAAGCGCTCGAGGCCGCGACGCTGGCCGAAGTCGAGCGCCTGGCGACCGAGGGACCCGACGACGCCGACCTCGAACGCGTGCGCAACCTCCACGCCGCACACGCGGCGGGGGCCCTCGAGCGGATCGGCGAGCGCGCCGACCGCCTGAGCATGTATGCGTGCCTGTTCGACGAGCCGGAGCGCGTGAACAGCGAGGTGTCCCGCTACGCTGGCGTCGACGCGGACCGCGTGCGCGCGGCGCTGACCGAGTCCATCGGCACGGACAACCGCGTGACCATGACGTACGTTCCCGCCGAGGCGGCGGCGTGAGCGGGCGCCCCGCGGCGACCGCGCCTCGCCCGTACCGGTTCCCCGATTTCGAGCGAACGCGGCTGCCAAACGGGTTGGGCGTGTGGCTCGTGCCGCTCCCCGATCGCGAGCTGGTGAGCGTCCAGCTCATGACCGATGCCGGCGCGGCGAGCGAGGACGAGGCCCAGGCAGGGATCGCCGCACTGACGGCCCAGCTGCTCGTGACGGGGACGCAACGGCTCGACGCCGCCGCGTTCGCGGAGACGACCGAGCGGCTCGGGATCGAGGTCGGCAGCGAATCGTCGTGGGACAGCGCACGGGCCGGCTTCACCGCGCTCGGCGACCAGCTCGACGCGGGTCTCGCGCTTCTTGCCGAGATGATCCGCGGCCCGCGCCTCGATGACGGCGAGTTCGACCGGCTCAAGGCTGAGCGGCTCAACGACATCCTCCAGGCCCGCGCCGACCCCGGCAGGCTGGCCGACGAACGGTTCCTGCGCGAGGTGTACGCGTCCGACGTCCCGTACGGGCGCCTGTCGGCCGGGACGCCGGAGACGGTCGAACCGCTTGGCGTGGCAGATGCCCGAGCCCACCACGCCGCGGCCTTCGCCCCCGACGTCGCGAACATCGTCATCGCCGGCGCCTTCACGCCATCGGAGGCGCTCGCCGGCGTCGAGGCGCATTTCGGCGACTGGGCGGGACGCGGCCGCGGACATCGAGCGATGGAACCGGCACAGCGCGGGGGACGGCGGATCGTGCTCGTCGACCGTCCCGGATCGGTTCAGAGCGAGCTGCGCGTTGGGCACCTCGGCATCGATCGGGCGCACCCTCGCTACTTCGACGCCGTCGTCATGGCGGCACTCCTCGGCGGCGTCTTCGGGAGCCGCCTCAACCGTCGTCTGCGCGAGGAGCTCGGCTACACCTATGGCGCCCGCTGCGCATTCGACCCGCGTCGCGCGACCGGGCCTTTCACGGCGACGGCCGCCGTCCAGACCGAGGTCACCGCCGATGCGATCAAGGAGCTGCTGGCCCAGCTTCAGCGCATGCGCGACGAGACCCCGGCTGACCGCGAGCTGGCCGAGGTCCGCGACTTCCTCGTCGGGGTGTTCCCCCTCCGCTTCGAGACCACCGCCGGGATCGCCGCGGCGCTGGAACCGCTGGCCGTCTACAACCTGTCCGACGAGTACTGGCACACGTACCGCAGCCAGATCGAGGCCGTAACCCCCGACTCGGTGCGTGCGACCGCCGCCGAGCTCGTGCGACCCGACGAGGCGCTGGTCGTGCTTACCGGCGACGCATCGCGCATCCGCGATGAGGTCGAGGCGCTCGATCTGGGACCGATCGAGGTCGTCGCCGCCTAAGGGGCTCGGCTGGCGTCGCGCATCATGCTGCCGACGGCCATCTCAGGGCGAAGACGCTGTGCGGGCGGCGTCGCTCGAGCGTCACCGATCCCCCCATGGCCTGCATCGAGGCATGGACGAGGAACAGCCCGAGGCCGAGGCCGCGACCGGCCGCGACCCGCTCGGTGAAGAGGCGCCTGGCAACCTCGTCGGGGATGCCGGGGCCCTCATCCCGGACGCGGAGGGAGACGAGATCGCCAGACTCGACCTCGACGTGGATCGGCGCCGCCGGGGTCGAGTACCGATTGGCGTTGATGAGCAGGTTCGTGATGGCCTGCTCGGATAGCTGCCGATCCCCCACCACACGCACGTTCGGCCCCAGGCTGACCAGGACATCGCGCTCGGTCCCGCTGGCCCGGAGCCGCTCGATGGCGGCGCCGAGCGCCGGACCAAGGTCGAACTCCTCGCGCACCGCCTCGACGCTATCGGTGTCGGCCCGCGAATAGAGCTCGAGCCGTTCGAGGATGCCAATGGCCGAGTCGACCGACTCGAGGGCGCGCGTCGCATGATTGGCGGCTCGGCTCGACACGTTCGGATCGCGCAGCACCAGCTCGATCCGCGCCTTGGCCACCGCGAGCGGATTGCGGAGCTCGTGCGCGACGAAGCTCGCGAAACGCGAGAGCCGGCGGCGGGCGTCCTCCTCCTTGCCCACGTCACGGAGGAGGAGCACGGCACCGCCGCCGGGGATCGGTGTGCCCTCGGCATCCACGATGACGTCTCTCCCCGACATCGGGATCCGGAGCACGAGCCGCCTGCGGAAGGCCGTCCGCTGGGCCACCACCTGCGGCCATTCGTCGCGCTCGAGGGGCGTCCCATGATCGTCGCGCGGGTCCGCCATGCGGCCCCACTCGTCCAGCGACCGCTCGACGAAGCTGCGCCCGAAGAGTCGCAGGGCGGCCCGGTTTCCATAGGCCCCTCGCAGGGCGTCGTCGTACACGATGAGCGGCTCCGGGATGGCCTCGGCCACCTCCTCGAGGCGCGCCCGCTCGCGCTCCGCTCGGCTCAGCGCCGCGTTGAGCTCCTCGCGGATCGCCTCGAGCTGGCGCTGCTCGTCGACCGATTGCGCCTCGCTCGTCCTGCTCGCCTCGAGCGCGGCGGCCGCGGCATCCCGTGCCGCCTCGCCGCGCCAGACGAGGTAGACGATCGCCGGCGAGCCGATGAGGAACGCGGCGATGCGGACCGCGTCCGAGAAGCCGAGGGACGCCGAGCCTGGCTCGACGAGCGTGCCCACGAGCAGCGCAACGGCCCCGGCGACGAACGTCATGACGGCCGCGCCGGCGCCCAGGCCCAGGCCCGTCAGCGCGATCGCGAGCACGATGAGCACCGTGTAGGGAAGCTCGCGCGCGTCACCGCGGGCGAGCCAGCTGGCGAGGATGACCGTCCCGATCCCGATCGCGCCGCCGAGGATCGGACGTCGCAGCCGTCGCACGCGATCCATCATCCGAGCCGCCGTCTCGCGCGGGCGAGGCGCTCGCGCGCGGTCGCGATCCGGCGCCAGGGCCCATGGACCCGGCGCGGGTCGAGCGCCTCGGGGTGCTCGCCCCGAGCGATCTCCGCCAGGAGCGTCGACGCGCGATCCAGCTGGCCGGCCTCGGTGAGGAGCTGGACGAGGCTGAACCAGCGTCCCGCGTCGGTGACTGGCACCGCCATGGCGCGCTCGACCAGCTCGGCGGCACGGCCGTCATGCCCCGCCCGCCGGTGCGCGACGATCGCCGCGCGAACGTCGGTGAAGGTCGGCTCCACTCCGAGCGACTCGAGGAAATTGAGCAGGAGCTCGGCATTCTCGGCACGCTCCGCAACCGGGCCGCGGCGGACGTGCTGCTCGCGGTACTCGCCCAGCAGGACGCGGAGCTCGCGATCCGCCCAGCTGCGCCGGGGACTGCCCGGCGGGTGACGCGAGGCTATCGACGCGACGACCATCGCGCCGCGGAGCTCCTCTCCTGCGGTGATGTACGCCTCGCGCAGACCCGCCTGGACGATCTCGGACAGGGGCGGTTCCTGCTCGAGCATGCGCTCGAGCGCGCCGAGCCAGTCGCTGATCTGGCCGTGCTCGGCATAGTGGCGGGCGGCGAACCGCAGCCAGTACTGCTCGGTGTGATCACGCCAATCCTCGCCGATGATGTGGTGCTCGACGATCCAGCGCTCCTGCGCGACCGGCCCGGCCATGAACACTTCGGCCGGAACACGGAAGCCGTCAACCGAGCGCCACTGCGGCTGATGCCAAGGACTCGGCGCCTCCGGGCGCACGCGGAGGCGAGCTCGACGTCGTGGGGGTCGATGAGACTCCGCCTCGTCGAGGGGCCAGTCGAGCGTCTCCTCGCGTCCCAGCTCGAGGTCCCTGTCGTAGTGGAGGCGCCTCACCGGATCCCGCAGCGCCGTCCACGCTCGGTTCAGCACCGATGTGCGCCTGGTGGCGACGTCGGACAGGGCGGCGCGGTCCGGATGATGTCGAAGGACGGCATCACGGAACGCGGCGCGCAGCTCGGCCGTCGATGCCGACGGCTCCGCCCCCAGCACCTCGTAGTAGTCCCGTGCCTCAGTGCGCATCACATCAGCGGCAGGCATCCGGTGAAGTCTAGCGTCGAGCTCGGCCCGCTCCGAGTTCGGTATGCTGCGCCCCATGCCTGCCACGCCCGGGTCCGGGCAGGTCCGAACGGGCCACCTGCTCATCATCGGCGGAGCGGAGGACAAGCTCCGCCAGCGCCAGATCCTGACGCGCTTCGTCTCGTTGGCCGGCGGGCCGGACGCGCGCGTCGTGGTGATCTCGACCGCGTCCTCGCTGGGCGACGAGGCGACCGAGCTGTACCTGAGCCTGTTTCGCCAGATGGGCGTCACCGATGTCCGAGGGATGCGTCCGCTGGTCCGGGAGGACGCCAACGACCGGCGCCTCGCCACGATGGTCGATGACGCGAGCGGCATCTTCATGACAGGCGGTAACCAGCTGCGCCTCTCGAGCGTCATCGGCGGCACCCTCCTCGGCCGTGCGATCGTCGAGCGCCACAGGCACGGAGCCATCGTGGCCGGCACGAGCGCCGGCGCGTCGGCGATCGCCAGCCACATGGTGGCCTTCGGCACGAGCGGAGCCACTCCCAAGCAGCGCATGACCCAGATGAGCGCCGGGCTCGGCCTGCTGCCCGGAGTCCTCATCGATCAGCACTTCGAGCAGCGCAACCGATTTGGTCGCCTTCTTGCGCTCGTCGCTCAGTCCCCATCGCTGCTCGGGATCGGCATCGACGAGGACACCGCCGGCCTCGTGAGCCCCCGGGGCGTGCTCGAGGTGCTCGGCAAGGGCTCGGTCACCGTGCTCGATCCCGCCCACATCCAGACCGATGCGTACGAGGTCAAGCGCCACCGGCCGATCATGGTCTCCGGCGTGGTGCTGCACTCGCTACCGTCGGGCTACCGCTTCGACATCCGACGTCGGAAGCTCATGGCGCCGCTCCGGCCGGTCAGCTCGACCGACCGCGAGCTGGCCAGCCTCCAGGCCGCCACGAACCGCACACGCCGCCTGATTCGCAGCATCGCCGCGGAAGGCGCCGACGACACGGCCCCCGAGCGCGCGCGAAAACGCGCCCTCCGGGCGCGGCGCGTCGACGAAGAGGCGAGCGAGTGACCGCGACCCCGCGGGCGACGTCGCGAGGGAGCGCGCGGCGCGAGCGGGCCGCGGCCTCGGCGCCACCGGGTGCGAAGCCGAAGCCGACGCTCAAGATCGTCGAGACGCGCGTGTATCGCGGCCCGAACTTCTGGAGCTATGAGCCGACGATCAAGCTCGTCGTCGACCTCGGAGTCCTCGAGCACTTCCCGACGAGCGCGATCCCGGGCTTCACCGAAGGGCTGCTCCAGATGCTCCCCGACGTCGGGCTGCACACCTGCGGCACCGGCAAGGTCGGGGGCTTCGCGGCCCGTTTGACCGAGGGCACCTGGGTGGGTCACGTGGCGGAGCACATCGCGCTCCAGCTCCAGCGCGAGGCCGGAACCGAGGTCGGCCGAGGCAAGACGCGCGGCACCGGCGAGCCGGGGCGGTACAACGTCGTCTACTCCTACGCCGAGGAGTCGGTCGGGCTCGCCGCGGGGAAGCTCGCCGTTCGGCTCGTCAACCACCTCGTCCGCGCGGAGAAGGCCTTCGACTTCGGCGCCGAGCTCGAGCAGCTGATCCTCCTGGCCGAGCGAGCGGCCCTGGGTCCCTCGACCCAGGCGGTCCTCGACGAAGCCGCGCTTCGGGACATCCCGTACATCCGGCTCAATGACCAGTCGCTGGTCCAGCTCGGCCACGGCGTCCACCAGCAGCGGATCCGGGCCACGATGACGAGCCTGACCGGTTCGCTCGGCGTCGACATCGCCTCGGACAAGAAGCTCACCAACCGGCTCCTGGCCGCGACTGGCGTGCCGGTGCCCCGGGCCGAGGTGGTCCGTGATGCCGATGCGGCCGTGTCCGCCGCCGAGCGCATCGGCTATCCGGTGGCCATCAAGCCCCTCGACGGCAACCACGGCCGTGGGGTCATGCTCAACATCGGCGACGCCGATGGCGTCCGCTCCGGATACGCGGCAGCGCGATCGCAGAGCCGCGGCGGAGGCGTCGTCGTCGAGTCCTTCCTCACCGGCAACGACTACCGCTGCCTGGTGATCGGGGGCGTTCTTCGGGCGGTCGCGCAGCGGGTCCCGGCCCACGTCGACGGGGACGGCACGCACTCGGTGAACGAGCTCGTCGAGATCACCAACGCCGACCCACGGCGTGGCATCGGCCACGAGAAGGTGCTCACCCGGATCAAGGTCGACGACGAGTCGATCGGCTATGCGCGCGAGCAGGGCTTCGAGCTCGCCGACGTGCCTCCGCGCGGGCAGCGCGTCTACCTCAAGCGCACCGGGAACATGAGTACCGGCGGGATCAGCATCGATCGGACCGACGAGACGCACCCGGACAACGTGGAGATCGCCGAGCTGGCTGCGCGCGTGGTCGGGCTCGACATCGCCGGCATCGACCTCATCTGCCCCGACGTCGGGCAGCCGGTGCGCGAGACCGGTGGCGGCATCGTCGAGGTCAACGCGGCGCCGGGCTTCCGGATGCACACCCATCCCACCGAGGGCGAGGCCCAGTACGTCGCGAAGCCGGTCATCGACTCCCTCTTCCCGCCGGGCGCGCCGTCACGCATCCCGATCGTGGCCGTGACCGGGTCGAACGGCAAGACGACGACCGCTCGAATGATCGCGCACATCATGAAGGGCATGGGCCGCAAGGTCGGCCTGACCAGCACCGACGGGATCTACGTCGACGGCCGGATCGTCCGCAAGGCCGATGCATCCGGGCCGAAGTCGGCCTCGATGGTGCTCCAGAACCCGACGGTCGACTTCGCGGTCTTCGAGGTCGCCCGCGGCGGCATCCTGCGCGAGGGCCTCGGATACCAGCGCAACGACGTCGCGGTCGTCCTCAACGTCACCGGCGACCACCTCGGGCTCGGCGGAATCACCTCGATCCGCCAGCTCGCCGAGGTCAAGCGCGTCGTCGTCGAGGCCGTACCGCGCGATGGCTTCGCGGTCCTCAACGCGGACGACCCGCTGGTCCTCGCGATGTCGCGCCATACGTCGGGCTCGGTCATCTACTTCAGCATGGATCCAGAGCACGATCGCCTGAAATTCCAGGCATCGCGCGGCAGGCGCGCCGTGACCGTCGAGCAGGGCCGCAACGGCGAGATGATCGTGCTGCGCCATGGCCGCAAGTCGATGGACCTCGTCTGGACCCACCTCATCCCCGCGACGTTCGAGGGCCGAGCGAGGATGAACGTCCAGAACGCCCTGGCGGCGGCGGCGGCCTCATGGGCTGCAGGTGCGCACCTCCACGACATCCGCCAGGGGCTCCGCACGTTCACGACCTCGTACTACATGGCGCCCGGCCGACTGAACATGTTCGAGCTCGACGGCTTCCGCGTGGTGGTCGACTACGCGCACAACCCGCCGGCCATGGAGGCCCTGGGCGAGTTCGTCGAGCGTCTCACCCAGCCGTCGTCGGGCGGTGCTCGAGCTCCGGTCACCGGTCGACGCATCGGCGTGGTCGCGACGGCCGGCGACCGACGAGACGACGACATCGTCGAGCTCGGGCGCGTCGCCGCGCGGTATTTCGACGAGATCATCGTGCGCGAGGACGAGAACAACCGCGGCCGCCCGCGCGGCGAGACGGCGGCGCTCATCACCTCCGGCATTGAATCGGCCGGGGACCAGCGCCGCGCGACATCGGTGTCGACGGTCCTCGACGAGCTCGAGGCGACGCGCGCGGCACTGGACCTCGCGCGTGACGGGGATGTCGTCATCGTCTGCGTGGACCACGCCAACCGGGTCTGGAAGGAGCTTCAGCGTCGCCAGCACGGGGCGGCGAGCGACGGTGACAGCCCGGGTGACGATCCAGAGCTCGGCGAAGAGGGCTAGGTCCGCACTCGCTCCGCGTCGCTGACCAGGACCGCCAGGCGCGCCGGGTCGACCGCACCGTAGCCCTCCCGCGCCAGCCAATCGAACAGCTCGCGCCGTTCGGCATGGGCCATCACGACGCACACGTCGCCCGGATCTGAGCGCTCGAGCAGGAACCGCAGGGCGCTGACCTCGGTCGCGCGCGCGGCGATGCGCCCGCGGTAGCCACCCTCGCGCGCGCCGCCCCGCAGGATCGCGTTCATCTCCCTGAGGTCGCGGCCCCGCAGGTAGTGGCGCTTCTCGGCGATGACGAGATCATCGGCCGCTCCGGCGATGACCCCGAGCCGGTGGAGGATCTCATCGGTCCTGTCCCCCGCCGTGCCGTACGCCATGCGGACCGCATGCGCCCCGGCCACGGCTCGCGCGACGTCCATGAGGCCGGTCATGCCGGCCTCGTTGTGCGCAAAGTCGACGAGAGCGAACACCCCGTCGCGCTCGAACAGGTTGAGGCGTCCGGGGTTGGCTGCCTCGTCGAGCCGAAACGATCGGAGCCCGGCCGCGATCTGACGGGTCGTCAGGCCGAGGGCGTCACACGCCGCCGCCGCGGCGAGGGCGTTGGCGACGTTGTAGCGCGAGACGCCCGCGAACGTGACCGGCAGGGCGGCGGCCTCCGCCAGGCGACGCGGCCGCCGTCCGGCGCCGCGCAGCACGATCCACCCCCGTTCGAGGACCGCGGCGCGGCCCCCACCGTCGAGCGCCTCTTCGACCGGGCCGGAGCGGCCCGCGAGGCTGAACGCGTAGAGGTTCGCGCGCGTCCTCGATCGCATCGCCCAGACGCGGGGGTCATCCGCGTTGAGGACGGTCCATCCGTCGCGGCGCGTGATCGCCACCACGGTGCCTTTGACCTCGGCGAGCTCATCGACGGTGTCGATGCCCTGGAGCCCGAGATGATCGGCGCTGACGTTGGTGACGACGCTGACGTCGTTCGCCGCGTAGCCGATGCCTCGCAGGAGGATCCCGCCACGGGCGGTCTCGAGGACCGCGAGGTCGAGGTCACCCGCCGAGAGGATGCGCGCCGCCCCGCCGTGGCCGGTCCAGTCCCCCGCCTCGACGAGCTCCCCACGGATGTAGATGCCGTCCGAGTTCGTCATGCCGACGCGTTGCCCGGCCGTGGAGCAGATGTGGGCGATGAGGCGCGTCGTGGTGCTCTTGCCGTTGGTCCCGGTGACGGCGACGATCGGGAAGCGCGGGTGGGGCATGTGGGCCAGCGGACCCGGCGCCACCGCGCGCAGGCCGGCGATCTCGCGTCGGTCGGTCGAGCGACCGAGGGCGATCCGGGCAGCCGCGGCCCCCACGGCCTGCGAGATCGCCCGGCGCCGCCACACGAAGGCGATGGCGGTCCGCCGGCGATCCACGGAGTGGCGGGTGGCGATCCGCGGCTCGGGAAGGCCGAGGCTGTTCTTCAGCCGGCGGATGGCGAGGGCGGCAGTTGCCGCCACCTCCGCGGCCTTTCCCGGCTCTTCGGAGCCGAACTCCAGCTTGACGGCCGGGCGCCGAAAGAACCGATTCGGCCCATCCAGGACCCGCAGCTCGAGGAGCTCCACGCCCGGGTCGCGGCGCTCGGCATCGCGCGGCATGGCGCTGAGTATATTGACCGCGATGGCCGATCCTGCCGAGCTGCGCCGCATCGTCGAGTCCCGCCTGCCGCGGTATCTCGACGAGCTGGAGCAGATGGTGAACGTCGACTGTGGCTCGTACACGCCCGAGGGCGTCAACCGCATCGCCCTGCATGTCGAAACGGATCTCCAGGGCCTCGGCGCGCAGGTCGAGCGGTTCCGCCATGAGCCCGTCCAGGGCGGTCATCAGCTCGGTGACCTTGTGATCGGACGGTTCGAGGGCGAGGGTCCGCGGCTGCTCCTGATCGGGCACATGGATACCGTCTTCGATCCCGGGACGGCCTCCGTGCGGCCGTATCGCTCGACCGGCGGACGGGCCCACGGCCCGGGCGTGACCGACATGAAGGGCGGGCTGCTCGCAGGCCTTCACGCCATCGGCGCCCTGCACGACGTCGGGCGCAGGCCCTCGCTCACGTTCGTGGCCAACCCGGACGAAGAGATCGGCTCGCCGTTCTCATCCCCCCACATCCGTCGGATCGCGCCCGATCACGACGTCGTGCTCGTCCTCGAGTGCGCCCGCGCCAACGGGGACATCGTGAGCGCACGAAAGGGAATCGCCGACTACCGCGTCGCGATCTCGGGTCGAGCGGCCCATGCCGGGGTCGAGCCGGAGAAGGGGCGCTCGGCGATCCTCGAGGCGGCTCACCTGGTTCTCGCACTGCACGCTCTCAACGGGCGGTGGCCCTCGGTCACCGTCAACGCCGGCGTCATTGCCGGCGGCACCCGGCCGAACGTCGTCGCCGAGGGCTGCACGATGGAGGTCGACATCCGAGCGTCGACGGTCGCGGCGTTCGATGTGGCCGTTGCCGAGGTGGAGCGTCTCGCCGGCTCGCCGACGCTCGACGGGGTGACGATCACCCTCGCCCGCTCGGCCGGTCATCCACCGATGGAGAAGACCGATGCCTCGGCCCGGCTCGTCGGCCTGGCGGGGGCGATAGCCGGCGAGCTTGGCTTCGAGCTGCACGACGCGGCAACCGGCGGCGCCTCCGACGCGAACACCACCGCCGCCCTCGGGATCCCGACCCTCGATGGCCTTGGTCCGATCGGCGGCGACGACCATTCGGTCGACGAGTGGCTCGACCTGACGAGCGTGGTGCCTCGGGTCACGCTGCTGGCCGCGCTGATCGACCGCGTGTCCGAGGCGCTGTAGTGCTGTCGGCGGCGCTCCGTATATACGTATATACTCCATCGTCATGACAGCCAAACGCGTCCTGATTTCGATCGACGAACGGCTCCTCGCTCGCATCGACGCCTCGGTCGCGCGGCGAGGCCTCACGCGCAGTGGGTACCTCGCCCACCTCGCGGCCGCCGACCTCGAGGCGGACCGCGGAGCGGGCGCCGATCCAGCCGTGTCGAAGGCCCTCCGCGGCGTCGAGGACCTCTTCAACGAATGAGGCGCGTCGTCATCGATGCCGCCACCTTCATCGGCTGGTTCATCGGGGACGGCGAGGCAGCGTCCCTGCGTCCGGAGTACGAGGCCGGTCAGCTCGGTGTCCTGGTGCCCACCACGTTCGTTCCCGATGTCCTCGGCGAGGTCGCAGCCCTTGGGTGGCCTCGAGATCGCATCGAGCGCCTGAGCGCCCTGCTGGACGAGATCGGGTTTGAGGTCCGCGAACCGTCGCGGGCAGGTTTGGCACGCTGGGTCGGAGGCAGGATCACTCCGGCGCAGGCCGCGTACGCCGCCCTGGCGGAGGAGTCGGAGCACCCGCTGGTCGCTGGCGACCCGGAGCTTCGGCGACGGGCTGCCACGCTGGTCCAGTCATGACGTATATACGTATATACTCGACGGGTGGTCCTGCCGCACCCGCTAGAATGGCCATCCCGTGACCGATGACGTTCGCCACCGCATGCCGGTGCAGGTCCGCTTCCGCGACGTGGATGCCTTCGGGCACGTCAACAACGCGGTCTTCTTCAGCTACGTCGAACTGGCTCGGATCCGATACCTGCTCGACGTGCTCGAGATCGAGGCAGACTTCTCGACCCTGCCGCTGATCCTGGCGCGCGTCGAGATCGACTTCCGCGCGCCGATCTATTTCGGCGACGACCCCGAGGTGGAGACGCGCGTGCACCGCATCGGCAACTCGAGCTTCTCGATGAGCCACCGCATGACCGCGGGAACGGACCGTCACCTCGTGGCGGACGTCGACTCCGTCCTTGTCACCTATGACTACGAAGCCTCTCGACCGATCCGCGTGCCCGACGAGTGGCGGGCGCGGATGACCGCCTTCGAGGGACGCCAGATCGAGACCGAAGCGCCGCGAGCCGAGGCCGCGGCGTCCACCTGACGCAGACGCGGAGACCGATGCCCGAACCCCAGCGATTCGACCTGCTCATCCTCGGTGGCGGCATGAGCTATGTCGGTGCCATCCGCGCCGCGCAGCTCGGCCTGTCGGTCGGCCTCATCGAGCGCGATCGGCTCGGCGGCACCTGCCTGAACCGTGGATGCATCCCATCCAAGGCGCTGCTCGAGACCGCCGACCTGCTGCACCGCGTCACCGAGCAGGGCGCCGAGTTCGGCCTCTCCGGTCATGAGGGAATCGGGCTCGACTACGGCGCCCTCGGCGCACGGCGCGATGCGGTCGTCGAGAAGCATGTCAACGGCGTCGAGTTCCTCATGAAGAAGAACAAGATCGAAGTTCTGCGGGGCACGGGCGTCCTGACCGGCCCGACGAGCGTTCGCGTCAGCGGGGGCGAGTCGGGTGAGGTCGATGCCAGCGCGGACAACCTCATCCTCGCGACCGGATCGGCCCCACGCGGGCTGCCCGGCCTCGAGCCGGACGGCCGGCTGATCATCACGTCCGACGAGGCGCTCGTCCGCAACGATGTGCCACGGCGAGTCGCGATCGTCGGCGCGGGGGCAATCGGCGTCGAGTGGGCCAGCCTGTACCGCGACTTCGGTGCCGAGGTCACGCTGATCGAGTTCGCCGACCGGATCGTGCCGCTCGAGGACCCCGACGTCAGCAAGGAGCTCGGTCGCGTCTTCCGCCGGCGCGGCATCGGCATGCACGTCGGATCGACGATCGACCCCGAGACCCTCGTGCGGGGCGAGGGGGATGTCACCTGCCAGATCGCCACGCGTGATGGGAGCAAGCGGACCGACCTGGCGGTCGACGTGATTCTCGTCGCGGTTGGGCGGCGTCCCCTGACCGAGGGCATCGGCTTGGAGTCGATCCCCGGCGTCGAGACGGACCGCGGCTACGTCAAGGTCGACGGGTTCATGCGCACGGGAGCTCAGAACCTCTACGCCATCGGCGACATCGTGCCGGGCTTCGCCCTGGCGCACGTCGCCAGCCACGAGTCGATCGTCGCGGTCGAGCACCTGGCCGGCCATGACCCGGAGCCAGTGCGCATGGAGCTCATGCCCCGCGTGACCTTCTGCCGCCCGCAGATCGCGTCAGTCGGCCTGACCGAGGAGGAGGCACGCGCCGCCGGGCGCGAGGTGAAGACCGGTTCCTTCCCGTTCCGAGCGCTCGGCAAGGCGACGATCGTCGGCGAGATCGACGGGTTCGCGAAGCTGGTCGCCGATGCCGAGAGCGGCGTCTTGCTGGGCACGCATATCATCGGGCCGCATGCGGGCGACTTGATCGCCGAGCCAACCTACGCCCAGCTGGTCGAGGGGACCGCCGCCGAGATTGCAATGAACGTCCACGCCCATCCGACCCTGCCCGAGGTGCTGCCGGAGGCCGCCATGGCCGTCGACGGAGCACCGATCCACACCTAGGAGGGAGCCGCCGATGGCCACGACCGAGATCCGTCCCGGCCACGCCGAGCTCGGCCTGACCGGCGAGGACCTGATCGGCATGTATCGGGCCATGCTCCTCGCGCGCGCCGTCGACGAGCGGATGTGGCTCATGCAGCGTGCCGGCAAGATCGCGTTCATCATCAGCGGGCAGGGCCACGAAGCTGCCCAGGTCGCGATCGCCTGGCCGATGCGGAGGGGCACCGACTGGATGGCGCCGTTCTATCGGTCCATCGCGTCGGCCATGACGTTCGGCATGAGCGCCGAGGACATCATCACGGCCCACCTTGCCAAGGCCGATGACGTCAGCTCCGGCGGCCGGCAGATGCCCGGCCACTACGGCGGGGCCAAGTACAACATCGTGTCGCTGAGCTCTCCGGTCGGAACGCAGGTCCTCCATGCCGTCGGGATCGCGATGGGCGCCTGGGTGCGGGGGGACGACGTGGTCGCCATGACCTGCTTCGGCGAGGGCACCAGCAACCAGGGCGAGATCCACGAGGCGATGAACTTCGCCAGCGTCCACCACCTTCCGGTGATCTTCGTGTGCGAGAACAACGGGTATGCCATCAGCGTCCCGCTCGAGCGCCAGGTCGGCGGCGGATCCGTCGCGGCACGCGCGGCTGGCTACGGCATGCCCGGGATCTCCGTCGACGGAAACGACCCGATCGCGTGCTACGCCGCCGCACGCGCGGCACACGACCGGGCGCGGAGCGGCGATGGGCCGACGCTCATCGAGGCTCACGTCGTGCGCCTCACCTCGCATTCCTCCGACGACGATCAGCGCCGCTACCGCGACCCGGCCGAGGTCGAAGCACTCAAGGAACGCGACCCGATCCCGGCATTCGCCGCCGAGCTGCGGGCCATCGGCGTCCTCGACGATGCGACCGACGAGCGCCTCCGGGCCGAGATCAAGGCCGAGGTGAACGAGGCGTCGGCGCGAGCCGAGGCGCGACCCGAGCCGACAGCGGCCGACGCGCACGAGCGCGTCTATGCGGAGCCGATCCCCGGGGGCGGAACTCCCACACCGCTCGAGCCGATCGACGGAGCGAGCCACTGATGGCCGAGCTCAACATCCTCGAGGCGATCCGCCTCGCCATGGACGAGGAGATGGAGCGCGACGAGCGCGTCATGGTGCTCGGCGAGGACGTGGGCCGCAAGGGCGGCGTCTTCGGCGCGACCGAGGGGCTATGGGCCAAGTACGGCGACAAGCGCGTGCTGGATACACCGCTCACCGAGGGGATGATCGCCGGTGCCGCCATGGGCGCCGCGGTCTACGGCCTCCGGCCGATCGCCGAGATGCAGTTCGCGGACTTCGTCTACCCCGGCTTCAACCAGATCGTGTCCGAGATCAGCCGGATTCACTACCGCTCGAACGGCACCTTCAGCGCGCCGATGGTGATCCGCATGCCGTATGGCGGCGGCGTTCACGGCGCGCTGTACCACTCGCAGTCGAACGAGACCTACTTCACCTCGACGGTCGGCCTCAAGATCGTCGCGCCGGGCACCCCGGCCGATGCGAAGGGGCTGCTCAAGGCGTCGATCCGCGACCCCGATCCGGTCATGTTCTTCGAGCACAAGAAGACGTATCGGCTGTTCAAGGCAGAGGTGCCCGACGGCGATACGGTCGTGCCGATCGGCAAGGCAACCGTCGCGCGCGATGGATCGGACCTCTCGATCTTCTGCTACGGCTACATGCGCACGGTGGCGCTGGAGGCGGCCGAGACGCTGGCCCGCGAGGACGGGATCGAGGCGGAGGTCGTCGATCTCCGCACGCTGCGACCGCTCGACCTCGGAACGATCCTCGAATCGGTGGCGAAGACCGGCAAGGCGCTCGTGGTCCACGAGGCCAACCGCTTCGGCGGGTTCGGCGCGGAGATCGCCGCCGAGATCAGCGAGAAGGGCTTCGAGCACCTCGATGGCCCCGTCACCCGGCTGGCCGGCCCGGACGTCCCCGGCGTTCCGTACCACCACAACCTCGAGGATTGGTTCATGATCGGTCCCGCCAGGGTCGTCGATGCGGCGCGGAAGCTCGCGGCCTACTGACCGACGAAATCTGCCACCATTCACCAACGCACTCGGTGTGAGGAAAAGACGAGACGCATGGCAACCACCATCAAGATGCCTCAGCTCGGGGAGTCGGTCACCGAGGGCACGATCGAGCGCTGGCTGGTCAAGGAGGGCGACACGGTCGCCCAGTACGACCCGCTGTTCGAGGTCGTCACCGACAAGGTGAACGCCGAGGTCCCGGCCGAGGTGGCCGGTACGGTCACGAAGATCCTCGTGCCCGACGGCGAGACCGTGGCGGTCGGCACGCCGGTCGCGGAGATCGACGCCGATGGTGCCGGCGCGTCCGATGTGGCGTCCGAAGCCCTCGCGGAGCCCACTCCACCGCAGACGCCCGAGGCCGCGGCGCCCGAGGCGGCCGCGCCCGAAGCCGCGGCGCCCGAAGCTGAGGAAGCCGCGGCTCCAGAGCCGGAGCTCGAGATGGAGGCGGCACCCGCTTCACCCCCGCAGACCGCGCCCGACCCCGCGCCCGACCCGACGCCCGGGCCGACCGAGGTCGCCGCTGCGTCTGACGGCGGCGCCGCTCGGATGACACCTGCGGTCCGACGCCTCGTGCGCGAGCACGGCATCGACGTCGCGCAGATCACCGGCAGCGGCGCGGCCGGCCGGGTGACGCGCGAGGACGTCCTGGCCTTCGTCGCCGGAGACGCCTCCGCAGCGGGGTCACCGGCGGCGAGCACCCAGCCCGAAGGGACCGCGACCGCAGCCGAGGCAGTGGCGCCGTCCTCGACGGAGGCGCCGCCTCCGGCCGCAGCGACCTCCGTGCCGAGCCCGGCCTCACCCGCGGTTCCGACCCCGGTTCCGGCACCGACGGCGGGCGACACCGAGATTCCCCTCTCGCAGATGCGCAAGGGCATCGCCCGCAAGATGACCCAGGTCAAGCAGACCGTCCCCCACGCCTACACCGTGGTGGAGGTCGACATGACCAGCGTCGTCCGCTGGCGCGAGGCCAACAACATGGCCTTCAAGGCGAGGGAGGGCGCGTCGCTCTCGTATGTGGCCGTGGTCGTCAAGGCGGTGACCGAGACGCTGCGCAAGCATCCGACCCTGAACAGCCAGTTCGCCGAGGACCGGATCATCCTGAAGCAGGCAATGAACGTCGGAATCGCGGTGGCGGTCGACAACGGCCTGATCGTGCCGGTCATCCACAATGCCGACCAGCTCAGCATCAGCGGCGTGAACGCCCGCATCCGGGACATCAGCTCCCGGGCCCACGCCGGCAGGCTCCGTCTTGACGAGCTTCAGGGCGGCACGTTCACCGTGAACAACACCGGCTGGTTCGGATCGGTCGTCTCGATGCCGATCGTCAACGCCCCGGAGGTCGCCATCCTCTCGATGGAGGCGATCGTCAAGCGGCCGAGGGTGCTCGAGATCGAGGGCGAGGACGTCATCGCGGTGCGGCACATGATGAACATGACCTGCTCCTTCGACCATCGCGTGCTCGACGGCGCGCAGGTCGGCTTCTTCCTGGCCGATGTCCGCACCTTCCTCGAGGAGTGGGACGCCGCGACACCGGTGGGCTGATCGGGCGACGTCAGGCGGCGGGGCGCTTCTCGCGGTACGCGGTCATCAGGCGCTCGGCGACGTCGGGCGGCAGGTACTTCACGGCTTCGCGCATCGTGACGCCGCTGGCGCGATGCGTCCGAGGCGCCAGCCAGGCGGCGACATCGTCGGGCCGGCGCTTTCCGGCCTCGCGCAGGAGCCAGCCGATGGCCTTGCGGATGAAGAACTCGCGCTCCTCGAGCATCGGATCCGCCCGTGCCACGAACCGGTCCAGTGGCGCCCCCGTTCGGAGCCCGCGCAGCTCGCCGAGCAGCGACGCGCGTCGCACCCAGAAGTCGGGGTCCCGGGCCCACCGGTCGAGGACGGGCGCGGCGCGACCGGGATCCGCCTCGACGATCCGTCCGACGACGTCGCCGGCGAGGCCATCGACGAGCGCCCAGGTGCGGGACTCGCGGACGAAGCGCTCGAGCAGCGAGAGGTCGGCGGCCGTCAGCACCGAAGCGGACCGCTTCAGGATCATGACCGCCGCCGTACGCCGCTCGAAGACCGCCACCGACCACAGCTCGACCGCGAGGTCGACCGCGTCGTCGTGGGTCAGGTGCCGACCGGCGAGGTGATCCTTGACCACCCGCTCGGTCTGCCACACGGTCGCGCCGAGGAACGTCAGATCGCTCTTCAGGTAGCGCTGTTCCGACGCGGCCCGCTCCGGCGTTCCGAGGTCGGCGAGCGTCCGCTCGAGCCCGTCGGCGATCTCACGCATCGCCGCATCGTAGCCCTCAGGTCCGCGCCGAGTCCTCTCCGCGCAGGCGACGAACTGCCGGGATCCAGCCCAGCGCGCCGACCGCCTGGAGCGCAACGAACAGGATGAGGAGCAGGCCGGGACCGCCGAGGACGGCGGCGGGCACTGCGAACACGCTCACCCCGGCGAGAACGCTCGCGGCCGCCAGCGACAGCGAGCCCTGGGGTTCCTCCCCCCGGAACGGCACCTGGACGGCGCCCGTGCCTGGGTCGGATGGCGGCGAGGATCCAGGCGGCACAGCAGCATCCGACGGGGCCGCGCCCGGAGACGGCTCCGGGGTCTCCGTCGTGTCGATCGAAGGTGAGCGATCGGCCTGGGGCGTCGGGACCGGCGTTGGCGTCACCACGGGCGGACGAGGCGTCGCCGGGGCGGGCTGAGGAGTCGGCGCCGGCGTGGGCCGCGCGGTCGGCACGGGCGTTGGCTTGGGGGTGGGTTCCGGCGTGGGCTTGGCCGTCGGCACCGGGGTGGGGGTCGGCAGAGGAGGCAGCACGATGACCTCGACCGGGATCCCGATCGCCTCGGAGTCGTCGCAGCCCTGGCTGCGATGGGCGTGGTTCGACCACATGCTGACCCCAGCCTCCTTCGACCGGGCAACGATGGTGAACGTCGCCGACTCGAGGATCCGGAGCCTGCCGCCGCCGCTCTCGCTCCACACGACCACGGTGTTTCCTTCGGACGACGACGACCAGTCGCGGTTGCGCGGCCCAATCGGATCGCTCACCGAGTAGATCTCGTATTCGGCCGGCAGCTCGACCTCGAGGCAGCCGAGATCGTCGGGCCCGGCGACATTCGTCACCGTCATCTCGAAGGCCGTCTCGGCGTCGGCGATCGCCGTCGCCGGCAACGCGACGAGCGTGTACACGATGACTGCGGCAGACGTCGCGGGCGGCCCCGACAACGCCACGAACGCCAGGCCGACGACCGACATCAGGATGCGACGGATCCTCAAGCCACCCACAGTTCGGGCCTCCACAGCTGCGCGGGCTCCTCGCCGGGAAGCGGGGCGTCCGCGGCGGTCTCGATGCCGGTGATGAACTCGGACACGAGCTCCTCCTGGAGCTGGGTGCCCGCCGCATCTCCGAGACGCTTGAGCGCCTCGGTCACGGACAGTGCCTTGCGGTACGGACGGGTGGTCGTCATCGCACTGAACGCATCGGCCACGGCCAGGATGCGACCGATGACGGGGATCTCCTCGCCCTCGAGGTGCTCGAGGTAGCCGTCGCCGTCCCAGCGTTCGTGGTGATGCCGAATGCCGGCTCGGACGATCTCGACGTTCGGAACGTCGCGCACGATCGCGTCGCCCAGCGCCACGTGCTGCTGGAACATCCGGAACTCGTCATCGGTGAGCTTCGACGGCTTGCGAAGGACCACGTCGGGGAGGCCGATCTTGCCGATGTCGTGCAACAGCCCGGCGAGCTGGATGGTGCGCAGCATCTCGTCGTCCAGACCGATGCGCTGCGCCAGGAAGACGGCGTACCGCGCCACGTCCTCGGAATGGCGCTTGGTATAGCGGTCCTTGGTGTCGACGGCGATGACGAGGCCCTGGAGCACGTCGAGCGAGCCGGACATGACCCGATCCTCCTCGCCCACGTGCGCGATGCGCACGCCGTCGCCGCCGCTGGCCTTCGCCTCGCCGACCGCCACGGCGGCTGCGGAGAGCAGCTCCGTGACCGATGCGGCGTGGTCCGGGAAGGCGCAGATCCCGACGCTGACGCTGACCGGCAGGCGCTCGGACTCACCGAACTGCACGCTCTGCTGCTCGAGATCGGCGCGAAGCCGGGCGATCGTGCGCTCGAGTTCGGCGGTGCCGGCGCCCGGTCGGACCAGGAGGAACTCGTCGGGCCCATAGCGGGCAACGATCGAGGCGGGCTGCTCTCGCTTTACGAGACCAGCGACCATGAGCAGCACCTGGTCGGCGGCGTCATGTCCGTGGGTCGTGTTGAACAGTCGGAAGTTGTCGACGTCCACCAGCGCCACGCCGATGCGGCCATCGCTGCCCCGGGCCGCCTCGAGCTCCTCGGCGAGCCGGGCGACCACGGCGCCGTGGTTGAGCAGGCCGGTGAGGGCGTCCGTTCGGGTCGCCTCCAGCAGCTGTCGGTGCTGCCGGCTCAGCCGCGCCTGCGAGGCCCGAAAGACGAAGAAGAGCAGCACGGCCAGCAGAGCGCCCGCCGAGAGCGTGACGAGCATGATGTCGCGTCGCGACTCGCTCAGGCTCGCGAGGAGCTGTTCGGCGTCGCGCCAGAGGCCAACGACGGCGAGCGGCCTGCCGGTCTCGTCGAGAATGGGGAGGTACTCCTGCACCATCCCGGCATCGTTGGGCAGTCCCCCGGCCGCCTCGATCGGCTCCCCGGCCTCGATGAGCAGGGGCGCTGGCGTGTTGCCCGTGCTTGCGGCCTTCATGTCCGCCGATGGATCGCTGGCAAGACCCATGACCCGTGGCGCATCGCTCACGATCACCCGACCGCCGAGGTCCCGCAGCTCGAGGCGCACGATCGAGTCGTTCTCGCTGAGCGCCGCGAGCATCCCGGACAGCTCGGCGGCCCGGGCGGTGTCCGGGCCGTCGGCATCGATGTCGCTCACGCGAAGGTTGGCGTTCACGAAGAGCGCGACGAGCGAGGCGTCACGGCTCGCCACGGTGCTCAGCGTCGCGCTCGAGAGGCGGACCGACGTGACGGCGACGAGGGCGCTCGCGGTCACCCCGACGAGGACGAGGACCACGCCGATGACGAGCGCCAGCAGCATCGGGCGGCCTCGTTCGCGGGTGATCGATGGAGCAAGCACCATGGGTTCGGCACGATGGCAGCCGGGGTCCCCCACATGAATAGGAGATGCGACCCACTCGTACCATGCCGTCGAGACAGGTCGCGCGCCAACCACCCTTTACCGACCAGGCCTTCCCGGTACCCGGGGCGTACGAATGGCGCGCTCGGGCGGCCGCATCGGTCCTTCGGTAGACTCTGGCCATGGTCCTCGATCCATCCCGGCCGGACTTCAGCGCGCTCGGGGAGCTCAGCGTCGTCTCGAACCCGGTCGGCCACGCATCGCCCTCGGAGGTGATGTATCCCGGCGGCCCGCAGGTCGACGGAGGGCTCCTCGCTCCGGGCGATCCCATGCCGGAGAACGCCGGACCGGGCGGCAGGCGACCCGATTGGCTCAAGGTCCGCATCGGCGCCGGCGCCATGTACGCGAACACGAAGCACGTCCTGCGTGACGGTGCGCTCAACACGGTCTGCGAAGAGGCACGCTGTCCGAACGTCGGCGAGTGCTGGGCGCTCGGGACCGCCACGTTCATGATTCTCGGCAGCGTATGCACCCGGAACTGCGGCTTCTGCGCGATCGACACCGGGCGGCCGCCGATCACCGACCTCGACGAGCCACGACGCGTCGCCGAGGCGACCAGGCTCATGGCGCTCAAGCACGTGGTGGTCACGATGGTCGCCCGCGACGACCTCCCGGACGGTGGCGCCGCGATGGTGGCCGACACGATCCGTCAGATTCGGCTCGAGAATCCCGGCACGAGCATCGAGGTGCTCATCAGCGACCTCAACGGCCGGCCGGCCGACATCCGGACCGTCGTGGAGGCGCAGCCGGACATCCTCAACCACAACGTGGAGACGGTCCCCCGCCTCCAGCGCCTCGTCCGTCGCCGAGCTCGCTGGGATCGGTCTGTCTCGGTCCTGACCCAGGGGCGAGCCGTCGCCGCCGAGATCGGCTTCGACGACATGGTGACCAAGACCGGCATGATGCTCGGCCTCGGCGAGACCTCGGACGAGATCATCGAGGCCATGCAGCTGCTGCGCGAGGCCGATGTCGACGTGCTCACGATCGGGCAGTACCTCCGCCCATCTCGGCAGCACCTGCCGCTGGTGAAGTACTACACCCCGGCAGAGTTCATGGGCCTGCGGCGTCTCGGGCTCGAGATGGGCTTCCGGCACGTCCAGTCGGGGCCGCTGGTGCGGTCCAGCTACCACGCGGCCGAGCAGGTGCCCCCGGCAGAGACGCCGACCGCGGCCGTGGTCTAGTCGCAGCTCGCCGAGATGAGCACCGACACCCCATTCCGCGACATCAGCACCGCGCCCGCGCCCGCTCCCGGTCGAGCAAGACGACCGGATCCGAACGCTCCTCATCGGCCGGCCAGCGATGAGCACCCGCTCCTCGCGGCGCACGGCGGAGCGCTCACGGTCGACCACCTCGGCACGGTCGCCTACCGCCCGACGTGGGAGCTCCAGGATGAGCTCGCCGACCAGCGACGCGGCCGGCGCATCGGCGATCGGCTCCTCAT
>DATBRU010000175.1:0-9452 GCA_036560105.1 Candidatus Limnocylindria bacterium | reverse complement strand
GGGGCGATCGCGGTGAGGCGGCCGCCGCCTTCCGGGAGGCGCGCCTCGTGGCCAACGACCTGTGCGAACCGGCGGACGAAGGTCTGCGGCGTCTCGGGTTCGCCTGAGTCTGCGCCGAGAGCATGCCGCAGCTGGTCTGATCTACCGGGCCCGTTGCCCGTACGCGAACGCCACGCCACTCCCAACAGCAACGACCACGAGGCCGATCAGCCCCCCGACCACCCAGCCCTGCTCCAGGGCTCGAGGAGGCGGGGCAGGCTCGAGCAGCGATCCCTCCATGCACGCGTGCGTGGCGAGCGAGGCCCCGGGCCTTCCAAAGCCGTCCCAGTCCGCCTCTGGATCGACCAGATCGGCGTGGACCAAGTACTTCGCTCCGATCTCGAAGACGCGGCCGCATCCACCCGCGCCCGACGGGCTGAAAACCTGTCCGTCGCCAGCGTCTCCCTTCTGCACTTCATCGACGTCGAAGCGGTAAACGCCGGCGACGCCAAGGAAGGGGCCATCACCCGGCACGTCGACGGCCGTCCCCGTGAAGACGACGTCCGAGGCATTGGAATCGGATCGGCCACAGAGGCAGGCGGCGACCTGCATCGGAGCCGCCAACGCAATCGCCAGCACACCCACCAGGAGGAAACCGCTGAGGAAGGCGCGACCGTGGACCGTCATCAGCGGCGCCGACCGACGGGCACCGAGCTTATTGCCGCGAGGATGGCCTCCGCATGACGCCGGCTCGTATGGAGCTCATCACGGAGCCGCGCGACGCTCATGGGCCTGTTCATGTCCTCGACCCGTGCCCGTAACGCCGACCACACGTCCGACGGGTAGTCGATGCCGGGACCGATATGGCGCAGGATGCCGGCGGCGCGCAGCTGGTCGATCACGGTCGGCGGGATCCCGAGCCGACCGGCAACGGACTCGACTCGCGGCGGCTCGGCACCGGCGGCCCGCAGGCCCTCGAGCAGGCGATCGACGCGCTCGGTCATCTCCGGATCGAGCCCCGGCCGTGCATCCGGCAGTCGCACCCGGCGCCCGGTGCGCACGACGCGACCATCGATGGCCATGTCGTCGATGACGCGCCTGAGGTCGGCGTCACCAAGCGTCAGCGGTGTCGAGCCGCGGTGTCGCGGGGGTGGCTTGCGGCCCGATGCCGATCGGACTCTCGTCACGAGCGCGTCGATGCGCAGGTCGGCGGCGAGGGGCTGCTCGCGGTGGAATCGCCGGAGCGCCGCGAGCACCAGGCGTTGGGCCACCCGCCGCTGCTCGGGGTCGATGGCCCCGATCGTCACGCGGTCGGCGTCCCCTCCAGCGCGACGCGGATGGCCTGCGCCTCCTCGTCGGACAACGTGTGGGACGAGGCACCATCCGCCACCGGCTTGGCGAACAGCCGGGTATTGGCGCGTCCGTGCAGGCTGCTGATGACGATCCCGTCGCGCGCATCGTCGAGCAGCGCGATCGCGAAGCTCTGGTCCGAGCCGGTGTCCTCGAACGGGTTGAACCGGACGAGGCCGATGTGCTGCAGGCTGCGGCGGCTGCGGCTGTCGACGCCCGCATACAGCGCCTCCATCTCCCCCATCCGCTCCGATGCGCGCACGGCCTGCTCCGCACTGCCGGCCAGCCGATCGTGGAGCGACGCCCCGGTATCGGCGTCGCGCACGAGCTCTCGATACGTGCGCACGGCGCGAGCGAGGCGGGCGCTCTGCACCAGCACCACGACGATCAGGATGATGACGAGCGCGGCCAGCACGCCGAAGGCGAGGGCGAGGTTATCGGTGAGGAGGCGGTTGAGATCGGCCATCGAATCGGCGGTATCATAGCCGCCCCGCGGTTCCACACCGGATCGCGACATGCCCGGTCATCAGTCAGCAGTCGAGGTATTCGATGTCGCGACGAGCAGGCAAGGCGGCCAGCCGCAAAGCCCGTCAGCGGAAGGTCCAGCGCCCAGCGAGCGCCTCCACGCCCCCCGTGTCGTCCCCCGCCTCATCGCCCGGGGCGGTCCCGGCGGTCGAGGCGGCCGCGGCCCCTGAGCCGAGTGCCGCATCGCGCCCTGCCTCGCGAACCACGACGGCGGCAGCAGGCTCCCAGCTCACGGCCACGGAGCGCTCCGAGTACCACTACGTCGAGCGCGACCTGCGCGACATCGGGATCCTCACCGTGGTGATGGCCGGCCTGCTCCTGCTCGCCTGGATCGTCTTCGGGGCCCTCGGCATCGCCGGGTAAGACGCGCGGCAGCGCTCACGGACCGGGAGGCGCTTACGCCAACCCGGCCCGTGGCAGGTGCGAAGCCGATCAGGCCTGCGCGAGCAAGGCCCCGAGCCGGTCCCACGTCTCGATCGCGCCGGCCACCATGCCGACGGCGAGGGCCCCTTCCAGGATCTCGACCGAGCCCATGTGGCCGATGGAAGTCACGCGCGTCTTCCCGTCGACATCCTCGAGCCGGAACGTCTCCGGCCCGCCCTGCGGCCCGACGCCCTCGACGTCGAACATGAAGGTCCACCGGTACCCGTCCGGCGGCGTGACCTCGAGGTACTCGCCGTAGAAGGCCACGTCCTCACGATCCGGCGCGCTGCTCACGTAGCGCCACGCGCCTCCGGGGCGCACGTCCATCTCGACGACCGTGGTCGTCGTCCCGTGCTTCCCCCACCAGTGCGGGATGGCCTCTGGGTCGGTGAGCGCCCTCCACACCCGTTCGCGCGGGGCGTCGAAGGTGCGTTCGAAGTAGAGGTCGCCGTCGACGGAGTAGATCTCCGTCGTGTCGGTGCTGCCTCGGTCAATTCTTGTCGCGGTCATCGTCGATTCCTTCCTGATCCTCTTGGCTGTCCTGGAGATCGCGGAGATAGGTGTCGAGGCGATCGAAGCTCTCCTCCCAGTGGCTCCGGTACTGGCCGACCCAATCGGCCACGTCCCGGAGCGGCCCGGCACTGAGCCGGCGGGGTCGCCACTGCGCCTGCCTCCCCCGCTCGATGAGGCCGGCGCGCTCGAGCACCCGCAGGTGCTTGCTCACGGCCGGCTGGCTCATCGCGAACGGCGCGGACAGGTCCTTGACCGATGCCTCGCCCAGGGCGAGACGTGCCAGGATCGCCCGCCGCGTCGGATCGGCGAGGGCGAAGAACGTGGCGCTGAGCGTGTCGGTTGGCTGCATCTCCATTACCTATCGGTTATATAACCTACGGGCAATGTACACCGGAGCTCGGGATCGTGTCAACCCCGTCCCACTCGAGCGTGCCAAATCTTCATGCGATGACGCTTACGAAGGATCGAGGGCATCCGAACGGTCGACGTCGCCCTCGGACGTTCACTCGGTGAAGGTTCGGACCATTCGAGAGCGGGATCGGCCGATACGAGTCAGGCGGTGAAGATCCGGACGGTTCGCGGTCCGCGTCGACCGCGCCACGCGACCTATCCCCGTTCCCGCTTCTTACGCGTGGACTCGAGCCGTTGCCGGCGAAGCCGCTGCAGGCGCTCGCCGATCTTGAGCTCCAGGCCCTCGTCGGAGGGCTCGTAGAAGACGCGACCGACGAGGTCATCGGGCAGGTACTGCTGGTCGACATCCGCGTCGTCGTAGTCGTGGGGGTAGAGATATCCCTTTCCGTAGCCCTGTTCCCGCGACAGTCGCCGATGCGCCGATGGTCGCAGGTGCAACGGGACCGGCAGCCGGCCGTGCTCCTCCACCTCGGCCAGCGCGGCGAAGTAAGCCGCCCCCGCGCGGTTCGACTTCGGCGCCGATGCGATGTAGGCCGCCGCCTGGGCCAGCGCGTACTGCGCCTCCGGCAGCCCGATCATCTCGGTCGCATGCATGGCGGCGACCGCCAGCGACAGGGCGCGCGGGTCGGCATTGCCGACATCCTCCGATGCCGCGATCACGATCCGGCGCGCGATGAACGTCGGGTCCTCGCCGGCGGAGACCATCGAGGCCAGCCAATACAGGGCGGCATCAGGGTCGTTGCCACGCATGCTCTTGATGAAGGCGCTGATCGCCTCGAAATGCTGGTCACCAACCCGGTCGTACGCGAGCAGGCGCTGCTGCGCCGCCTCGGCGATCTCCTCGGGGCCGAGCGATCCCCCGGCCCCCGCCGTGACCGCGGCCGACTGCAGCGCGTTGAGCGCCTGCCTCGCGTCGCCGCCGGCGAGGTCCAGCAGCGTCGCCCGGCCTGCGTCGGTGAGGGTCACGCTGGCGCCGAGGCCACGCTCCGGATCGGCGAGCGCGCTGTCGACGATGGCGCCGAGCGCATCGGCGTCGAGTGGCTCGAGTCGGTAGACCCGCATGCGCGACAGGAGCGGTGAGTTGATCTCGTAGTAGGGGTTCTCGGTGGTGGCACCGATGAGGGCGATCGTCCCATCCTCGACGTATGGCAGAAGCGCGTCCTGCTGGCTCTTGTTGAACCGATGCAGCTCGTCGATGAACGCCACGGTCCGTCCGCCGGCCGAGCGCAGCGCCTTGGCCTCGGCCACCAGGGCGCGGACATCGGCGACGCCGGAGCTGACGGCGGAGAGCTGTCGCCACGTGCCACCGGCCCGATCGGCCAGGAGGCGAGCCAACGTCGTCTTCCCCGATCCCGGCGGTCCCCACAGCACCATCGATGGCAGGTGGCCCGGCTGGACGACGCGCGTCAGCGCGCCGTCGTCGCCCACGAGGTGGGGCTGACCGACGAACTGCTCGAGCGTGCGGGGCCGCATCCGCGCGGCAAGCGGGGCGTCGGCGGCGACCGACTCGGCGAAGAGCGGCTCGGTCACGTCCGGTGCGGGTCGGCGGCGGGGCATGCGCCGATTATGATGCGAGGCATGGACCAGAATCTCCGAACGCCCGGCCCGATCCCCATTCCTGCGACCGTTCGGGAGGCACAGGCGCAGCAGATGGTCGACCATCGCGGCGCCGAGTTCGCCGAGATGCTGCACGAGATCTCGTCGGGCATCGGCGAGCTCATCGGTGCTACCGACGGCGCGCTGCTGCTGACCGGCTCCGGGTCCGGCGCCCTCGAGGCGGCGATCGTGAACACGCTGTCGCCCGGCGACCGGGTCCTCTCGGTGAACATCGGCTCGTTCGGCGACCGGTTCGCGAAGATCGCCACGGCCTTCGGTGCCGAGGTCACGACGCTCGCCAGCGAGTGGGGCACGAGCGCCAGCCCCGAGGCGCTGGCCGAGCATCTCGCCGCCGCGCCGCCGTACACGGCGGTGCTGCTCACCCACAACGAAACCTCGACCGGGGTCGTCAACCCGCTCGCAGACCTGCTCGCCGCGGTGCGCCGGGCCCCCGGCGAGCCCCTGACGCTGGTCGACGGCATCAGCGGCCTGGGCGCGATCCCGTTCGACATGGCCATGGGGGTCGACCTCGTCGTCAGCGCCAGCCAGAAGGCGTGGAATGCGTCCCCCGGCGTCGCCATCGCCGCGCTCTCTGACCGGGGCTGGGCCGCGACCGAGGCAGCGCGCATGCCTCGCTTCTACTGGGACCTGCGCGAGGCCCGCGACTGGGCCGCCAAGGGGCAGACGCCATGGACGCCGGCGATCGCCGTCCTCTACGGGCTCCGCGTCGGCGTGCGCGCGCTCGCCGCGGAGGGGCGCGAGCGCACGTGGCAGCGCCACACGGCGATGGCCGCAGCCGTCGCCGCGGGCATGGAGGCGCTGGGCCTGCGGCTGGTGGCCGCGCCCGCGGACCGATCCGCCACCGTCACCGCGGCCTGGGTGCCCGACGGCATCGACTGGCCGTCGTTCAACGCCGCGATGCGCGGGAAGGGCCTTGTGATCGCCGGTGGCCAGGGCAAGTGGGTGGGGAGGATCCTGCGCTTCGGCCACATGGGCGACGTCGGCATCGACGAGATGGCGCAGGCGATCCAGATCATGGGGGAGACGCTCGCCGAGCTCGGGCACTCGACCGACCCGGCCGCGGCCGCGGCCGCAACGCGGGAGACCAACGAGGCCGGGCACGCGGCGGCGCTCGCCGAGCGGTGACCGACCGGCGGCTCATCCTCGTCCGACACGGGGTGACCCACTGGAACCGCGAGGGCCGATTCCAGGGCCACCTGGACTCTCCCCTCTCCGATGCGGGCAGGCACGAGGCCAGGCTGGTCGCCGCACGACTCGCCGCGGACCCGCGGCTGCGACCGGCACGCATCGTGAGCTCGAGCCTCGGGCGCGCGATGGATACCGCCGTGGCGATCGCCGAGCCGATCGGTGTCAGCATCGAGGTCGACGCGCGCCTGATGGAGATCGGCCAGGGCGAGTGGGAGGGCCGCACCAGGGCGGAGCTCGAGACGGCCGATCCGATCCGCTATAGCGAATGGCGCGAGGCCTCCGGGATTCGGCAGCCGCCCGGCGGGGAGCCGGTTGACGAGGCCACTCGGCGCGTGGCCGCCCTGCTCGACGACGTGGTCGCCAGCGAGTCGTGGCCCGTCTGCCTCGTGAGCCACGGCGGCACGATGCGGATCCTCGCCCTCGGGCTGCTCGGGCTCGGCGTGCCGACCCCTCCCGCGCTCGACGTCGACAACGCGTCGCTCTCCGTGGTGCGCGGCTGGAACGGCTCGTGGCACCTCGAGCGCTGGAACGACGCGCTGCACCTGCTCGGCCAGGAGCCGACGCACATCGACGAAGTCGACGGGCGCCCGCTCTCCCTCTAGAGGCCTGGATCCTTTCGCGACAGGCGCCGCGCCCAATGCCGGAGCGCGAGTCCGATCATCGGCATCCTGAGGGCGCCGAGCGCCTCTTCCAGGCGGCGGGTGCCGGCCATCGTCATCCGGCGACCCGAGTAGGACTGGAGGACCTTTCCATCGGCCACCGTCCGAATCGGCTCGCCGTGCTTCGGCAGCTGCTCCTCGAGCCAGCCCGCGTACTCGTAGATCGTCTCGGACGGGCGCTGGCCGACGCCGGCGCGCTCGGCCGCGGCCGTGAGCTGCCTCCACGCTCGGTCGCCGGCGGGAAGGAGCCGCCAGCTGCGCTGCGTGACGCGCAGTCGGAGCCAGACCACGACGAGTGCCCCGAGGATGATGGCCGCGATGAGGAGTGCATTGCCCGAACGACCCTGATCGTCGCCGGCGCCGATGGACTCATCAACCGGGGCGGGCGCGAGGGACGGAATCGGCAGGACCTCGACGTCGCCTTCGACCGGGGTCTCGCGGAACACGTCATATGCGCCGAAGGGATCGGCCCCGGGGGTCAACGGACGATTGACGGGTCCGACCACGCCGGTGGGGCGGGTGAAGCCCGGGTCGATCGGCGGCGTCGATTCGAAGATCTGCCAGCCGTACCCCGGGAAGTAGACCTCGACCCACGCGTGAGCGCTCGATTCGCGCACCAGGTAGGTGAGGTCCTCCTGCCGTTCGCCCGGCGCGAATCCGACGGCGACGCGTGCCGGGAGGCCCAGCGAGCGCACCATGATCGCCAGCGTCGTGGCGAAATACTCGCAGTACCCGGTCCGGTCGGCCTCGGGGCTGAAGAGGAACCAGTCGACGAAGTCCTCGCCATTCCTCGGCACCTCGCCCTTGGTCGAGTACGTGAAGCTCGGGTCCGACTTGAGGTACGCGGTGAGCGCGGCGACCCGCTCGTAGTCGTTCTCCGCGTCGGCCGTGACCTCCTGTGCGAGCGCCGCGACGCGATCGGTCAGCCCGGGCGTGTCGAGGTAGAGCTCCTGCACCTCGGGCGGATAGTCGCGCCCGGCGGCGCCGAGCTGGGCCCTGGTCGCAATCGAGATCGCCGTCTGGACCTGGTAGGTGTCGCCGGGATTGAGGGGGGTCGCATGCTCGATTCCCCCGAGCACCGGGGCGCCCGCCGTCTCGAGGACGACGCTCGGCGTCAGCACGCGCAGGGGCGACCCCGCGGTGAAGAGGTTTCGCCCGATGGTCTGCAGCATCTCGATCTCGATCCGCTCGACCACGGCCGACTCTTCCACGGTGGGCCGTTCCAACGCCGACGAAGGGAAGAGCAGGTCCTCCGCCGCGACCGCGCGCGGTTCCCACTCGCTGCGCCCGAAGCCCCGACCGTGATACTGGTCGAGCGTGTTGGTGCGGAGGTAGAGCGGACGGCGCGCGGTGAGGCTGAGCACCTCGTCATCCGAGCTGATCCACTCCCCGGCGATCGTGAACGATGATCCGAATGTGCTGCCGCTGATCCGCGACTGCGGATTCGTGAGGCTCCCGAAGATGCCCTCGAGCTGGTCGCGGGCCCCGACCCACACCCCGTCGAGGCCGCGCCATGCCTCCTGCAGGGGAGCCGCCACGGCAACCGTGGTCAGGATCCAGGCCAGCACAACGCTGCCGGCGGCGAAGATCACGCCGGACCGGACGATTGCCTGCGGCACCTCCAGGTTCTCGCTGATGCGCCGTCGCTGCCAGGCGTCCTGGCGATCCGCGAGCGTCGCGCGAAGCCACAGCAGCAGCGACGCGACCACGAAGACCATCAGCAGGGCGAACAGGTCGGTCAACGTGGCCGATACGTTGGCGACCATCGCCACGCCGAGGAGGACGATCGCATCGAGCACCCGGTCGTGGCGATAGATGGTGAACGCCGCCGCGAACGCGGTCCCGAACATGAGCACGCCGAGGCCGGCCGCATAGGGCGACATCTGCGGCGGGTAGCCGGTCTCGATCACGATGCGCAGCCAGCCGATGGCGTCGGCCCGCAGCGCGAGGAGCCGATCGACCTGGTCGAGATCCGGGTAGTACTCGCCGCCGATGGCCCAGACGATGATGCCGGCGCCGAACAGCGCTCCCAACGGCAGGGCGATGACGATCGAGCCGCGAAGCATGCCGAGCAAGGCTCCCGCCAGCACGGCCCACGCGGCCACGGGGACGAGGAACTCGAGGTCCGCGAGCCACTTGGCGCCCTGCACGGACCAGGCGACCGACAGCGCCATGACGAGCAGCAGACCGAAGCTCAGCCAGCCCGCTCGCGGGTGCAGCAGGCGTTCGCGCAGGTCAGACACGGGCTCGGGTCCTGCCGGCTATCGCATCGGCGATGCCGTCGCCGCGGCGCACGAGCCGGTACTCGATGTCGTACTCGGCCAAGGCGTGCCGGACGGCCGCCAGCTCGGCCTGGGACTGCTCGTCGGGCTCGACACCGATGTAGGAGGCACGATCGAGGAGGATCGCGAGGGCCGCGACGCCGCGACGCCGGAGCGCGGCCAGTGAACGCACCCATGCGCGGTCGGTCGAGCCGGTGATGATGCACAGGGTCATCCCGCGCCGCAGCTGTGGCAGGGTCGCATTCAGCACCTCGGCCAGGAGATGGCCGCCATCCGGCTGGACGTTGGCGAGCAGGTGGAGGAGCTTCTGCTCCACGCGGGGCCCACGGTCCGGCTGATGGACCTGGATCCGGCGGGCCGAGGCGGTCATCCCGACCGATCGGTTGTCACCCAGCGTTCGCATCGCGACCGACGCAGCGATCGTGACCGCGGTCTCGACCGAGGCGTCGTTGCCGACGCCGGCGTGCACGCTGCGATCGAGGTCGAGCACGATCCACAGGTCCGC
>DATBRU010000174.1:0-3295 GCA_036560105.1 Candidatus Limnocylindria bacterium | reverse complement strand
GGGCGCCTGACGCTCATCGGTCATTCGTCAGCCTGCTGCTTCGACGGCAGCTCAGCATCGGTCGGCCTCTCCACCGGCTCCTCGCGCACCTGTTCGGGCGACTCGGGTCCGAGGATTGGACCGGCGGCGGTGCGCTTGCCGCGCCGCGCGTCGAGCATGTTCATCCACACCGCCCAGCGCGTCGTGAGGTGGATGAGGACGGTCGACCGGCTGGCGTGCCACTCGTTCTCCGCAAGGGACGCACGCAGCTCATCGGCCGACTCGAAGGCAGGCATGGCATTGAAGGCCATCGCGACCTCGATCCCCGAATGGGTGTCGGATGCGGCGATCCCCGGGATGCCGTACTCGGCCGCGAGCTCGGCGGCGGTGGTGTTGTGGCGCTGGAGGGTGACCCGGCTGTTGAAGACCTCGACCATGTCGACCTTCCCGGCCTCGGCGAGGGCTCGCAGCGGCGCCTCCCGGATGTGCGACTTGCGGAACGGGTCGAAGGGATGCGGAACGCTCACCAGCCCGCCCTGCCGGTGGATCTCGTCGGCGGTCTCGTCGGCGGACAGGCCGCGGGGAATGGTCTGCCCCAGGAAGAGGCCGACGACCTCGCCATCGGCGGTGCTGACCTCTTCGCCGAGGATGACGGTCAGGCGATCGGACAGGCCCATCTCGTCGACCTTGTCGCGCACGGCGATCGCGCCCTCAACGTTGTTGTGGTTCGTGATCGCCACGTGGGTAAGGCCGCGCTCGATGGCCCGCGCGATGAAGTCGACCTCGCCAAGGCGGGAGTCGCGGCTGAAGCGCGTGTGGATGTGAAAGTCGGCGAAGGCCCTTGGGCTCGTGGGTGGTCCGGTGGCCGCGCGCTCGTCGCTGAGCGTGGCACGGAGCTCGTTCGCCGATGCGGCGATCGTCATCGGCTCACGAGTGGTGGACGAGGCTCTTGCGGTACGTCCCGAAATGCTCGAGCGCCAGGCCCGTGCCGACCGCGACCGAGTTCAGCGCGTTCTCGGCGACGTGGCACGGGATCCCGGTCACCTGGGTCAGGAGCTTGTCGAGGTTGCGCAGGAGGGCGCCCCCACCGGTCATCACCATCCCCTTGTCGATGATGTCGGAGCTCAGCTCGGGCGGGGTCTGCTCGAGGACGTTTCGGACCGCGGTGATGATCGACTGGAGCGGCTGCTCGATCGCCTCGGTGATCTCGGTCGAGGTGATCGGGATCGTCCGCGGCAGGCCGGCGATCATGTCGCGGCCCTTGACCTCCATCCGCAGCGGCTCGTCGAGCGGCAGCGCCGACCCGATCTGGATCTTCACATCCTCGGCCGTGCGGTCGCCGATCATGAGGTTGTACTTACGCCGTATGTAGCTCGTGATCGCGTCGTCGAAGCGGTTCCCGCCGACGCGAAGCGAGTCGCTCACCACGATCCCGCCCAGCGCGATCACGGCGATCTCGCTCGTGCCGCCGCCGATGTCGATGATGAGGTTGCCGCTTGGGCCGCTGATGGGAACGTTCGAGCCGATCGCAGCCGCCAGCGGCTCCTCGATCAGGTACGCGTCCTTCGCGCCGGCCTTGAGCGCCGCATCACGGACGGCGCGCTTCTCGACGCTCGTGACGCCCGAGGGGACGCTGATCATCACCTCGGGCTTGAAGATCCGCACGCGGGCCACCTTGTTGATGACATAGCGGAGCATGGCCTCGGTGATCAGGTAGTCGGCGATGACGCCGTCGCGCATCGGGCGGATGGCCCGCACGTTGCCGGGGGTGCGGCCGATCATCTCGCGTGCCTCCTCGCCGACGGCCACGAGCCGGTTGTCGTCCTCGCTGATCGCCACGACGCTCGGTTCGTTCAGGACAACGCCCTTGCCCTTGACGTAGACGAGGATGTTGGCGGTGCCGAGGTCGATGCCGATCTTCATGCGTGCGCTGGCGTCTCGTTCGGGGCGGGGTCCGGAAGGCGGGCGGGAGGCTCGGGTGCGCCGAGTATACCGATGCTCGCTGTCACCATCGGTAAGGCGATGGTCCTGCCCCGATCCTCGTCCTTCGAGCGGCGCCGCGTCTCCCGAGGGTCAGGTCACCTGGTCAGTGCGACGACGGCGAGCACCACGCTCACCGCGATGAGCAGCCCGATGGCCACCCGGTAGCGGAGGTCCATGCGCCTCTTGCGCGCGACGAGCTTCCTGAAGCGGTCGTTGCGCTCGGCGAGCTCGTGGTCGAGCGTGGCGATCCTGGCGTCCTTTCGCTCGATCGCCTCATCGAGCTTCGCAATCCGAGCGTCCCGCTGCGTGATCGCGGAATCGAGCGTCTCGATCCTCGCGTCCTTTCGGCTCACCGCGCCCTTCAAGCCGTCGATCGTGGTCTCGCGGTTGGCGATCGACTGCTCGAGGTGCGAGAGCCGTGTGACGGACTTGGCGGCTGCCGCCACGACCTCGTCGTTGCGCTGACGGGTTTCGATCAGATAGCGATGGAGGACCCTTTCGAAGAGCGGCTGGTCCTGCGGGGACACGAAGAAGAGATTTCCCCACGCCGGCTGATGACCGAGTGGCGCACGGACGATCTGAAGGTGGGTGAATGGCCCGCCGCCGTGCCCTCGTCGCGATGGCTCCGCCACCGGAGCCCATTCGCTCACGTAGGGGATATACCCGCGCTCCTCCATGAACTCGATGATGTCGGTGTAGACGTACCCGAAGTGGGGTGCCGTCCGCTCGTCCATGAACTCGCACAGCACCAGCCGCGGCTGTTCGGCAGCCCAGTCGATTCCCCGCAGCACGAGCAGGTCCGCGCCCTCCGTGTCGACCTTGATGACGAGCGGGACCGAGCGGGACCGACCGTCCAGCAGGTCGGCGATGCGCACGGTCGGCACCATCACGCTCTTGTCGTGGGTCTCGTGGAAGGGCCGGAGCGAGTGGATCCCCCAGAACTCCGAGCTGATGAAGAACTCGATCTCTCCGCCACCGGTCTCGGTGGCGGCCGCGTGGACGACGTCGACCCGCTCGTAGGGCGCCAACCGGTCCACCAGCTCCGCGTGGATCTCGGGCGCGGCCTCGACCGCGATCACGTCCCATCCACGCCTGGCGAACCCCTCGCTGTACGAACCGACATGCGCGCCAACGTCGATGAAGAGGCCGGTCCCCTCGAACTCGCCCGCCACGGCGAGGAGCAGGTGCAGCTCGTTGACGCGATGGTCGGGGCCCGAGGATTCGAGATCCTCGGGAACGTCGGCGCTCATCGTGACCGGCTTCATTCGGTGCTCAGGCGGGCAAGCGCACCGCCATCGACGACGAGTGTCTGGCCGGTGATGAAGGACGAGCG
>DATBRU010000173.1:0-15698 GCA_036560105.1 Candidatus Limnocylindria bacterium | reverse complement strand
CTCGTCCTCGATTGCCACCGGCCTCACGTTGCCGATGCGGTCCATCTCCATCGTCTACCTCTGTCCTCGTCGCTTGGGTGTATACGTATATTCGACGGCCGCCCAGTTGAGTGTCGCATATGTCGCGAATGTCGCAGCAGGCCCGATCACTCGCCGCCGACCCCCTGGGCAACGCCGTAGCGATCCTTGAGCTCTGCCTTCTCCGAGGGGGACGCCCCGAGATACCGTCCCGATCCCTCGGCGATCAACCGCCCATCGGCGGTCACCACCTCCCCGCGCACGTCGAAGATGCGGCGGCGTCGGCCCACCACCCGACCCGTCGCCAGCAGCTCCTCACCGGGCGCGGCGGGCGATCGGTATCGGATCGTCAGCTCGGCGGTGACGGCCCACGAGTCGAAGCTCGACGGGGCCCACGCCATCACCTCGTCGAGGAGCGTGGCGACGATCCCACCGTGGATCTTGTCGCTCCATCCGACGAAGTCGTCGCCCGCCGTCCAGCTCGACCGAGCGAAGCCGTCGCCGATCTCGATCCGCAGGCGCATCCCGATCGGATTCGACCCACCGCACGCGAAGCAGTGGTGATCGGCGAATGCGTAGCGGCGGCCATCCTCGGCCACCACCGACTCGCTCGTTCCGATCGTCATACGCTCGTCCATGGCTACCAGCGGTCGTCCCCATCCTCGTCGTCGAAGTCGGGGCTCCAGTCGTCGTCATCAGCTCGACGCAGGCAGTGATCGGCGATCGTGAGCGCGAAGGCATGGCTCACCGCATACGAGTCGCGGAGCATGTTCACCGCGTCCCGGCGGTCGCCGACCCCGTTCGCCTCGAGCAGCTCACACCACTCTTCGGGGCTGCGCCCGGTCTTCTGGGCGACCTGGCGGATATCACCGGCGTGTCGTGATGGCATCGGTGTCGTTGCCTCTCCGTGTTTCGCTTCGGACTCAGATGTCCAGGTTGCGGACCTTGCGGGCCTCTCCGCGGATGAAATCGCGGCGCGGCTCGACCTTCTCGCCCATGAGCGTGCTGAAGATCTCGTCCGTGTCGGCCTCGCTGCCTTCGGCGATCTGGACCTTGAGGAGCGTCCGCGTATCGGGGTTCATGGTCGTCTCCCACAGCTGATCGGCGTTCATCTCGCCGAGGCCCTTGAAGCGCTGCACGCTCACGTTCTTGGTCTTGCCGTCGCGACTGAGCTCCTTGACGGCAGCGTCTCGCTCCTTCTCGCTCGCGGCGTACCGGGTCACCTTGCCGGTGCTCACGCGGTAGAGGGGCGGTTGGCAGAGATAGAGGTATCCATTGTCGATGACCTCCGGCATGTGCCGATAGAAGAAGGTGAGGAGCAATGTCGTGATGTGCGCACCGTCGACATCGGCATCGGAAAGCAGGCAGATGCGGTGATAGCGCAGCTTGGTGATGTCGAAGGTCTCGCCGATGCCGGCACCGAGCGCGATGACGAGCGGACGGATCTTGTCCGAGCTGAGGACCCGATCGAGGCGGGCCTTCTCGACATTGAGCATCTTGCCGAACATGGGGAGGATCGCCTGGAACCGACGATCGCGGCCCTGCTTGGCCGATCCACCCGCCGAGTCGCCCTCGACGATGTAGAGCTCCGAACGCGCCGGGTCGCGTTCCTGGCAGTCGGCCAGCTTCCCGGGGAGCGCCATCCCCTCGAGGGCGCCCTTGCGGATGACGAGGTCGCGTGCCTTGCGCGCCGCCTCGCGCGCCCGGGCCGCGGTGACGCACTTCTCGATGATCCGTCGGCCGTCCGCGGGGTTCTCCTCGAGGTGCTGCACGATGCCCTCGGTGACCGCCGTCTGGACGATGCCCTTGATATCGGCATTCCCGAGCTTGGCCTTCGTCTGCCCTTCGAACTGCGGCACGGTCAGCTTGACGCTGATGACGGCCGTGAGGCCTTCCCGGACGTCGTCGCCCGACAGGTTCGCCTCCTTCTCGGCAAGCGTCCCGGACTTCTTGGACCAGGTGTTGAGGGAGCTCGTCAGGGCGGCCCGGAAGCCGGCGACGTGGGTGCCGCCATCGACCGTATTGATGTTGTTCGCGAATGCGATGACGTTCTCGGCGAATCCGTCGTTGTATTGGAGCGCGACCTCGACGCTCGTCGTCCCCACCAGTCGATCGACGTAAATCGGCCGATTGTTCAGCACGTCGCGCCGGCGGTTGAGGTGGCGAACGTAGCTCACGACGCCACCCTGGAAGTAGAAGTTCTTCTCCGCGTCGATACGCTCGTCGCTCAGACGGATCCAGAGTCCCTTGTTCAGGTACGCGGACTCGCGAAGCCGGGTGCTGATCGTGTCCCAGCTGAAGTCGAGCTCTTCGAAGATTTCCTGATCGGGATGGAAGTAGGTGCGCGTGCCATGGGTGCGCTTCCACGCGGGATCGAGGCCGCGGTTCGCCTCCGAAGCGCCGCCCGTCTGCTTCACGGACGCCTTCGGGGCGCCCCGGACGTACTCCTGCACGTAGCGCTTGCCGTCACGCAGGACCTCGACACGCATCTCGGAGCTGAGCGCGTTCACGACACTCGCCCCCACGCCATGCAGACCGCCGGAGACCTTGTAGCCGCTGCCGCCGAACTTCCCGCCGGCGTGCAGCTCGGTCATGATCACTTCGAGGGCGCTCTTGCCGGTGCTGTGTCGGTCGACCGGGATGCCGCGCCCGTCATCGACGACTTCGAGGCGTCCATCGGCGTGGATCGTGACGTCGATTCGAGTGGCCTGGTTGGCCATGGCCTCGTCGATGCTGTTGTCCACCACCTCCCACACCAGGTGGTGGAGTCCACGGGCGTCGGTCGAGCCGATATACATCCCAGGGCGCAGGCGTACGGCCTCCAGCCCCTCGAGAAGCTGGATGTCGGCGGCGGTGTAGCTCGCCCCCTTCGTGCGGGGTTTGGTGGCTCGTTGGACCGTCATGTGGATGCGACAACCTCGTGGTCTTGATGGCGCGTCAATCCTTCTGCGCCGGTCTCTCCTCCGGCCCCGCGAGTGATGATCGAGTACAGGCGGTCGAGCTCCTCGTCCGAGTAGAAGTCGATGACCAGGCGTCCGCCGCGGCGGGTCCGCACGATGCCGACCTTCGTGGCCAGGATCCCGCGCAGCTGTGCCTCCAGGTCCGCGAGGTCCGGGCTCAGGCTGCGGCGCTCTCGGGCTGGCGATTCCTCGCGCTTGCGACGGACGAGCTCCTCGGTCTGGCGCACGGAGAGCTGGCGTTCCAGCACGACTTCGAGGGCCGCTCGCTGGAGCTCGCCGATGGTGATCGCGGCCAGCGCGCGTCCGTGTCCCTCGCTGATGCGGCCGTCGACGATGGCCTGGCGCGTCTCCGGCGCCAGATCGAGGAGCCGCAGCGAGTTGCTCACCGCCACGCGGCTCTTGCCGACCTGTCGTGCGACGGCCTCGTGCGTCAGGCCGAAGCGGTCGATGAGCTCGCGGTAGGCGAGCGCGGCGTCGATCGCGTTGAGATCGGCGCGCTGGAGGTTCTCGATGAGGGCGAGCTCGAGGGAGGAGGTGTCCTCGCTCGGGTCGTGGACGATTGCCGGGATCGTCTCGAGGCCGGCGATACGGGCCGCACGGAGGCGACGCTCTCCCGCGACGAGCTGGTATCCACCGTGTGCGAGCGGACGGACGATGATCGGCTGGAGCACGCCATGGACCGCAATCGAGGCCGCCAGCTCGCCGAGCAACGTCTCATCGAAGGTCGAACGCGGCTGATCCGGGTTCCGCTCGACGTGCTCGAGGCCCAGCTCGAGCACGCCTCGATCCTCGGTGGAGCTCGGGATCAGGGCATCGAGGCCGCGGCCCAGGCCGAAGCTGCGACCCGGCACGGGCGTGCTAGCCACGTGCGGTGACCTCGCCCGCCAGCGCGCGGTAAGCGTTCGCTCCGCGGGAAGCCGGGTCGTACAGGGCGATCGGCAGCCCGTGGCTGGGTGCCTCCGAGAGGCGGACCGAGCGCGGAACGACCGTGTCATACACGGTGCCGTTCATGTGTCGTCGCACCTCGGACGCAACCTGGGCAGACAGGTTCGTCCTGGCGTCGTACATCGTCAGCACTACACCCTCGATCTCGAGCCGTGGATTGAGTCCTTCACGGACGCGTCGGATCGTGTTCACCAGCTGGCTCAGGCCCTCCAGGGCGTAGTACTCGGTCTGGATCGGGATCAGCACGCCATCGGCTGCCGTGAGCGCGTTGAGCGTGAGCAGGCCGAGCGACGGTGGGCAGTCGATCAGGATGCGGTCGAATCGTCCATTCAGCTCGCCCAGGCTGGCCGCCAGCCGGCGCTCCCGCGCCGACACATCCACCAGCTCGACTTCGGCACCCGAGAGCGCCACGCTCGAGGGAACGAGCGCCAGACCGTCGATGGACGTGGACATGATCAGCTCCGCAATCGGGGTCCGATCCACGAGCGCCTCGTACGAGGACGCTGCGACGGTGCGTCGGTCGACGCCGAGACCGCTCGTGGCGTTGCCCTGCGGGTCGAGATCGATGACGAGGGTACGCGTACCGGAGAGAGCGAGGTAGGCCGCCAGGTTGACCACGGTGGTCGTTTTGCCGACGCCGCCCTTCTGGTTTGTGCAGGCCGTGACCCGGACCACGAGCGCTCCGCTGCGAGTTCAGATGGGCACCTGCATTCTACCAGTTTTCCGCGTGCATCGCGCTTACCGCACGCTTATCGCCGGCGCCGAGGGTGAGTTATCCACACCGATGTTTCACGTGAATCCCGCCGTATACTTTGCCCGTCGCCGCCCAGCCGATGCAGTCCAGGGGCCCTCGCCATCTCGTACGTCATTCCACTCCTCGCGGTGATTCTCGGGATCGTGCACGCCGCGCTGGCGCCGGTGATCGTGATCGGCGGCGTCAAGCCGAACATCGTGCTCGTGGGAGTCGTCCTCGCCACGACGCTCGCGGGGTTCGAAGCGGGGATCACATGGGCGTTCGTCGCAGGGCTCACTGCCAATCTCCTCGTCGGTGATCCCCTCGGATCGATCCCGCTGGCCATGCTCATCGTCGCGGTGCTGGTGGCCGCCGGCGCCCGCGCGTTCGGGAGGCTGACATGGATCTACCCGGTCGCGGCGGCGTTCGCCGGCTCGGTCGTGGCCGATCTAATCATGCTGCTCATCGGTCAGCTGGTGGGCGATAGCTCGATCGGACGAGTGCCGTTCGACCTGATCCTCGCCGCGGCGACGCTCAACGCGGTCCTGACGGCCATCCTCCTGTATCCGGCACGCGCCGCGGTTCGGCGCTGGATGCCGGATGAGGCTCCCGCGTGGTGATGCCATGGCAGACCTGAACGACGGCCGCGTCGACCTGCACCGCTCGGGACGGCGGTTCATCGCGTTCGGCGTGGCCGCGATGGTCCTGCTGCTCGCCCTCGGCGGCCGACTCTTCCAGCTCCAGGTCGTCAACGGCGAGGAGTACGCGCAGCGGGCCGAGGCCGACCGGACGGTGGTGGTCCCAGTGCCGGCACCGCGCGGGTCGATCTTCGATCGGGCTGGTCGGCCCATCGCCATCAACGTGCCGTCATGGAGCGTGGAGGTCAGGCCGGCAGACCTGCCCGAATCGCAGCTGGGACGGATCCTGGGGCAGGTGGCGCGAATCACCGGTGGGGACGCCGCGGCCATGCGAGATCGCCTCTCGGCCTTCGTCGGCTCGCCGTACGACCTCGTCCCGATCGAACGCGGCGTGAGTCGCGAGGCCTCGCTGGTCCTGGCGGAGGCCAGCGAGCGGCTCCCAGGCATCGTCGTCGAGGTGGAGCCGGTGCGCCGGTATCTCGACGAGGAGGGTGAGCCCAACGGAAACCTGCTCGCCACGATCGTCGGCTACACCGGTCCGGTCGACCGCGCCGAGCTTGCCGACCTCGAGGCCAGCGGGTACCTGCGGGACGACGTCATCGGCAAGGCGGGCATCGAGGCGTCGTTCGAGACGGAGCTTCGGGGTGAGTACGGATCGCAACGTGTCCAGCGGGACGCGTCGGGCAGGCCCGTGAAGGTGATCGAGACGGTGCGCGAGCCAGAGCCCGGGGCCAACCTGATGCTGACGATCGACGGGGAGACGCAGCGCCTTGCGACCCAGGCGCTCATGTGGGGCATGGATGTCGCCGATGTCAGCCAGGGCGTCATCGTGGTCATGAACCCGCAGACCGGCGAGATCCTGGCCATGGTCTCGCTGCCGGCATACGACAACAACAAGTTCGCGACGGGGATCAGCGCGGAGGACTTCAGCGTCTACCTCTCCGATCCGGACCGACCGCTGCGCAACCACGCCATCAGCGACATCTATCCGCCCGGCTCGACCTACAAGCTCGTCACCGGGATCGCGGCGCTCGAGGAGGGCGTCACCACGCCGAGCCGGTTGTGGCAGACGTACGGCTGCTACCAGATCCCGGGCGCACCGGAGGGTGAGTGCCTGTACGACTGGAACCGCCAAGGATTCGGACGCCTCGACATGGTCGACGCGTTCGCCATCAGCTCGGACACGTTCTTCTACCAGATGGCCGTCCACACGGGAATCGACCCGCTGGCGGAGTGGGCCAACGACCTGGGCTTCGGCCAGAGATCGGGCATTCGCCTCCCGACGGAGTCGACCGGGATCATCGCCAGCACCGAATGGGCTCGACAGCAGGGCCGGCAGGGCGTCTTCACCGGGGAGGTGGCGCAGGCGGGCATCGGCCAGAACGTCATCGCCGTGACGCCCCTGCAGATGCTGAACGCCTACGCCGCGGTGGCGAACGGAGGGCGCCTGATGCGACCGATGATCGTCCGTGGCGAGGCCGATGCCGACGGAACCCTGGTGCGCGCCTACGAACCCGAGGTCATCCGGGAGCTCGCGGCGTCCGACGAGACACTGCAGACCATGCGAATCGGCGCTCGCGAGGTGATCACCACCGGGCACGCGTACAACATCCGCGACCTTGACCTGCCAGGGGCGCTCTCGGGGAAGACAGGAACCGCCGAGTTCGGGGAGCTGACCGATGAGGGCACGCTGCCGTTCCACTCCTGGTTCGTGGCCTACCTGCCCAGCGCCGCCGGCGCCACCGATGCCGACCTGGCTGTCCTGGCCTTCAACTACTCGGCCGTGGTGCCCGGGAACGTCTCCGCCGAGGTCGTGAAGTACTTCCTTCAGCTCCAGTTCGGCCTTGACCAGGATCTGCGCCTCGATCCGAACGACTTCAGCCTCGTGACGGCGAACTGACCGATGGGTGCCGCTACTACAACATTTGTTGAGACATTCAAGGCGCGCGACTGGAGGCATTTCGACCTCCAGCTGTTGCTCTACGTGCTGCTCCTGATCACGGTCGGCATCGTCATGGGCTACTCGGCCGCGTTCAACGATCCGGCCGCCGCGCCGGGGATGTCACAGACGGTCAAGACGCTGATCTGGGCCGCGATCGGCCTGACGCTCTTCTTCGTCGCGGCCAGCGTCGACTATCACTGGCTTCGGACCCTGGCGGTTCCGATCTACCTCGTCGTCCTGGGGCTCCTGGTCCTGACCATGCTCGTCGGCCGCAACCTGTTCGGAGCCCAGATGTCGGTCACCGTGGCCGGCCTGGACTTCCAGTTCAGCGAGGTGAGCAAGGTCCTCATGATCGCGGTGCTGGCGGCGTACCTCTCGGGGAGGCGGGAACGCATCGGCCGTCTATCAACGATCCTGGCGGCCGGCGGCCTCATGGCGATTCCGACCCTGCTCGTCTTCCTCCAGCCGGATCTCGGAACGGCGCTCGTGTTTGTCGGAATCCTCGTCGGCATGCTCTTCATGAGCGGGGCGAGCCTCGGCTGGATGGGCCTCATGACGGCGGGCGTCATCGCCGTAGCGCCGCTGGCGGTGAGCATGCTTCACGAGTACCAGCGCGCCCGCCTCTTCTGCTTCCTGGACCCGTATGCCGATGCCCAGGGCGCCTGCTACCAGCTGGTCCAGGCACTCAACGCAGTTGGGTCGGGCGGCTGGCTGGGTCGGGGCCTCACCGTGGGCGGCGAGGACCAGCGTGGCTACATCCCGGTCCAGTCCACGGACTTCGTCTTCACCGTCGTTGCCGAGGATCTGGGCTTCATCGGCGGGATGGTGGTCCTGGTGCTCTTCGCGCTGCTCCTGTCGCGCATCCTGGCCATTGGCTGGCGATCGCAGGACGCGTTCGGCATGCTGATCGCGGCCGGGCTGGCTTCCATGATCCTGTTCCAGCTGCTCGTGAACGTCGGCATGGTGGTCGGCATCATGCCGGTGACCGGCATCCCGCTCCCCTTCATCACGTACGGCGGGTCGTCACTCATCAGCCTGCTCTTCGGCCTGGGAATCCTCCAATCCGTCCGGATGCGCTCGCACAAGCCCTCGCTCTGAGGCCGCTCGCGGTGCGGGGTCGAGGCCAGCAGCTAGGAGGCGGTTGCTTCGTCAGCGACAGGCGGAGGGTCGTCCGGCTCTTCCGGCTGGACGTCGTGCGCGACCAGCGCGTACGCCTCGGCGGGAACTTCGCCGCCGAATCGGTGGAATCCATACCGATACAGGTCTCTGCCAGCCGCCACGGTAGGCGCCGCGAGGATCGCGCCGCCGATCCCGAACAGGGCGCCGCCGACGACCAGCGCCATGATGAGAACGGCCGGGTGCAGGTCGACGGCGTCTCCCATCACCTTGGGGACGAGGATGTGGTTCTCCAGCTGCTGGATGCCCGTGTAGAGCACGGCAGCGGCGATGGCGGCCGGGATCCCGATGGTGAGGCCGATGAGGATCGCCGGGATGGCGGCGATGATCGGGCCGATGATGGGCAGCCATTCGAGCACGCCGGCGATGAGGGCGAGCACCAGGGTGAACTGACCGAACTCGCCGAACCCCAGGAAGGTGAGGATGGTGAGGCCGATGACGGTGGCGATGAACACGGCCACGCCCAGGAGCAGCTGCCCGCGCACCCACCGCCCGCCGACGCGCGCCAGCAGGGAGAGGACGTTCTCGGCGTCCGGCCGCCATGACGGTGGGAGGGCTCCAGCGACGCTGTACGTGAAGCGCTCGCGATCCTTGAGCACGTAGAACAGCCAGACCGGCACGACGACGAGGCCGAGGAGGAACGTCGCCGCCCGGACGATAGCGCTCACGGTCGGGGCGAGGAGCGCCCGCAGCAGGTCGGCAAAGAGCTGGCCGCTCGCAGCGATCTGCTCGTCGATCATCTCGCGCAGATCGGGCGGCAGCGGGAGCGCCTCGTACCAGTCCAGCACCGCCTGCTCGAGGTCGCCGACGGAGGAGCCCCACTCGGGCAGATGGTCGACGAACTCGCGAGCCTGTGCCGTGATCGGCGGGATGACGAACGCCGCGAGCCCCCAGATGATCCCAACGGCCGCCACGTACGTGACCAGCACTCCCGCCCAGCGCGGCATGCCGCGTCGTGCCAACGCTGTCACGCCGGGGTCGAGCACAAAGGCCAGCGCGAGGCCGACGAAGAAGGCCGGGAGCGCGCCCCGGGCGACCCAGAGCAGCCACAGGACGATCGCGATCATGAACAGCGCGAACAGCGACTGCCGGTTGCGGTGGATGGCGTCGAGGAACGCGGACATCGCCCTCATGCTACCCGGCGGGTCTGGCCGTGCGACGTGTTCGCCGGTACGATGGCACGTCATGACCGGCCAGTCGTCAGATGGCGCTCCACGGCAGCGCTGGCAGCTCCTCTTCAGCCGCACGCAACCCGCGCTTCGCATGCGTCAGGCGGTGCTCGTCGAGGAGCTCGAGCGCGCGTTCCGCGAGGAGAGCCTCCCCCTCGCCTACACCCATGCGCTGAAGCCGAGGCCGCGGATCAAGCTCGCGGCGAACCTGCCGGTCGGGATCGAGCTGCGCGGCGAGGTGGTCGAGGCCTACTTCGACGACCTCGTCCCGCTCGAGCGGATCCAGGCCGCGTCGGGACGCTTCCCGGATGGCATCGAGCTGCGCGACGCCAAGGAGGTGTGGCACGGCTTCCCTTCGGCCGCATCACAGCTCCGCGGCGCCGAGTACGAGGTTGACGTCGGTGGCGACGACGGCCTGACGATGGATGCGCTGCGCGGCGCCGTCGTCCGGCTGCTGAACGCCACCGAGCTCCATGGCAAGCGCCGTCGCGGCGAGAGCGAGCGCCGCAGCGACGCGGGCGATCGGGACCTGCGTCCGCTCATCGATGACGTCGAGGTCGTGCAGGTGGACGAACGGGCTCACACCGCGACGCTTCGGATCGTGCTCCAGCTCGACGCCAGTGGCGCCGGCCGGCCGGAGGATGTCATCGGCGCGCTGGACATCCCGTTGCGCACGCGACGGGTGGTCCGGACACGGCTCCTCTTCGTTGACACTCCCCCGATCGCTCGGTAAACTCGTTTCTCCCACGGGCTGATCACTCGGCCCGTTTCGGTGTGCGCCGAGGCAGGTTGATCTGCCCGCGGACGCCAGCTCATGAGCAACCCAGGAGTCAACCCATGTTCGCCGTCATGACGACCGGCGGGAAGCAGTACCGCGTCGAGGCGGGTAGCGAGCTCGTGATCGAGCGCGTGCCCGGTGACCCCGGTGCGTCCATCACCTTCGATCGCGTCCTGCTCATCGGCGACGGCGAGTCGGTCATGGTCGGTACCCCGACCGTCACGGGTGCGACCGTCACCGGCACCGTGCTCGGCGAGGAGCTGGGCCCGAAGCTTGTGGTCTTCAAGTTCAAGCAGAAGGTCAAGTACCGCCGCCACACCGGTCATCGCCAGCACCTGATGCGGGTGCGGATCGACGACATCACCGGCGCGCCGAAGGCGAAGTCATCGACGAAGGCGACAACGAAGGCCACGAGCGACGCCGATGCGCCCGCCACCGATTCGACCGAGGCCGCTGCGGCCGAGGTTGGGGCGGTCGAGGCTGGTCCGGCCGAGGTTGGGGCGGTCGACGAGAAGCCGAAGCGAACCCGCAAGCCCGCGGCACCGAAGCCGAAGGCCGAGTCGGAGGAGTAAGTCCAGATGGCACACAAGAAGGCCGGCTCGTCCAGCAAGAACGGCCGCGACAGCGCCGGGAAGCGACTCGGCGTCAAGCGCGGGGATGGCCAGTACGTGCTGGCCGGCACGATCATCGTCCGACAGCGCGGCAGCACCTTCCATCCGGGACCCAACGTCGGGATGGGCAGGGACTACACACTCTTCGCAACGACCGACGGCAAGGTCCGATTCACCCACGAGACCCGCAGCAAGAAGCGCGTCAGCATCGAGGCCGGCCCGTACCAGTCTGGGATGGGCCAGTCTGGCATGGGCCAGTCCGCCTGACGCACCGGAGCACCACGATCATGAAGGCCGATATTCATCCCGCCTGGCACCAGGCGAACGCCCGCTGCGTCGGCTGCGGGAACCAGTTCACCGTCGGCTCGACGGCCGAGACCATCCAGGTCGAGGTCTGCAACAAGTGCCACCCGTTCTTCACCGGCACGCAGAACATCGTCGACACCGCCGGCCAGGTCGAGCGCTTCCAGAAGCGACTCGAGCGCTCCCAGCGCTGAGCGCGAACCGATGCGCCGTCGCCTGATGCGGTGGCCGGCGCATCTTGCGCCGCACCTCCTCTTCCTCGTTCCCGAGCTGCTCATCGCGGCCGGGCCGTTGGTCATCGGCGCGGTGACCGATGCGTCCGGCCGGCGTCGCTTCCGGATGCCCGACTTCTTCTATGGTGGCCAGGCCCTCATCGAGGGGGTGATGATGCGCGGCCGCACGACCGTGGCCATGAGCGTCCGGCCGCCATCGGGCGAGATCCGGACGATGTCTGAACCGCTGCCGCCGGCGCTTTCGGCGGACCGGCGGCTCATCAAGATCCCGTTCCTGCGCGGCATGTTCGTCCTGTACGAGACGCTCGTGATCGGCACGCGCATGCTCATGCGTTCCGCCGCCATCGCGGCCGAGGGCGAGGACGTCGAGCTGGGCAAGGGCACGATCGCGCTCACCATGATCTTCAGCCTGAGCTTCGCCATCGGCCTGTTCTTCCTCCTCCCGCTCTTCCTCTCGACGTTCGCCGAGGACGTCGCCGACTCGGACCTGGTCGCCAACGCGGTCGAGGGCCTGATCAGGCTCGCGATCTTCATCGGCTATATCGTGGCGATCGGGCTCATGAGCGACATCCGCCGCGTCTTCGCCTACCACGGCGCGGAGCACAAGGCGATCAGCGCCTACGAGGCCGATCGACCCCTCACGCCGGAGGAGGTCGATGCCTTCGGCACGGCGCACACGCGGTGCGGCACGACCTTCATCCTCATCGTCGTCGTCATCAGCATCTTCTTCTTCAGCCTGATCCCGCGCGCCGGCGTTCCGCTTCCGCTGCTCTTCCTCTCGCGCATCGTGCTCGTGCCGGTGATCGCCGCCTTCGCCTACGAGCTCGTGCGATTCGGCGCCCGTCACTACGGCAACCGGCTCGTGCGCGCGATCTACACCCCGGGGCTGTGGCTCCAGGCCCTGACCACCCGCCCGCCGGACCGCGAGATGCTCGAGGTGAGCATTGCCTCGCTCGAGTCCTGCCTGGCGTCGGATCGCGAGGCTGCCGCCACGGCGACGGCATGATCGACCGGCTCGGTGAGCTCGAGGCGCGATACGAGGAGATCGGCCGGCAGCTCTCGACGCCCGACGTGGCGGGGAACCCGCAGATGCTGGCGGATCTCGGACGCGAGATGTCCCGCCTGGAGCCGATCGTCGCCGGGCTGAGGATGTGGCGGTCGAGCCAGACGCAGCTCGACCAGGCGCGGGCGATGGCCGCCGATTCGGACCCGGAGATCCGCGCCATGGCAACCGAGGAGATCGAACGCCTGTCCGGCGAGGCAGCCGTGCTCGAGGCCGATCTGCGTCGGCGCCTCGTGCCACGGGACCCCAACGACGATCGCAACGTCATCGTCGAGGTGCGCGCCGGGACCGGGGGCGAGGAGGCGGCGCTGTTCGCCGCGGACCTGTACCGCATGTACGCCCGCTACGCCGATCGGCGGCGCTGGAAGGTCGAGGTCCTCTCCACCTCGGAGGCCGAGGCCGGAGGATTCAAGGAGGTCATCGCCGAGGTGCGCGGCTCCGGGGCCTATTCGCGCCTGAAGTTCGAGTCGGGAGTGCATCGCGTCCAGCGCGTTCCCACGACGGAGGCCCAGGGTCGGATCCACACCTCGACGGCGACCGTCTCAGTCCTGCCCGAGGCCGACGAGGTCGAGGTCCAGATCGACGAGAAGGACCTGCGGATCGACGTCTATCGGTCATCCGGTCCCGGAGGGCAGAGCGTGAACACCACCGACTCCGCGGTGCGTATCACGCACCTGCCGACGGGCATGATGGTCGCGATCCAGGATGAGAAGAGCCAGCACAAGAACCGCGCCAAGGCGATGAGCGTCCTTCGCGCTCGACTCCTCGAGGCCGAGCAGCAGCGCCAGGCCGCGGAGCGTGGCGAAGAGCGCCGCTCCCAGGTGGGGTCGGGCGAGCGCTCCGAAAAGATCCGGACCTACAACTACCCGGACGATCGCGTGACCGACCACCGCATCGGGCACACCGTCCACAACCTGCCCGGTCTGCTCGAGGGCGACCTGGATCGGGTCATCGAGCCGCTGCTCGAGGCCGACCAGGCGCGGCGCATGGACGCGGTCACCGAATAGGGCGCGATTGGCACCTGACGAAGGCGAGTTCGAGACGAGCCTCGGCGAGGCGATCGTCGATGCGGCGGCCAGGTTGCGCGCCTCTGGCTCGCCTACGCCGCGGCTCGACGCCGAGGTGCTGCTGGCATTCCATCTCGGCCGCGACCGCGCCTGGCTGCTGGCCCGGCCCGAGGAACCGCTGGCCGATGCGCCGGCCTTCGACGAGCTCATCGTGCGTCGAGCTCGCGGAGAGCCCGTGGCCTATATCCGAGGGTTCAAGGAGTGGCACTCGCTCCGCATGCGGACCGATCCACGTGCCCTCATCCCGCGCCCGGAGACCGAGCTGCTCGCCGACGCGGCGATCGCCGAGATCGCCTCGCGGCTGGACGGCGGTCCCAGGGTCGCGGCCCGGGAGGTCGCGACCGGGTCGGGGGCCGTCGCCATCGCGATCGCGCTTCAGCTCGGCGACGTGATCGATGCGGGCCGGCTGACGCTCGTGGCAAGCGACATCTCCGCCGATGCGCTGGCCCTGGCGGCCGAGAACCTCGACGCCCATGGTGTGCGATCGCGCATCCGGCTGGTGCAGGCGGACCTGCTCCCCGCCGATGCGGAGCCGCGCCCGGACGTCGTGATCGCCAATCTGCCGTACGTGTCGAGCGCCGAGGTCGACGAGCGGCGCGGTTCGCTCGGTTTCGAGCCGCGCGTCGCCCTTGACGGCGGCCCGGACGGGCTCGACCTGCTGCGCCGGCTGCTGCACGACCTGCCGGCGAAGACCGCCGAAGGAGCGAGCACGTTCCTCGAGATCGGCGTCGACCAGGCATCCACGATCGAGGCCCTCGCGCCACCGGGCGCATCGGTCCGGTTGGTTCCGGACCTGGCGGGGCTCGACCGGGTGGTACGCGTCGATCTGCCTAGACTGACGGCGTGACCGATCGGCTGCCCCCCACGCCCGAGGGGATCGCCCGTGCCGCAGAGCTGCTCCTCGCCGGCGAGCTGGTCGCCTTTCCGACCGACACCGTGTACGGCGTCGCCGTCGCGGGTTCTCGCGCGGATCGCATCGGTGCCCTGTTCGAGCTCAAGCGACGGCCGGTGGATCGGCGCATCCCGCTCCTCGTGGCCGACCTCGAGCAGGCTGTTGCCCACGGTGCGGTCGCCGATGACTCCGCCCGACGCGTGGCCGCTGCGTTCTGGCCGGGCGCATTGACCCTCGTCCTGCGGACGGGCACCGAGACCCAGGCCTATCGCGCCCCTGATCACCCCGTCGCGCTGGCCCTGGTCCAGGCCGCGGGCCCGTTGCTCGCGACGAGCGCGAACATCTCGGACGAGCCGGACACGCTGGGCGCCGACGAGGTGCTCATCGCCTTCGCGACTCAGCAGGACGAGCTCGCCGCGGTGCTCGACGGTGGGGCCGTGCCCGGGGGCGTGGCCTCGACCGTCTTGGACCTGACGGCCGTCCCGGCGCGCATCCTGCGGGATGGGCCCGTTGGCCGCGAGCTTCTGGAGCCCCTCCTGGACCTTGCGAACGCGTAGACGGACCCGGCGTCTCCGCTATCCTCGCGGCATGAAGGTCGCGATCGGCTCCGACCACGCGGGCTTCCACCTCAAGGGCGAGCTGTGCACGCTGCTCGACGAGCTGCGCGTCGAGTACCGCGACTTCGGGACGTTCGACACGAACGCGGTCGACTATCCCGACTTCATCGCCCCGGTGGCACGCGCCGTCGCGCGCGGCGACTTCGACCGCGGGATCGTTCTCGGCGGCAGCGGCACCGGCGAGGCCATCGTGGCGAACAAGGTTCGGGGCATCCGGTGCGTCGAGGCAGCCGATCCGGTGACCGCCCGCCTCGGCCGGGAGCACAACGACGCCAACGTCCTGGCGATGGGCGCGCGGATCATCGGCACCGAGGTCGCCCGGGCGTGCATTCGGGCCTTCCTTGATGCGGAGTTCGCCGGTGGACGGCACACCCCGCGGATCGAGAAGATCTCGCGCATCGAGGCCGAGGAGGCGCGCGGCTGAGCCTGGCACTGAGCTCGCGCGACGCGGAGCTCCTCGAGGGTCGTCGCGGGGCGGGAACGGCTTTCGCCATGCGGCTCATCGTCCGCGCCGCCGAGGTGACGGGAGCCGAGAGGCTGATCGATATCACCG
>DATBRU010000172.1:0-23666 GCA_036560105.1 Candidatus Limnocylindria bacterium | reverse complement strand
TCCGCGCTGGCTGCCGCTCTCCGCGAGCGAGGTCTCGTGGTCGACTTCCGCGAGCTGGCCGAGGGCGATGACGACGGATCCCGGGCGAGGAAGGCCGCGGACGACGGATATGACGTGGTCGTGGGAGGCGGCGATGGCACGGTCTCGGCGGTGGCCACGGCCTTGATCGACCACCCGGATGCTGCGCTCGGGATCCTGGCCATGGGGAGCTTCAACAACGTAGCCCGCGGCTTCGGGATCCCCGACATGCTGGGCCCAGCGCTCGACGTGATCGCTGCGGGGGACACTGTCTCGTTCGACATTGGCTGGGCCCGACACGAGGGCACCGACGGCCGTCCCTTCTTCGAAGCTGCCGGCGTCGGCCTCGACGCGATCGGCTTCCTCGCCGTCGAGGTTGCCGAGCGGCGGGGCTGGTGGCGTGGCGTGCGCTCGCTCTGGCGAGGCGTCCGCAGGCCGGACGCATCGATGCGCATCACCGTCGACGAGGTCACAACCTCGGCGACCACACCCGCGCTGATCGTCAGCAACGGGCCGTACCACGGACTCGGCTTCGCCGTCGGCGTCGAAGCGAACCCGACCGATGGCCTGCTCGACGTGGCGGTGTTCGACCGCATGAGCCGCTGGGAGGCCCTTCGCCACTTCGCGGTCGTGGCCCGCCGTCAGCCGCATCGCGATGCGCGCATCTCGACCTCGACCGGGCGAGCGGTGAAGGTCGAGGGCATCAATCACACGTTGCCGGCCCATGCCGATGGCCACAGCATCGGCCTGACGCCGATCACCTTCGAGGTGCGCGCGCATTCGCTCCGGGTCTTCGCTTAGGCGTCGAGGGCGGGCCGGAACAGCCGATCGTGCGTTGCAAGCGCGTATCGGTCGGACATGCCGGCGATGTAGTCGGCCGCCTGGATCACGGCGGTCGCATCGGTCTGGCGAAACGACTCGGGAATCTCGTCTGGATGCGCGAGGTGCCAGTCCATCAGATCCCGGATCACCGCGATGGCACGTTGCTGCTGACGGACCTGCTCCGGCGCGAGGTAGACGCGCTCGAACATGAAGTCGCGCAGCTCGTTCATCACGGCGAGCGTGGCCTCGTCCATCCGGATCGCACCGGTGCGCAGCGACTCGTCGATGACGCTCGTGATCATGGCGTTGATCCACTCGCGGCCGGGCTCGCCGAACCGCTGGGTGGCGTGGTGAGGGAAATCGCTCCTTGCCAGCACGCCGGCGCGCACGGCATCCAGGGCATCGTGCGCCAGGTAGGCAATCCGGTCGGCGAATCGAACGCAGAACGCCTCCGGGGTCGCAGGTGGCGGATCGATCTTCCACGAGTGGGCACGGATCCCGTCGCGGACCTCCCAGGTCAGGTTCGCATCCTCGAGCACTTCGAAGATCCGCACGCTCTGCGCTGCGTGATGCCACTCCTCGGGGGCGAAATAGGGAGACAGCGCCTCCTCACCGGTGTGGCCGAACGGCGAGTGGCCGACGTCGTGCCCGAGCGCGATCGCCTCGGCCAACGGCTCGTTCAGGCTGAGCGCCGCGGCCAGCGCACGCGCGACCTGCGTCACCTGCATGGTGTGGGTGAGCCGCGTGACGAAGTGGTCGCCCTCCGGGTTCAGGAAGACCTGGGTCTTGTGCTTGAGGCGCCGGAAGGCCTTCGAGTGGATGACCCGATCCCGGTCGCGTTCGAAGGCGGTCCGGAATTCGTCGGGCTCTTCGGAGCGCTGGCGGCCCCTGCTTCGAGTCGAGCGCGTGGCAGCCGAGCTGAGGCGGCCCTCATCGGCCTCGCGCGCCAATCGATCGTGCCGGCGCAGCTCGCCACTGGCACTCAGCTCCTGCATCGACCGATGATGCACGACCCACGCACGGCGGGGCTGGACTTCGAGCCGAACGGGGCGGACGGTTGCCGATGCTCTCGCGGCTTATGCTGAGCCCATGACGAGCGCCGATGACAGTGCCGAGCGGGGTCGCCTCGCGGAAGCCCGCGATACCAACGTACGTTGGCGGCTGTGGGGACCGTACCTTTCCGAGCGGCAGTGGGGGACGGTCCGCGAGGACTACAGCGACGACGGCGACGCCTGGTCGTACTTCAGTCACGATCAGGCGCGTTCCCGCGCCTACCGCTGGGGGGAGGATGGGATCGCCGGGTACTCGGATGAGCGGCAGATCCTGTGCTTCGCGCTCGGCCTCTGGAACGGAAACGACCCGATTCTCAAGGAGCGCCTCTTCGGGTTGACGAACCAGGAGGGCAACCATGGCGAAGACGTCAAGGAGTACTACTTCTACCTCGACGCCACGCCAACGAGCTCGTACCTCCGCTACCGGTACCGGTACCCGCAGTCGGCCTTCCCGTACGACGACCTGGTATCGACCAATGCGGGTCGGAGTCGGACCGACCCCGAGTACGAGCTGATCGACACTGGCGCCTTCGACGACGACCGCTACTTCGACGTCGTGGTGGAATACGCGAAGGCGAGTCCGACGGACACGGCGATCCGCATCACGGTCACGAACCGGGGACCTGAGGCGGCAGCCATCCATCTCCTGCCGACGCTCTGGTTCCGCAACACCTGGTCATGGGGTGGCGACGACCCGCCGCCGGTGATGCGAGGGACGGTGGTCGGAGGATCCGAGACGATTTCGGCCTCCCACGCCGAGCTCGGCGAGTACCGCCTGACGTGCGAGGGGGCCCGGGCACTGCTGTTCACCGAGAACGAGACCAACACGGAACGCCTCAACGGTGCACCCAACCGCACGCCGTTCGTCAAGGACGGGATCGAGCGCCACGTCATCCATGGCGATCAGGGCGCGGTCAACCCCGCGCAGGTGGGGACGAAGGCGGCTGCCCATTACGCGCTCAGCATCGAGCCAGGGGCGTCGGTACCAATCAACCTGTGGCTTCGGGATGCCACCTCACGCGAAGGGCTCACCGCCGCCGACGTCGAGACGGTGATCGACCTCCGACGCGCCGAGGCGGACGAGTTCTACGCGACGGTCATCCCGCCGTCGCTGAGCGAGGATCAGAGGCGCGTCATGCGGCAGGCGCTGGCGGGGATGCTGTGGTCGAAGCAAACGTACGCATACGACGTGCATCGCTGGCTCGGCGAGCATGGTGCGGATCCACTGGCCGGCGACGCGACCGAGCGCCGCAACCTGCACTGGCATCACATGCTCAACGCCGATGTCATCTCCATGCCTGACAAATGGGAGTACCCGTGGTTCGCGGCCTGGGACCTCGCCTTCCACGTCATCGCCCTCTCCGTTGTGGACGCGGACTTCGCCAAGGACCAGCTCGAGCTGATGCTGCGCTCGGAATACCTGCACCCGAACGGCCAGCTTCCGGCATACGAATGGAACTTCGGGGACGTGAATCCGCCGGTCCATGCCTGGGCGACGATCTTCACCTACCGACTCGACGAGGCGTCGCGCGGCGAAGGCGACGTGGACTGGCTCGAGCGTGTCTTCCACAAGCTCCTGCTCAATTTCACGTGGTGGGTGAACCGCAAGGACCGCTCCGGGAACAACCTCTTCGAGGGTGGGTTCCTGGGCCTGGACAACATCGGGGTCTTCGATCGATCCGCGCCGCTCCCGACGGGCGGCCACCTCGAGCAGGCGGACGGCACGGCGTGGATGGCGATGTTCAGCCAGAACATGCTGGAGATCGCATCTGAGCTCGCGATGCACCGTCCTGCGTACGCTCCGTTGGCCGAGAAGTTCGTCGAGCATTTCCTCTGGATCGCCACGTCGATGATGCACGCCGGCGCGGACACGGGCATGTGGGACGAAGAGGATGGCTTCTTCTACGACATCCTCCGGCTGCCCGATGGAAGCGCGCAGCGGTTGAAAGTCCGCTCGATGGTCGGCCTCCTTCCCCTGTGCGCCGTGACGTCGTTCGAAGGCGAGCTCCTGGATCGGTACCCCGAGCTCGGCGAGCGGATGCGTGCCTTCCTCACGGCGCGGCCGGAACTGCGTGCGTTCATTCACGACCCGACGATCGTCGGGGTCAACGGCCGGCGACTCGGATCGATTCTCGACGAGGCGAAGCTCCGCCGGGTCCTCGCCAAGATGCTCGACGAGTCGGAGTTCCTGAGCCCGCATGGAATCCGGTCGCTCTCGCGCTTCCACGACGAGCACCCCTACGTGTTTCGCGTCGGGGGCGAGGAGTACGAGGTGGCCTACCTGCCGGCCGAGTCGGACACGGGAATGTTTGGCGGCAACTCCAACTGGCGCGGGCCGATCTGGATGCCGGTCAACTCGCTCATCATCCGGGCCCTGCTCCAGTACTACAGCTTCTACGGTGACGCGTTCACGGTCGAGTGTCCGACCGGCTCGGGGTCGCAGATGACGCTGTACGAGGTCGCCAAGGAGATCCACCGTCGCCTTGAGTCGATCTTCCTACGGGACTCGTCCGGGCGTCGGCCGGTCTTCGGGGACACGGCGCGATTCCAGGACGACCCGACCTGGACCGATGACATCCTCTTCTACGAATACTTCCACGGCGACTCCGGGGCGGGTCTCGGTGCGAGCCATCAGACGGGCTGGACCGGCGTGGTCGCGCGCGGCATGCACCTCTTCGCGACCAGTCCGCCCGAGCGAGTCCTCGAGCTCCGCAAGGGTCGGCGCTAGCCGGGCGTCCCGTCGCGCTCGTTGCCTCGCGCGAGACTCTGGAGTTGCCATTCAGCCACGCCGGGCAGCCACTCCTTGCCGAACGTGGCCGATGGCCCGATGCGCGGGTCATCGGGAGCTTGACCGTCGCTGAGTGCCTGCACGTACGCGCGGTCCAGCTCAATTCGGGCGCGCACCTGATCAGCCCCGCCGACTGACCCGTGACCCGGGATGGCGACTTCGACGCGGTCCGCCTCGTCCTCGAGCAGCCGGAGCCCGACGAGGTAGTCCTCGATCGGAGTCTCGGCGTCCAGGTCTGGGAACGGCACCAGGATGTCGGACAGCATGTCGCCGGCGACGAGAACGCCGCCCTCTTCGGTCAACAGCGCGGCATGGCCCTGGGCATGCGCCGGATGCTCGATGATCCGGACCGTGGGGCCATCCCAGGGAATCCGCGACGTCTCGGGAGGCAGGCCGGTGATGAGGCCGAACTGTTCCAGCGGCACGTCGTCGGCGATCTCCGGCGGTAACCCCTCGACGACGCGGGCCTTCCAATCCGCGTTCGACAGCAGATCTCGCATGAACGCCGCACAGCGGGCTGTCCCGTACCGGGGCGCTTCGCCGAGCTCGGCGTGCCAGAGCACGTGATCCCAATCCGGATGCGTTGAGAAGCCTGCCACCACGGGCTGGCCCAACTCACGAAGGTCGTTCGCCAGGCAAGCCATTTCATCGCCCGTGATCCCGGGGTCGATGAGCAACACGCTGGCCGGGCCTCGCACGACAACGGAGTTGTTCTGGAGTAGCTCGCTCTGGTGGACCAGCATACCGTCCGCGACCTGCGTCAGCATGGGCGGCCCCTCCGAACTCAAAGGTCTGGCGCGCCGGACAGGATTCGAACCTGCGACCTTCGGCTCCGGAGGCCGACGCTCTATCCACTGAGCTACCGGCGCGCGGCCTCGCATGATACCCGTAACCGCTGGCAGGCCGGCCCCGCAGCTTTGGGAATGTCGAAGGCCCCCGCCGAAGCGGGGGCCTTCATTGCTGCCGGATTCGCTAATCGCAAGGGCATCTTTCACGCACGGTTTCCCGTACTACCCTAACCCTTACCTACCCATGGCCTTGCAACCAGTGATGAATCGCTGTGCGAACAGCACCGTCAGAATAGACCGCCTGTTCCCTTTAGACAAGGGTTTCGGAGGTTGAGATTCCTTTACAAAGCAAAGCGGTTTGTGTGCCGATCCGGGACGGCGGCTCCGCTCAGCTCTCCGATTCAGGCGCGGTGATCACGATGGAATCGATGGTCACGGCGTCCACGGGCACGCCGATCTCGGGGTCGTTGACCGGGACCGCGGCGATTGCGTCGACGACGTCGGTGCCGCTGCTGACTCGGCCGAAGATCGAGTAGCTGCCGACCCGACGCAGCGCCTCGTCGAGATCGGCGAGGGTCACGAACCATTGGCTCCCGTTCGCGACCTGGTTGTTTGCCATCGCCACCGTGTACGGGTCGAACCGCTCGCTCGCGGGTGGCGGCTCGATCTCGAAGCCGTAGCCCGGGCCGCCCTGGCCGATCCCATCGAAGTCGCCGTCGTTGTCGCGCGTGTTCGGGTCGCCGGCCTGGATGACGAACCCCGCCAGGACGCGGTGGAACTTGACCCCGCCATAGAACCCGCAGCGCGCGAGCGACACGAAGTTTGCGGTCGCGAGTGGTGCCGCATCGGGCAGCAGTTCGATCTCGAACTCACCCGAGACGGCCCCGCTGACCGTCACGGTGGCGATGGCGGCGTCGATGAGCGTCGCCTGCGCCGAGACCAGCGTCGGTCCCTCCGTAGGGCAAGGGACGGTCGGAACCGTGGGGGCCTGCGACGCGCAGGCGGCGAGCATCAGGACCGCGGCCGCGGCGAGCGTTGCGAGCCTTCTCATCGGCCGTCGAGGTCGAACAGCCGGCGGGCGTAGCTGACCGGCATCGTGCCGCCATAGATGAGCGTGTCGTGGAACCGCTGCCGGCTGAACGCGGCGCCCTCGTGACGCTCGACCTCGGCCTTGAGGCGTTCGATCATGTGCCGGCCGAAGAGGTACGAGAGCTGATACGTCGGCGTGGACGTGTAGCGCTTCACCTCGGCCAGCGCGGCCGGCCGCTCGAACCCGGTCTCATTGACCAGCCGTTCGACCGCCTCGTCGAAGCCGATGAGCCCGCGGTGGAGCTGCACGTCGAGGATGATCCGGGTGGCTCGCCAGATCGCATCGGTATGGACGACGTACCAGCCCTTCGGGGTGTCGTCGAAGCCCGCCTCCTTCATCATCCGCTCGCAGTAGAACGCCCACCCCTCGGTGAACTCGGGGGCCCCGGAGAAGAGGCGGACGAGGCTCGGGTTGGTGATGGCTGCTGAGAGCTGAAGGTGGTGGCCGGGGTAGGCCTCGTGCACCGAGGTGTTGCTGATCGCCGAGCGATTGTGCTCGCGCATCATCTCCGGCGAGCCCGGCGGGGTGACGATGTAGGTCCCGACCGGCACCGGGTCGAACTTGGCCGGATCGTAGTAGGCGGCGAACGGGACGAGGTGCCGGATGAACGCCGGCGTCTCGATGACGTTGAGGTGGTCCTCTTCGGGCAGGGTGGCAATGCCGTGGTCGGCGACGAACCGCTGGGCGGCGTCCATCGTCGCGCGGTACTCCCCAAGCGACTCGGCGAACGTCGCGGCGTGGTCGTTCTTGACGGCGTCCATCACCTCTGCCGAGGAGGCGCCCGGCTCGATCTCGGTGCCCAGGGCGTCACGGGCGGCCTTCTCCGTGGCGAGCAGCTCTTCACCGACCGCGAGGATCTCGTCGCCATCGGCCTCGAGCTCGCGCAGCCGGAGCATCTCCTCGAATCGTTCCCGCCCGGCCTTCCAGTCGGCGGAGGCGCGAGGCAACACCTCGTTGCGCAGCCAGCCAGCGTGCTCGTCGAGGGCTGCCCGGGTTGCGTCGGCGGCGGCCTGGAGTCGCTGGTTGAGGGCATCGTCGTCGCTCTCGGATCGGCTCGCGGCCAGGATGACGTCGAGGAACCTGGGGAGGTGCTCGGTCGTCTGGATGTCGATCTCCACCCAGAGCGGCACCGGGTCAGTGACCCGCTCGCGCGTCTCGAGCAGGTAGCGTGGCGCCTGCTCAAGCCGGCTCGCGATGCTGGCGAGGCGCTCCGGGAGCGGTGCGAAGTCACGCGTCACGAGGGGGAACAGCGCCTCGCCGATGTGGCCGGCGCCCTCCGATGACCCGGCCCACGGCCGGTACTCGGTCAGCCAGTATCGCCCGAGCCGGGCCTGGTGGATGGCGAGGTCGCGGTCAAGCGCGCGATCGGCGCTCAGCTCACCGGGGTCGATCGCGGAGAGCTCGTCGATCGTCCTCCCGTAGAACGCGACCTCCTCGTCGATCGCATCGCGACCGCCCGGCGCCAGGTCCCCGTCGTGGTCGTGGATGCCGAAGAACGTTGCGGTCTCCGGACGCATGCCGAGCTGGTCGTTGAACCAGCGGTCGATGGTCCGGTCGAACCGGGAGTCGGCATCCGAGGGTGGCGTGGTCATATCGGGGTGAAAGCTCCTGGGCGGCCGATCGTGCGGCCGGCATCGGTTGACGCGGAGACGGGGTCGTCAGCCGCCCGGCGGCGCGACTTCGGACAGGAAGCCTAGCACCCACGCCGCGTAGTCCTCGGCGCATGCCTCGGGCGACTCGGCATGGGCCGCCGCCGCGCAGACCTCGAGGCTCACCGGCAAGCCCGCCTCCTCGGCCTCCGCGAGGAGCTCTTCGGCATCGTTGGGGCCGATCGAGCGGTCCTCGCCCCCGCTGATGATGAGCACGGGTCGGCCATCGAGGTTCGTGATCGCCTGGAGGGGATCCGCGGAGCTCATGTCCACGCCCGTGCGCAGCAGCGCACCGAGGAGGACAGCCCAGTTCCCCGGGATCGACATCGGGTAGCCGGATGCCTCCAGGCGGGCCTGGACCGCATTGGCCAACGTCGCGTGCGTCGACTCGATGATCACCGCGTCGATTCTCTCGTCCCGTGCCGCCGCGTTGAGCGCGCTCACTCCTCCCATCGAGATGCCGAGCGCCACGACCCGATCCGGTGCCTTGTTCTCCTCGAGCCAGTCGAGCATGACGCGCAGGTCGCCCGCCTCGCGCACGCCCTGGGTCGTGTCGGCCGGCTGGCTCTGGCCGTGGTTGCGGAAGTCGAACAGCACGAGGTTGTAGTCCGGATGCAGGATCGCGGCTCGATCGAGCATGTCGCTCTTGTTGCTGCTCCAGCCGTGGGCGAGAACGACGGTCGGGCCCGCCGGGCCGATCCCCGACTCGGCGGGAATCCACCAGCCGGCGAGTCCGACACCGCCCGGCCCGGTGACCGCGGCGCCGGCAGGTTCGCCCTGGCTCGCGCAGGATTCCTGGTCGGGCTGCTCCGCGAGCGCGGCATCGGAGGCGATCTCGTAGTTGATCGCCTCGTAGCTCCATCCCATCGTTGCCGGGGTCCGGCAGTCGGCGCTGTTCGTCGGTGCCGATGCGAGCTGTCGCGAGCCCTCCCATCCGAGGTAGGCGAAATATCCGACGAGGAGGATCAGCGCAAGCGCGAGAACGAAGCTCACCCAACGTGTCATGCGCGTGCGGCGCTCGGTGCGCGGGTCAAGGGGCATCTGGAACGACATCGGTGGCCGAGTATACGGGCCTCTGCAGAACGCGCCCTCTTGTGCGTACAATCCCTCGCCGATGACCACCCCACGACCGATTCGAGCCGCCTCAGCCGCCGGTGCCCAGCGCCGCCGGACGACCAGCCTCTCGCCGGCCCACCTGGGCGAGGCCACGGCCGCCGCGACCGTCGCGGTCGTGGTCGGCGGCATCGCGCTCGTCGTGACCGGGATCGGGGTGGTGGTCATGACGCTCACGCTCGGCACGCGCTACGCCGGTGATCCGCCGCCCGACCTCGCCTCGCTCATGATCGCGCCCACCATCGGTGGCGTCGCGTTCCTCCTGCTCGGCGGGGCCCTGGCGGCCGGAGGGCTGGCCGTCCTCGGGGATGTGCCGCGAGCGCGCCTGGTGACGGGTGTTCTGGCGGCTCTTACCACGGCCCTGGCGGCGGCGGGCACGGTGCTCGTGATGATCAATCCGCCCCCGGCGCCGGTGATCGCGATCGCCCTCACCATCGCGGCGCTCGTCTTCGGCATCGCCGCGATCCTCCTCCTCCGCCGTCGACGCTGATCGGGGGTGGCCCGCCTCCTGCTCATCGCCACCGGCGTCATCTGGCTCGGGGCAGGGCTCGCCGGCCTGGTGCTCGCCGCGATCGGGACGGAGCGGCTCGAGCGCCTCCTCCCGCCCCTGGTGATCGACACGGACGCCATCCGGGCGGCGATCGTCGCGGTCGCTGTCGCGTTCATCGTCGTGGCGCTCGCACATGGTGCCGTCGTCCTTGCGCTCCGCGTCGGGCGGCCGCTGGCGTGGACGGCCGGCATCCTGATGAGCGCGGTCCTCGCCGCCGTGTTCGTGGCCCTGGCAGCGACGGCTGCGGCAAGCGCCGCGGCCGAGCCCCAGCGTGTGCTCGCCTACCTCGCCGCGGCGCTCGGAGCGGGCCTCTGCGCCCTCGCCTACGTCGTTGTCACGGCCCGCTTGGTGAACGAACGAAGGGCCGGATCGGCCCACTGAACAAGGGCCCGATGTCTGCTATGCTCCGGCCCCGTCACTCCCCGCGGGCCCGTGGTGTAGTGGCCCAACATGCCAGCCTGTCACGCTGGAGATCGCCGGTTCGAATCCGGTCGGGCCCGCCAGTCACCATCTTCCGGCGGCGATCCCTCCTCCACCGGTAGCCCTGGAGCCGGCATGAATGCCGCACGTCGAGCGGCCCGCCGAAGCGCACCGAGGATGGCCGGTCCCAGCGCGAGCAGGAGCAGGGTCGTCGTGATCGCCCGACCGATGTCCCAGCCCAGTGACGTGACCAGCGAGAACGTGAGGAAACGTCCGAGATTCTCGAGCGCCGGAGCCCCCGGGACGTAGGAGAGCTCGCCTCCGAGCCCGATCGCGAAGGGCCAGAACCACAGGTTCATGGCCAGCCCGTAGGCGAGCGACGCAGCCGCGCCGTAGGCGATCAGCATGGCCACCTCGCTGCGGCCGCGCGCCGGCGGCAGGAGCCCTGCCCCAAGCCCGACCCACGACGCGGCGAGCATCTGGAATGGGAGCCACGGCCCGACGCCTCCCGTGAGCAGGGCCGATCCGAACAACGTCGTCGACCCGAGCACGAAGCCGAACCCCGGGCCGAAGACTCGGCCACCAAGCACGAGCAGGACGAAGACGGTCTCGACGCCCGCCGTCCCGGCGCCGAGTGGACGGGCCGCGGCGCCGAGGGCCGACAGGATGCCGAGCATGGCGAGAGACCGCGCGTCGAGCCGCCCGGAGGCGACCTCGGCCAGCATCACTGCCACCACCAGGGGCAGGACCACCACGAGGAGGAGCGGCGACGGAACCGGGCCGGTCGTCGTCACCTCCTTCGCCAGGAGCGGCCATCCGAAGGCCATGACACCGACGACCGACCCTCCCACGAGGATCGGAATCGTCCGCCACGGGAGCGGCACGGCGGAGTTGCGGGCGATCATCGACCGGCCTCCGCTTTCACGCCGGACAGCATCGCCTCGCGGATCTGGTCGACGGTGAGCCATCCCGGGCCGATGACCTTGGCGACCTGTGGAGCCAGGGCCGGCGAGGCGGTGAGGACCTCCTCCGGCGATCCATCGGCGACGAGGTCGCCGGCCGCGAGGACGAGCACGCGCTCCGCCACCGATGCCGCGAGCTCGACGTCGTGGGTCGCCACAAGCACCGCATGCCCGCTTCGCGCGAGCGTCCGAAGGATGCCGGCGAACCGTCGCTTGGTCGGATAGTCGAGGCCCCGAGTCGGCTCGTCGAGCAGGATCGCCGCGGGCGCGGCTGCCAGTTGGATCGCCAGCACGAGCGCCAGTCGCTGTCCCTCCGACAGGTCGCGGGGATGGGCGTCCGAGCGGATCCCCTCCTGGAGCTCATCGAGGAGCGTCCGAGTCGTGCCAGCTGACGCGCCCGCATCCAGGTCCGCTCGCTCGCACTCGGCCGCCACGGTCTCGAGGTACAGAAGATCGCCGGGCGCCTGGGGCACCAGGCCCACCAGGCGCCGGGCGTCGTCGTCTCCGACCGAGGCCGGATCCACGCCGCCGACGAGGACTCGACCGGCAGACCGTCGGCCGACGCCGCGGAGCGCCCAGAGAAGGGACGACTTCCCGGAACCATTGCGTCCCATCAGGACGGTCACCTCTCCCTCGCGCAGGTCGACGCTCACGTCGCGCACCGCCACGATCGACCCGTACCGGACGGAGACGCCGGATGCGGCCATGGCAATGGGCCCGTCGCCCCGGCGCTCGGCGGTGAGTGGTCGCACGAGTCGGTCTCGGATGTCGCTCGCGCGGCCGCGAGCGTCCCGGATCGAGAGCGGCAGCGGCTCCCAGCCCGCCAGCCGCCCGAGCTCGACGACCGGGGGGACGATGTCACCATCGGCGAGGAGGGCCTGGGGGTCCCCGGACCGTGCCATGCCGTCCGCCGAGAGCTGGATCAGGCGATCGGCGTACTGGACCGCGCGCTCCAGGCGATGCTCCGCCAGCACGACCGTCATCCCCAGGTCGTGGACGAGGCGGAGGATCGCGGCCAGCACCTCCTCGGCCGCCGTCGGGTCGAGCGCGGATGTCGGCTCATCGAGCACCAGGATGCGCGGGCCGGCCGTCAGGACCGAGCCGATGGCCACGCGCTGCTGCTGGCCGCCAGACAGGTCGCGCAAGGGTCGGCCACGCAGGTCCGCGATGCCGAGCAGGTCGAGCGTCTCCTCGACCCGCGTGCGCATCACCGCCGGCGGGACCGCCAGCTGCTCCATCGCATACGCGAGCTCCTCCTCGACCGTATCGGTCACGAAGCCGTGCGCCGGGTCCTGGGCCACGAATCCGACGAGGTCGGCCAGCTCGCGCGGTGGGTGATCTCTCGGATTGCGCCCAGCAACCCTGACAGTGCCGCTCAGCAACCCGCCGGTGAAGTGCGGGACGAGGCCATTGATGGTCCGCAGGAGGGTCGTCTTGCCCGAGCCGGTCGGGCCGGCCACGAGCCACAGCTCGCCCTCGCCGATCTCGAGGGTCACGTCGCGGATCGTGGGGTGCGCGGCGCCGTGGTAGGTGACGCTGACCCGGTCGAAGCTGATCACGGTTGCACCGTCGATGCGGCGGGCGTCACGGTCGGAGTGCTCTCGGCGAGCGCGGCGCGAAGTGGGGGCATCGGCGCCAGGACGGCCGGCAGGCCGGCAACCAGGACGCCGACGGTCGGGAGCATCGCGAGCGTTGGCCACTCGAGCGGCACGAGCGAGGGGTGGAGACTCGCCGGGTCGATCGAGGCCCCGAGGACGAGCAGCGCCAACGCCGCGCCGGTCGAGGCCACGATCGCCCACTCCGCCGCAGCCCACGGATCGTCGCGGTAGTGGGTGTGTCGGGTCCGTCGACCCGCCGTCCAGATCCCGACGACAACGAGCGCCAGCCCGACCCCCAGGGTCGGCGCGCCGAACGGGACGGGCGCGGATGCATCGAGCAGGGCGTACAGGCCGATGCTCGCGCCGAGGAGCCCCAGGATGAGCAGGCCGGCGGTGGCGCGCCGCCGCGCGGCCGACTCGCCGGCGGACCGCCCGTAGCCGCGCGCGTCCATGGCGGCCGCGAGCGAGACCGATCGGTCCAGCGCGTCCTCGAGCACGGGCAGCAGAACGGCGCGGGGCCCGCCCCGGCCGCTGCGAAGGCGCCGGGCGCGCCGCACCCGTGCGACGCTCTCGGCCAGCTGCGGGGCCATGCTGAGCGCCACGGTGACCGCGGCGCCAACCTCGTACAGGGCATTGGGCAGAAGCCGCAACAGACGCTTCGGGTTGGCGAGGCTGTTGGCGGCCCCGAAGCAGATCACGATCGTCGCAAGCCTGAGCCCGTCGTAGAAGGCCGCGAGGATGCTTTCCGCTGTGACCTCGCCGCCGATGCGGATGCCAGCCACCCAGTCCGGCAGCGGAATCTCCGGCAGCGTGAAGAGCACGGTCGTCCCGTACTCACCGCCGAAGAAGATCCGCAGCCCAACGCGCAACACCACGATCAGCAGGCCGACGCGCAGGTAGAGGCCGAAGCCACGCCCCCAAGGAGCGTCCTCGCGTCGTGCCTGCACGACAAGGGCGACGACGCCGATGATGAGCCCGAGCAGGAGCGGGTTGGTCGTCGCGCTGGCCGCGATGGCCAGACCGATCGCCCAGATCCACCAGGCTCCAGGGTGCACGGTGCGTGGCGTCGCCCCCGATCCGAGTCGCTCACCCATGGCTGGACTCCGGACGCCGCCGCTGCATCGCGAGCGCCGAGCCCCCGACAGCGACCACGAGAGCGAGGCCAACGACGGTTGGCAAAGGCCCTGTGCCGCCGGTCTCGATCGTCGCGCTCGCCGATGCGGGCGAGGCCCGCGGCGTCGATTCGGGCACGGGCCTTCCGCTTGCGTCGTCGATCGTCGGGGTCGAGGTCGTTGCCGGCGCCGCGGGGAGGCTGGTGCTCGCCGTCACGCCCGGCTCACCGGGCGTTGGCACCGCTGCCGCCGTGGGAGCGGGGCCGTCTGGCGGGTCAGGTATCGACCGGGCGGTCGCCACCGGCGTCGGGCGCGTCGTCGGAGCGGCTGCTGATGTCGACGGCGCCGGTGTTGCCGCCGGCGGGGTTGCGAGGACCGGCGAGGTGATCGATGGTGGCGCGGCTGCACCGCCCACGACGAATGCCCAGCCCTCGACAGATCCCTGGCTCGGCCTCGATCCCGCGGCACCAACCGGACTGTACGTCCATGGCCCGCCGCGGTCCGCCGTCCAGTAGGACCAGTAGGCGGTCGCCGGGGGCGTCGTCGAGCATGGCTCGCTCGCCGGGGTCGGGCGCCCATCGATCCGGCAGACGAAGCCGGGCACGCTCGCAACCTGGTCGATGGCGTGGCCCGCGTCCACCAGGGCGGCGACACCCGTTGCTGGCGTGCTTGGCACGCACCGGACGATGATGCCGGCATCGAAGGCGGTCAGGTCGACGACCACCGTCACGCCCGCGCTCGTCGGGCACGCGCCGCCCGTCCAGGCCGCGGCCGGCGCCGGCGCCGACACACCTCCGACGAGGAGGCACCACAGGAGCAGGCCGGCGGCCGCCGGGGGGCGCCAGCGCCCGCCGCCGATGGATCGGATCAGCTGACGGCCCTCCTCCGCCGGACGGCGATGCGTGCCGCAACCGCCGAGACGAGGAGCGCGGCGATGGGCACCCATGGGTGCGGCCCGGCAGGCCCGGTCGACGTGTCGGGGAGCTCGCCCGCGTCGCCTGATGGCACGGGCGTGGCCGGCGCGAGCGAGGCTGTCGGGGAAACCGTTGGTGCCGGTCCGGCCGTTGCGCAGTCGAGCACGGGCGCCTCTTCGTCAGCCCCTGCCGCGGTGAGCTGGTCGAGCGGTGGAGAGCCGAACGCCAGGACCGCCTGGGGGGTCGAGAAGATCAGGAATCCCGGAATGCCGACCGCCCAGCCGATCGCTCCGATCTCGGCCGGATCGGCGTCGCAGCCGAATGCGAGCGAGGTCACGAACGTGGTCGCCGCATCGGCGGATGCCGTTTCACCGGCGGCCCGCAACGCCTGCGCGGCCACTCCGCTGCTGTTCGTGTTCGCGATTCCGAACGATGGGAGTCCACCGTCCGACTGCTGGATCGCCAGGAGCCACGACACCGCCTCGCCGGCATCGGTCGAGGCGCCGCCGGCAAGCAGCGCCTGGAGCGCGATGGCGGTGGTGTCGGGGTCCTCCGCGCCGGGACCGGCCGGGCACGATCCATCGAACGAGTACTCCCCGGACGGGCACTGAGCGCCGGAGAGCCAGGTCACAGCAGACGCCGGCGCGCCGCCGCTCGTGCGCGCCAGGGCCAGGATCACCATCGCCTGGTCGAAGACCGATGCGGTCCCGAACCGGCCCGCGTCCGGTCCGGTGTCGATGAGCACGGCGCGCAGCTCCGCCTCGAGGTCGTGCCCGCCGAAGGCGGTAGGGTCCGCGCCCTGCACCTGGACCGCGAGCATGACCTTGGCCATCTGGCCGGGTGCCGTGATCCCACCGGGAGCGACGTACGCGTCGATGTTCGTCTCGATCCCGGCCAGCGCAGTCGCCGCGGCGGTCTGCCCGGTCCCGGTGGCAGCAAAGGCAAAGATCGCGTCCGCCAGGCTTCCGACGCCGAGCGTTGGATCGGTCTCCACCTGCTGAGCGATCCACCCGGCTGCGGCGAGGGCGGGATCGGTCGTGGTGGGGGTGTCCCCAGCCCGCGCCGGTGGGTGGATAGCGAGCACCAGCAGGAGTGCCAACAACGAGGTCATCGCGCCCTGCGCAATCCGCGACGCAGGACGGGTGAGGGAACCGGGCATCGGTCGTTCCTTTCGATCCGGGTCGTGGCCGAGACCCGAATCGGCGACGGTCGTCCTCGGACGGTCGACCGTCCAGCGATTCCGGCTCCCGTTCGCAGACCTCGGCGACGTGATGGAGCGGACGCTCGCGGCCAGGCATTCCGGCTTGCCGAGGACTCGATGTCCTGCGGCCCACGGCTGCGGGTCAGCGTCGGTGTTGGACCGACTTCCCCTGTCCGTGAGCGTTCGTTGGATGTGCCTTCGACTGTACCACCGGCATCGTCTCAGACGACGCGATACTCGCTCGTCAGGTGCAGGTTCACGATCGCCACGTCGAGTGCTTCGGGCTCCGCGGCGCCCGGCGCCATCAGTGTCACAGCGGTCAGTGGCAGGAACGGATGCGAGCTTCGTGACAGCACGTCGTGCTCGGAGCCCGGCGCCAGGTGCGCCGTTCCGGTCAGCTCGTAGTCTCCGGCCCGAACGAATACCGTTCGCTCCTGCCTGGCGACGCGGCGCTCGGGAGGGCTGACCAGCGGAGGCGGAACGACGATCTGGATCTCGCTCGGGCTGATCTCGAGCCAGCTGCCCGGGTCAGGGCTGGCTCCCAACGGCAGGACGCGGAACAGGTCGCCTCGCTGGAGGATGTCGGTGATCCTCTCGTCGCCCGAGCTGACGTGGCCGCGGATCTCGACCTCGAGCGTCACCAGGCGGATCGGGAGAAGGAGGCGCGGGGTGGAGTCAGCCATCGGCGCCGCCGCTGCCCTGGACCGCCTTCCGGGTGGCGCTACGGCTGGCGGCTTCCTTCTCGGCATTCGCCTGCCGGTGGCGGGTCATGACCTCGCACGCCTCGTCGATGTCGCTCGTGACGGTCACCAGGTCGAGATCCTCGGGGCTGACCTTCTCCTCGTAGAGGGGCTTCTCACGAATCCACTCCATCATGCCCTCCCAGTAGTCCGTGCCGTACAGGACCACCGGAAAGTGCTCGACCTTTCCTGTCTGGATCAGAGTCAGCGCCTCGAACAGCTCATCGAGCGTGCCGAAGCCACCGGGAAAGATCACGAATCCCGATGCGTACTTCACGAACATCACCTTGCGCACGAAGAAGTAGCGGAACTCCATGCCAAGGTCGACGTACTCGTTGAGGCCCTGCTCGAACGGGAGCTCGATGTTGCAGCCGATGGACAGGCCGCCGCCCTCCTGGGCTCCGCGGTTGGCCGCCTCCATGATCCCGGGCCCGCCACCGGTGATGATCGCGAAGCCGTCGCGCGCCAGGGCCGCGGCGAGGCGTCGTGCCGCGCCGTAGTACCGGTTGCGACGCCCGACGCGCGCGGAGCCGAAGATGCTCACCGCCGGGCCGATGTCGGCCAGGGCATCGAAGCCCTCAACGAACTCGCCCATGATCCGCAGCGTCCGCCACGTATCGGTGTCCTGGAAGCGGACCGCGGGCTCCCCCTGGCGCAGCAGCCGCAGGTCCTCCGTGCCCCGATCCGGCGATCCGCCACCGCGGACGACGACCGCGCCGCGCCGCCGCTCGGGCTCCTTCTTCTTCCGCGGCATTGGTACTCCTCGTGCTCGACACTCGTTGCCCGGAATGGTAGGGTGCGCCTTCGCCGGGGCGCCATGTTGGTGGCGTCGCGCCGGTTGGACCACGCCAGGGGAAGAATTCTATTGCCGCATCTCCTGCGGCGCGTCGCGGCACTGACCATCCTGAGCGCGCTCGGGATCGCGCTTCTCTCGCCGCTGACCGCCCGCTCCGCGCTCGCTGACCCAACCGTCATCGACGAGCCCCTGCTCGCCGACGTGGTGGTTCCGACCGGTATCGTGGAACGTGGCTCGCTCGTCGCGCGCAGTGGCGGGGCAACGCTCTCGTTCCTGGCTCCCGCCGATCCCGGCGGGTCGGTCGAGCGCCTCGGAGATGCGCAATCGATGACGCCCCCTTCGGCCCCGATGGAGGCCACGCTCTACCCCGAGCCCAGGCCGGGCGCGCCGCCGGCCCAGGTCGTGGCCGCTCCCGACTCTGAGGGCGATACAGTCACCGGCCAGGCATCGTGGTACTGCCACGTCGTTGGCACCTGTCCAGCGGGTTACGGCCCGGCCGATGCGTTCGTCGCACTTCCCGGAGCCCTCGGCGGAGCGGGGGGACAGGGGGTCGTCGCCATCGTCACCGTTTGCGCCGACCGATGCGTCGAGCTGCCGGTCGTGGACTACTGCGGCTGCTATTGGGGCACCGGGGACCAGCGCGTCGCCGACCTGTCGGCGGCGGCCTGGGCGCTCGTGACCGACAGTCCACGCAGTGCCGGGGTGCTCACGGTCACGATCCACCTCGGCGGCTGAGGGCTCGCCCGCACGGCGAGCGACCCGGCTGCGGCCACGTTGCCTGGAGTAGCATCGGTGGATGCTCCAGCCGATCAGGGTAGGACACGTCGTACTCAAGGTCCGTGATCTCGATCGGTCGCTCGCCTTCTACCGCGACCTGCTCGGGTTCCGGGTCTCGAGCGAGATGAGCAACGTCATGGTCTTTCTCACCGCCACCGGCGAGAACCACCACGACCTGGCGCTCCTGCGCGTGGGCGACTCGGCCCCGTCGCCGCTGCCGACCGCGGTGGGCCTCTACCACGTTGCCATCCAGCTGGCCGACTGGGACGCCGTCCGGAACGCGCACGAGGTGCTCACCGAACGCGGCCTGCTGCGCGGCACAGCTGATCACGGCGTCAGCCTGAGCCTCTACACCGTCGACCCCGACGGCAACGAGATCGAGCTCTACTGCGATGCGCCGCGCGACGAATGGGAGGGCCGCGTGGCCGATGCGATGACGGTCCGGCCGCTCGACATGGGGATGCGGCGACGCAGCACCTCCGGCTGAACCCGGGCCGGCGACCGACGGGGGAGACCCGATGTCGATGAGACGGCTGCGGCGGATCGGGCTCGTCGCGCTGATCCTGCTGGTGGTCGCGATCGCGTGGGAGCCAACTCGGGTCGGCCTCCAGACCGCGGTGATGCTTCCGAACCTCCTCGGTTCGGGGCCGACGCCGCTCACCTGGTTCAGCGAGGCCCCCCAGCGCACGAGCGTGCCCTATCGGCAGGGCCCGGACGGCGAGCCGGAGCTGGCGGAGCTGTGGCTCCCGTCGTGGGCGTCGTCCGAGCGGCAGGCCGGCGCCGTCCTGCTCGTGCTCGGGGTCAACAACGTCGGCCGCAATCACCCGGTGGTCGCCCGGGTGGCGGACGCGCTGGCGCGGACGGGCGCCGCGGTGCTCGTGCCGGACTCACGCCTCCTGCTGGAGGGACGCCTCGAGGCCACGGAGATCGACGGCGTCGTGCTCGCCTTCGAGACGCTCGCCGCCCGCCCCGAGGTGGACCCGGAGAGGATCGGGATCGCCGGCTTCAGCGTCGGCGGCTCGCTGTCGTTGCTCGCGGCCCGCGATCCGCGCATCGCGTCGGAGGTCCGCTGGGTGAACGCGTTCGGGGCATACGCCGACGCGGCCACCTACCTGGCGTCGGTGGCGGCCCACGCCCACGTTGACGACGAGGGGTCGCCCGTTCCGTGGGAGCCGAGCCCGTTGGCGCGCGAGGTGTACCTGCGCTTCGCCCTCGCGCAGGTGGCCGATGGGGACGATCGTGCGGCGCTTTCCACCGCGTTCGCAGAGCCGATCGCGAGCGGCGCTCGACCCGCCAGCGACCCGGCGCTCCGCGCCGCGCTGAGTTCCGATGCGGCCCGCGCGGTCCACGATCTCCTCACCTCGCAAACGCTCGAGGCGGCGACGCTGGCCATCGAGGCGCTGCCCGCGGCCAGTGGCGAGTTCATCGATGCCATCTCGCCGGTCCGCCATCTCGACGGCCTGGCTGCCGACATCTTCGTCATGCACGAGACGACCGACCACCACGTCCCGTTCGTCGAGTCACGCGCCCTCGCCGCGGCCCTCGAACCATTGGGCCTGCTGCGCCAGTTCAGCGAGTTCCGCCTGTTCGACCACGTGCAGCCCGACGACGTGGATCTGATCGCCGCCGCTCCCGAGCTCGTGAAGCTCCTGCTCCACGTCCGGACGCTGATGGAAGAGACCCTCTAGCCGACCGCCACGAGCGCGACTGCGACGGCGGCGAGCCCCAGGCCGACGGCCTGCGGACCCTGGATCCGCTCGCGCAGCACCGTCGCGGCCAAGAGCACGGTGAACACCGGGTAGAGCGACGTCAGGACTGCGGCGACGGCCAGCATTCCCGTCTGGCTGGCGAACAGGAAGCAGACCGCGGCGATGGCCGCCAGTGCACCCACCACCACGCCCCACCACGCGTGCCGCTCGCGCGGCACCCAGGGTTGGCGCATCACCGTCGCCAGCACAATGATCGTGCCGATCGCGATGACCTCGGCAACAGCCAGCGGGGCCAGGCCGGCGGCGTCGGGCACCTGGGCCAGAGCAGCGAACATCAGCCCGAAACCGAGGCCCGCCAGGGTCCCGTCGATGACGCCCTCCCCGAGGCGCCCGGCTCCCGATGACTCCGGCGGCTCGGCGGCGCTCGACACCAGCCAGATCGCGGGCACGGCGCACCCGATCCCGATCCACGTCAGCATCGGGGGCCGGTCTCCGGTCAACACGCCGACCGCGACGGGCAGGAGCGCGGCTCCCACCGCGGACAGGGGTGCGACGACCCCCATCCGACCGTTCGCCAGGCCTCGATAGAGAAACGCCGTGCCGCTTCCGGTGCCGATGCCCGCGAGGGCTCCCCAGAGGAGGTCCTGCGGCTCGGGCTCGGCTACCAGAAGCAGCGTGGCGGTGCCGATGATCACGAACGCGGCGATCTGGGTGACGATGCCCACGGCCCATGCAGACGCCCGCCGGGACACGACGCCGCCGATGAAGTCCGACAGCCCGTACATGGCAGCCGACGCGAGGGCGAGCCCGATGGTCAGCACGTTCGATGACCGCCTAGCGCGACCCGGCGAACAGCGCGAACGAGCCGAAGACGAGGAGCACCACGACCGCGAAGATGATCACCCGGGCCAGCCAGGGATTGCGCCGCTCGGGGATGGGCTGGTACGGCCGGCCGCGCCGCCGCCTGGTCGACGGGCTCATGACTGGCCGGGACCCCAGCTCCGACGGAAGAGGAACGGCGTCGTCAGCGCCTCGCGCCCGGACACCGAGCGCAGCTGCTTCCTGGTGCGCTTGAGCAGCTTGCCGTGATAGCTGCCGTCGCCGTATGGCTCGAGCAGCCGCGCGACGTCCCATTCGCGAACGCCGCCGACCGCCGAGTCGGGCAGCCATCGGTCCAGGATCGCCTTCGCCTCGTCGATGGCGACGAACCGCCGCGCTCGGGTGGAGTTGTCGAGCGTTACGAGCGCGTTGGCGAAGCTCACGTCCACGTCCTCGACGAGCGTCGTCAGCCGCTCCATCGTCCCGGGCATGCGCTCCGGCTTGAAGAGGCCGGTCAGGATCGCTCGGCGTTCGTCCGTGCCCAGCGTCTCGAGCAGCGGACCCAGGCTGGGGATGCCGCCGTCGGGATCGGCGGCGGGCACGGCGTAGTCATACAGGCGAACCATCATCGGTCTGCTGATCCTAGACGGACGCCGCGACCGGTGCCGGAGCTCGCGCGGGCGACGGGTACAATTCCGCTCAGGTCGCGCCGGAGGCGCGCATCGGTCCACTCGCTCGTTGGAGGCCCCGCTCGTCATGCTCCTCGACGGCAAGAAGCTGCTCATCACCGGCGTCCTGACCGACGACAGCATCGCGTTCGCCGCGGCGAAGGTCGCCCAAGAAGCCGGGGCCGAGATCCTGCTCACGAACGTTGGGCGTGGCGTGCGCATCACCGAGAAGGTTGCCCGCAGGCTGCCCAGCCCGCCGGACGTGCTCCAGATGGACGTCAACAATCCCGATGACGTCGCCGTGGTGGCTGCGGAGGTCACGAGCCGATGGGGGCGCCTGGACGGCGTCCTTCACGCGATCGCCTTCGCCCCGCAGGACGCCATCGGCGGGAACTTCCTGACGGCCCCCTGGGAGTCGGTTGCCGTCGCGGTGCAAACCTCGACCTACTCGCTCAAGGCGCTGTCAGTCGGGATGCTCGACCCGCTGAAGGTGGCCGGCGCCGATGGTGGCGCATCGGTCGTGTCGCTCACGTTCGACGGCCGGGTGGCCTGGCCGATCTACGACTGGATGGGCGTTGCCAAGGCGGGCCTGGAGGCCACCACCCGCTACCTGGCCAGGGACCTCGGGGAATTCGGGATCCGCGTGAACACCGTCTCGGCCGGCCCGATTCGCACCATGGCCGGCAAGAGCATCCCGGGTTTCGACGCCATCGCCGGCGCCTGGTCGACGCGCGCGCCGCTGGCGTGGTCGCTCACCGACGCGACCCCGGTCGGCCACATGTGCTGCTTCCTGATGAGCGACTGGGCCTCGATGACGACGGGCGAGATGATCCACGTCGACGGCGGGTACCACGCGCTGGGTGCGGACTTCAAGCATCCGCCAGCGGAGTAGCCGAGGTTCGCGGGACCGTGCGGAATGCTTGCATGGGGTGCGACCAATTTCGGAACGGACGTGCCGTCAATCGGTGCCTGTCGCACTCCGTGAGCCAGAGCCGGAACGACGAGGCTGTCAGGCGGAGTTAGTCGCACCGGGTGCAACCGCCGATGCCTCCAGGTCCAGGAGGAGGCGCTTGGCCGGCAGACCGCCGCCGTAGCCGCCCAGCCCGCCGCCAGTGGCGATCACCCGGTGGCACGGCACGATCACCGCGAGCCGGTTCGACCCGTTGGCACGTCCGACGGCGCGCCAGGCGGGCGCCGCGTCGACCCGTTCGGCCAGCTCGCGATAGGTGATCGTCTCGCCGAAGGGGATGCGCCTCAGTTCCGACCACACGCGCTCCTGGAACGGGCTGCCTGGCATCTCGAGCGGAAGCTCGAAGTCGCGACGCCTGCCGCCGAAGTAGTCGCTGAGCTGTGACTCTGCCTCGTCGAGGAGCGCGGAACTGCCCGGTGCGGTCGGACCGATGCGGCGGCGCACGGCCGCGAGCTGAGCGGGCATCATCGAGCGATCGGTGAAGTCGGCCAGGACGATGGTGCGGTCGGTGGCGCCGAGGGTCATCGGCCCGATCGGCGTCTCGATCTGGCGGATGAGGACCGCGGTCGCCTCATCGGGATGGCAGCGCAGGCAGGCACGGTAGCCGGCCGCACGCGCCTCCGTGGCGTCGGCCAGGAAGGTGACGTTCTTCCGAAGCGGCTTGCGAACCCGGCATGACGGACGGCAGTAGATGCCGGTGGTGCGGACGGCCGTGACGAACCGTCCGTCGTACCCGGGGTCTGACGCGTAGAAGGCTCGCTCGAACTCGGTGACGCTCATGCCTCTGAAACGCCTCTGCGGTGCGGTACGTGAGATCACGATCGGACCACGGGTAGCATGACGGCATGGTGAGCGTGACCGCCGCTGGCGAGAGCCTCGATCGGTCGTTCGGCCTCTATCGAGACCTCGTCCCGCTGCTGGACCGCGCGGTCCTCTCCTCGAGGCTCGGCGCCCTGCCGTCGAACACCGTCGGCGCGCAGCTGTGGTGCGTCGTGGGGGCGCGGGAGAGCTACGCGAGGGCCATCGTCGCCGGCACGTGGGCCGGCTTCTCATGCTGGCTCGACGCGACAGGCGATCCCGTCGAGGTCTCCCAGGCGCTCGACCGCTCGG
>DATBRU010000171.1:0-10653 GCA_036560105.1 Candidatus Limnocylindria bacterium | reverse complement strand
CAACGGCGCGGGCCTGAGCTGGGAGACGACCGTTGGCGGCGGGGCGGCGGTCACGATCTCGCACCTCACGTTCTTCTCGCCCGAGGGTCGCCGCGCCGAGACGACGATCCGGGCTTCCGTCCCCGGACCCGACCAGATCAGCCTCGACCCGGTGGTGGTGGCTTCGAGCGTGGCCCTCGCCGCGGGTGTCGTCGTCGTGGTGCCGTTCCCCGCGGCGCTGTTCAACTCGACACTGGAGCAGAACTACGCCGAGGTGAGCGGCTGGTGGAAGCGGCTCGGCGGCCGGGTCGGCCGAGGCGTCAACCGCAGCGCGGCGTGGGCGGGCGCGAAGGTGAGCAGTGCACGACGGGGCTCGGCACATCCTGCCGCCGTGGGACCCGGGGAGAACGCCGCGGGCGCCGAGGGCATCGCGACGGCAACGACCGCAGAGGCGGTCCCCGAGGCTGCGACCGCCGGGGCGGAGCAGCGATCGTTCTGGCGGACGCCCGCCGGACTTGCGACCTTCATCGCCCTCAGCGCCGTGCTCTACACCCTCCTCGACCCGACGATCGGGATCAGCCTCGATTCACTCGGGACGCTCATCGGGCTGGCGCTGGGCCTGCTCCTGACCCTGGCCGCGTACGGCATCCCGCTGTTCGTCCTCTCGCGCGGCAAGGACTTCCGGCTGACGGCGCAGGCGTTGCCCGGAACCCTGTTCATCGCGGTCATCTGCGTCCTCGTCAGCCGCATCGCGAACTTCCAGCCGGGATACCTGTACGGCCTGATCATCGGCTTCGGCTTCACCCGCGAGCTGACCAGGGTCGAGGAGGGACGGCTGGTCGGGATCGCCACGGCGACGGCGCTCGCCGCAGCGATCGTCGCATGGCTGGCACTTCCGAGCGTGCGCGCGAGCTCCGGGGTCGGCATCGGCGGCATCATTCTCGAGACGGCGCTCGTCACGGTGGTCGTGGCCGGCCTCGAGGGCGCCCTGTTCGGCATGATGCCGCTGCGATTCCTGCCCGGCGAGCGCGTGCGTGCCTGGAACTCACGGTTCTGGATGGGGCTCATCGGCGTGGCAGCCTTCGCCTTCTTCCACGTCCTGCTCAACCCGAGCTCGGGGTATCTCGCCGACACCGAGCGATCGTCCCTGATGACCGTGGTCGGCCTGCTGGTCGTGTTCGGCCTGGGCTCGGTGCTCTTCTGGGGCTACTTCCGATTCATCCGCAAGACCCCGAGCTCCGGGCCGCCGACCACGCCGCCGCCCGGCGATCCGCCGCCGACCATCCAACCCTCGACGGGCACGCAGGATCAGCCGCCGGCCCTGGGCTGAGGGCCGAGGCTCAGGCGATCGGCTCGAAGCGGGCGGTGAAGTGGCGCAGCGCAGCCGGCTGCTCGACGATTCGCATCCCGCGCAGCTCGCCCGCTCGCTCGGCGACCCAGCGGATCACCTCGATCACGTAGTCGATGTGCGACTGCGTGTAGACCCGGCGCGGGATCGCCAGCCGCACGAGCTCCATCGGTGCGGGCGTCTCCGACCCGTCAGGGTGGCGGCCGAACATGACCGTCCCGATCTCGCAGCCGCGGATCCCGCCCTCCCGGTACAGGGCGCAGGCGAGCGCCTGGCCCGGGTACTCGAGCGGCGGAACGTGAGGCAGGAGGGCGGCCGCATCGATGTAGACGGCGTGTCCGCCGATCGGGCGCACGCAGGGGATCCCGCTCGCCAGCAGCGCTTCGCCGAGGTAGGCGGTGGAACGGATCCGGTAGCGCAGGTAGTCCTCCTGGATCACCTCGCGCAGGCCGGCCGCCATCGCCTCGAGATCCCGCCCCGCCAGGCCGCCGTATGTCGGGAATCCCTCGGTCAGGATGAGCATGTTGCGGCACTGCTCGGCCCAGGCATCGTCGTTCATCGCCAGCCAGCCGCCGATGTTCGCCAGCGCATCCTTCTTGCCCGACATCGTCATGCCGTCGGCCAGCGACGCCATCTCGCGCACGATGTCGGGCACCGACGCATCGGCGTATCCGTCCTCGCGCTGCTTGATGAACCAGGCGTTCTCGGCGAATCGGCAGGCATCGAGGAAGAGGGGCAGCCCGTATCGGTCGCACACCTCGCGCACGGCGCGGATGTTGGCGAGGCTCACCGGCTGGCCGCCACCCGAGTTGTTCGTGACGGTGACGAAGACCACGGGCACGTTGTCGACGCCGCGCGCACGAATGAGCGCGTCGAGGGCCTCGGTGTCCATGTTTCCCTTGAAGGGATGGTCCGCCGACGGCGACCGGCCCTCGGCGATGACGAGATCGACAGCCTCGGCGCCGGTGAACTCGACGTTGGCCCGGGTCGTGTCGAAATGGGTATTCGAGGGAACGATCCTGCCCGGCCCGCCGACGACGCTGAAGAGGATCTTCTCGGCCGCCCGGCCCTGGTGCGTCGGGATGACGTGACGGAACGGCCAGAGCTCCGTCACCGCGTCGAGGAATCGGAACCACGAAGGCGAGCCCGCATACGACTCGTCGCCACGCTGGATGCCCGCCCACTGCTCCGAGCTCATGGCACCGGTGCCCGAGTCGGTGAGCAGATCCACCAGGACGTCATCGGCATGGAGGTTGAACAGGTTGTGGCCCGCCTCGCCGAGCTTTGCGTCACGCTCGGCGACCGTGGTCAACCGGATCGGTTCGACGCTCTTGATCCGGAAGGGCTCGATGATCGTCCGCCAGCGGTCCATTGGGGCCTAGCCTAGCCGGGTCCGGTCGTCGGCGGGGTCCGGTGCCAACCGGTACCTTTCGGTGGGGTCGCAGATGGAAGTCTGGCGCGCATCATGCGCCGGATGATTGGCCGATTTCTCGCGACGTGCGGCTGGCTTGCCTGGCAGGTCGGCCGCCGTGCCAGCGGGCTCAAGCTCCCGGTCTCCGATCCGGCGCGCGCCGCAGCCACCGGGGCCGGCATCGCGCTGCTCGTGCTGGCCCTCGTTCCCCTGGTGCTCCCGCTCTTCGATGCCCAGCCGCAGGACGTGACCGTCCAGCGGATCATGGATGGTGAGGCGACCGAGGCAGGCGGCTGGGTCCGGCTCAGCGCCAGGAGCGTGGTGCGGCTCGACGAGACACCCACCGGCGAAGAGGGCAGCTTCGCGATCCTTGCCGACGCGCGGAATCCGCTTCGATCGATCGTGGTGCAGGGCGACGTCCGGACCGCGATCGCCTCGCTCGGCAATGTCACCGGGCGCCTCGCCGATGCGGCCGTCGTCGTCGACGTCGAGATGCTGCCAATCGAGGCCACCGTGGCCGGCACGCCGCCGGTGATCGTGGCCGATCAGATCGTCAACCTCGATTCAGCGCCCGTTCCGGCGCGGCGGTCCCTCTGGCCCCTGTCGCTCATCCCGCTCGTGCTCGGGGCGATGTTCCTGATCGGAGCCCGCGTCGGGTATCCGATCTTCCGCGAGACGTTCGAGATCGACGTCCTGTCGTCGCCGCTCGGCCCTGGCGAGCGTCTCCCCGCCGCGTTCGGTGGCCATGTCGGACCGAACGAGCGCAACCTCGCCGATCCGGGCGCCGCCCTCCTCCTCGTCCGTCGCGGCCCGAAGGGCAACGTGCTGACCGCTCAGCCGCTGGCCGAGGAAGCCGGTCCCCCGCCGGCGGCGGTGGCTATCGGCGGCGGATGGACGAGCGGGCGGACCGGATACGTGCACACGGTCACCGAGTCGGTCCCCGCACTCACCATCAAGTCGGACGAGGTGGACGCCACGTTCCTGTTCGCCAACGTGCGTGAGCGCGACCGCGTCGCGGCCCTCGTCGCCGTCGCTCGCTGAGGCGCCAGGGCCTGACTGGAACCCAGGGCCCGTTCTAGAAGCAGCCCCACCATGGCGGTTTCGGCCCGCTGCCCCCATACCCGTGGCCATGTCCGTTCCCGTTCCCGTTCCCGTTCCCGAACGAGATGCGCATGACCGATGGGTCGTGGTCACTGGCCTGATCGAAGAACTCGGCATTCACGTGGACGACGTCGTAGTCGGGATCGCGATCCCAGAGCGATCGGCTCACGATGATCTGGTCGAGCACCTGGCTGTTGCCATCGAACACGTACGAGTAGCGCTCCCGATCCGGAAGCGTGTCGAACAGCGTCCGCATGACCGGATCTCGCCACGTGCGACGCGTCTGCCCGCTTCCGTCGCCATCGGGCATGAACGGACCGGGATCGAGCGCGACCCGCTCCCCGGCGATGATCTCGACCGTCTCGGAGAAGTCGAAGTCGTTGATGTCACCGAGCACGATGACATTGGCCTTGTGATCGGCCTCGAGGATCTCGTCGACGAAGTCGTTGATCGCCTGCGCCTGCGCGTGCCGCCAGCCATCCTCGGCGCCGGCGGGGTCGGTCGACTCGAACTCGGTGAGCCGGAACGGTGGCTGGAACTGGCCGAAGAGCGGCCGATCGTCGCCCTTCGAGCTGAAGTGGTTCGCCACGATGAAGATCGTCTCGCCGCGGTAGACGAACTCGCCGACCAGTGACTTGCGCGTGTCGGCGAACGCGGCATCGCCGCCGATCCGCGCATCGGTCACCCGACCCGGGCTGATCGTGAGCTGGGCATCACCGCGTCGCCGCACGACATCGGTGTCGGTCGTCGCATCGCCACCGGGACGATCGACGAAGCGCAGGTGCTCCGACGGCCGGAACAGGAAGCCGACGCGGATGTTGCCGCCTGGAGCACCACCGTCGGTGTTGTTCTCAGGATCGATCTGGCGGTAGGCGTAGCGCGGCCCACCCGCGGCAACGATGGCATCGATCAGGCGCTGCCACGACCGGTCAGCCGCGACCACGCCGTCGTTCGCCGGACCGGTGTTGTCCTGCATCTCCTCGATCGCGATCACATCCGGGGAGCGCAGGTTGTTGACGATCTGGCCCGCCAGGGCGTTCACCTTCGCGTCCGAGTCGACCGCCGAGAGGTTCTCGACGTTGAACGTGGCCACGGTCAGCTCGTGTCGGTCCGGGCGGGAGGTCACCTCGCGGGCGAGGCCGTTGTCGAGGCGACCCGGATCGGCGGTCACGAGCAGCTTGAAGTTCCCGAAGCTGTAATCGAGGACACCAGCCGGGTTCGTGACGAACTCGTCCCCGGTGTTCACCGTCGGGGTGGGTGCGAGAACGTTGTCGAGGATGACGCGCTCCGGGTTGAAGTCGCCGGGCCGATAGTCGCCGGCCGGGCCCAATGCACGCACCAGGATGCCCCCGCGCCCGGTCCTGAGGCCGGCTGGACCCTGCTCCTGGCTGATGACGGCGATCTCCCCGAAGCTGTTCGTTGGACCGACCGCGACCGCGTCGGCAACGGAGAGGCGCTGGCCCTCGAGGCTCTCCCAGAAGTCGATCCCGTCGTTGCGAGGGTCAAAGACCGCATCGCCGGCCTCGACGCTCGTGGTGGAGTCATCGTCGATCACGCGCGTCGGCGGAAGCCGATCGACGCCGATGACAACGGTCGGCAATGGATTCCCGCCGCTGAGCACGGTCACATTGCTCGCCACGATCTCGGTGAGGGTGAGGTTCGTGAAGCCACCCGAGCCACCTGGCCTGAACTCGTCGACCGTGCCGTCGACCAGCACGCGGTCCCCGACGGCGGCCCGACCACGGAACACGAAGATGCCGTCGGACGTCGCCGAGTCGGCATCCGGCGTCGGATCGGTCATCCAGAATCCGCTGCTCGAGATGGCCGTGACGATCCCCTCGACGCCGAACACCGGCTGGCCGTCGAGCGTCGAGAGGTGCGCCGAGCCTTGGATCTCCCAGATCTCCGTGGGTGGAGCGGTCACGACGAGCACGATCGACGCCGTGCCGGCGCGACCCTCGGCATCGGCGATCGTCGCGGGCAGGGTCGTCGTCCCCGGCGCCGTTCCATCGGCAACCGTGGCGGTGAAGGAGAACGTCCCGTCGCCATCGGCGTCGCCAAAGCCCTGGGTGGCCGAGCCGCCGATGGCCGAGAGGTCGGCCGTGACGCCGATCCCCGAGCTGTCGGGATTCGTGCCCGGCGTGACGGTCACGGCGAGGGTGGTCGTCTCGCCCGGCATGACGCTGGCCGGATCGGCCGTGCCGATGCCGGATGGCGAGGTCGGGCCTGCCATGACGATGCACGGCGACGCCCGGTTCGCCGGCGCGCTCGGCGCCACCAACGCGAAATCGGCGGCGTTGTTGTCCGTGTCGGCATGGCCGGCGCTGCCGCCCGGAAGGCGCTCGCGGCCCTGGTCGAGGTTCGCGGTCAGGACCGGCAGCTGAGGCGGCTCCACGTACGCGGACGTGGCGCTCATGCCCACCGCGTCGACGATCGTGCCATCGGGCATGACCAGCGCGACGCCGCCGTCGTCGGTGATCCCGGTCGTGTAGGACTGATCACCGGGGACGCTGCCGGAGTACGCCAGCTCATTGGTCAGCAGAAGGAAGCATCCGGGCTGGACGACGGTGCCCGGGGCCAGGGTTGCGCGCGTCCCAACCGTCCCGGCAACGTTCGAGCCACGCAGCATCCACCCGCCGACATCCACGGCCGCCACGGAGGAGTTGTGGATCTCGACGAACTCGTCGTTGCCGCCGCCCGGCCCGCGCGTGCGGAACTCGCTGATGACGATGTCGTCACTGACGGCAGCGACCATTGAAGGAGCGGCCAATGGGACGAGGACGCTCAGCGTGAGCCCGATCACCACGAGGAGGGTGAGGCCGCGTTGGGCCGGCAGGTCGGTCGAAGTGGACACGTCGAGAGCCTCCTGCTGCTGTGCCCGGCCGGCTCGGATACCGGAGCTTCGTCGAATGCTGTTGCTCATTCAGCATAGGGAGGCACCGCGAGCAGGCAATGGCCTGTTGGGATGGCGGCCGATGAACGATCCGCACCCGACCCGCACCGATCCTGACCGATCCCGACAGCCCTCGACCCGCCCGTTCGCGGACCGCCGATCAGCGCCGGGGCACCCCACCGATGAGCCGGATCATGAGCCGGGCGACGACCAGCGCGGACAGCTCGTTGATGTCGAGAGCGGGCACCAGCTCGGTGAAGGACGCGCCAACGAGCCGGGCGCCGACGCCGCCGAGCAGGTCCGAGGCCTCGTCCCAGGTGATTCCGCCCGGGGCCGGAGCCGAGACGGCCGGACAGACCGACGGATCGAGCCCATCGGTGTCGAAGGCGACGAACATCGACGCGTCCGACGGGATCCGCTCGAGCACCGCGGCGACCCCGTCGTCGCGAAGCTGGCGAGCGGTCACGATCACGCTCCCCGCCTGGATCGCCGTCTCGATCTCGGCGGCGCGAGCGCTGCCCACACCGCGGAGCCCGACCTGGACGATCCGTGCGACGTGCGCCATCTCCGAGGCGCGGCGCATCGGAGACGAGTAGCCGTCGCGCACGCCGGAGATCTCATCGCGGAAGTCGAGATGCGCGTCGACGTGCAGGATGGTCAGCGGACCCCGATCAGCGAACGCCCGCAGGATGGGAATCGGGACCGAGTCGTCGCCGCCGATGCAGATCGGCACGGCCCCCCGTTCGAGAATCGAACGGATCGCGGCCTCGGTTCGGACCGCGTTGCCCGGCCCATCGGTGGCGTCACCGGGGATGTCGCCGACGTCGACGATGCGGGGTCCGCCTTCCGCGGGGAGCATCGGCCCTCCGAGGTCGAAGTCCCAGTGGTCCCGGAAGCGCGCCAGTCGCTTCGCTCGACGGCGGACGGCGGTCGGTGCCAGGGCGCAGCCGGCCGTGGCACCCGGGTGCGGGTACGGCCAGCCATACGGAATGCCCACGATCGCCACATCCGCGGCGAGGCGGTCGAGATCGGTCTCCACCGGCGCGCCGGCGAAGCCGTCGTCCGGCTGGGTGAGTCGCATCGCGTCGAATGTACACGGCGGCCTCGACCGCCGACGCGAACCGCGGCTGATACCATCGCGGCTGGATGAAGGGACTCCTCCTCGCCGGCGGAAGCGGTTCACGCCTGTTCCCGCTCACGCTCGTCACGAACAAGCATCTCCTGCCGGTGTACGACCGGCCGATGATCTACTACCCCCTCGACACCCTCCGTGAGATGGGCTGCTCAGAGGTGATGGTCGTCGTCGGCGGACGCTCGGTTGGAGACGTGCTCGAGCTGCTGCATGACGGCTCCGACGTCGGTCTGGACCTGACGTACCGATACCAGCGCGGGGCGCTCGGCATCGCACACGCGCTGAGCCTCGCCCGGCAGTTCGCGGCCGACGATCCACTCGCGGTGGTGCTTGGAGACAACATCCTGCGCGGCTCGCTGCGAGCGTTCGCCGACGAGTTCATCGCCGGCGACGCCGGCGCGGGCGCGGTGCTCAAGGCGGTGCCTGACCCACATCGGTTCGGCGTCGCCGAATTCGGGCCGGACGGGCGCGTCATCGGCTTCGAGGAGAAGCCGGAGCACCCCAAGAGCAATCGCATCCCGATCGGCGTGTACCTGTTCCGCCCCGATGTGTTCGACGCGCTGCACCAGCTGCGGCCGTCAGCGCGCGGCGAGTTCGAGATCACCGACGTGCTGAACCACTACGTGGCACGTCGATCCCTCATCGCCCACGACTTCGCCGGAGACTGGATGGACGCGGGCACGGTCGAGTCGCTGCTCGCCGCCAACGAGTTCGCGGCGACGTTCGCCGCCGAGCGGCCGGTCGACGCCAGCGGCAGGATGGCGGAGGTCGACGCGGAGGTCATCGACCCCGCGACGGTGCACCCGTGACGAGGCTCCTCGTGACCGGCGGCGCCGGGTTCATCGGCTCGGCCTTCGTCCGCAGGCTCCTGGCACGCGAGGATCCGCCGGCGGTGACCGTCCTCGACAAGCTGACCTACGCGGGCAACCTCGCGAACCTCGCCGCGGTGGAGGGCCATCCGCGGTATGCCTTCGTGCGCGGCGACATCGCCGATGCGAACCTCGTCGACGAGCTCGCGCGCGATGCCGAGGTGATCGTGAACTTCGCGGCGGAGTCGCACGTCGATCGCAGCATCACCGAGCCGGGCGCGTTCCTCCAGACCGATGTCATCGGGACGTTCGTGCTCCTCGAGGCCGCGCGCCGGCACGATCACGCGCGGTTCGTGCAGGTCAGCACGGACGAGGTCTATGGCGACGTCGAGAGCGGCCACAGCGACGAGGACGCGACGTTGCGGCCGCGAAGCCCGTACGCGGCGAGCAAGGCCGGGGGCGACCTCATCGCCGGCGCCTACCACACCACGTACGGGCTACCGGTCTGCATCACCCGTTCGAGCAACAACTTCGGCCCGTTCCAGTACCCGGAGAAGGTCATCCCCCTCTTCGTCACGAACGCGATCGACGACGAGCCGCTCCCCCTGTACGGCGACGGGCTCCAGGTGCGCGACTGGCTGTACGTCGAGGACAACTGCGCCGCGATCGAGCTCGTTCTCGAACGTGGCGAGCCGGGCACGACATACAACGTCGGTGGCGGCAACGAGCTCACGAACCTCGAGCTGACGCGAAGCATCCTGACGCTGCTCGACAAGCCCGAGTCGCTGGTGCGCTCGGTTCCGGACCGCCCCGGGCACGACCGGCGCTACGCCGTCGATGCGACGCGGATCCGGGCCCTCGGGTGGGAGCCGGAGCACGCGTTTGCCGATGCCCTGGCCGAGACGGTTCGCTGGTACCGCGAGCACCAGGAATGGTGGCGGCCGCTGAAGGACGCCGACTACCTCGACTACTACCGGCGCCAGTACGCGGATCGACTGGCCGCCGGCACACGGATCGGCTGAACGTGCGCGTGGCGATCGTGGGGGCCAACGGGCAGCTGGGCCGCGAGCTCGTCACCACCTTCGCTGCGGAGGCCGAGGTCATCGCCTTCGGCCATGACCGCCTTGACCTGGCGGACCCCCATGCCGGTCGCGTCCTCGCCGATGCCGATCCCGACCTCGTGGTGAACGCAGCGGCGTGGACCGACGTCGATGGCTGCGCCCGTGACCCGGAGCGCGCGATGGAGCTGAACGGCCGGGCTCCCGGACGCCTCGCCTCGGCGACCGATGCGCTCTTCGTGCAGGTCAGCACGAACGAGGTCTTCGACGGCAACGGCGCCGATCCCTACACCGAGGTCGATGCGCCCAATCCGGTCAACCCGTACGGCGTCTCGAAGCTGGCCGGTGAGCGGGCCGTTGCACAGGCGGCGCCACGACACCTCATCGTCCGCACCGCATGGCTCTTCGGCCCCGGCGGTCGAAACTTCGTAACGAAGATCCTGGCGGCCGCCACGGCAGCGGCGCAGCGTGACGAGCCAGCGAGGGTCGTCGATGACGAATGGGGGAACCCAACCTGGGCACCCGCATTGGCCCGCGCGATCGCCGCGGCCGTGGGGCTCCCGGATGGCGATCGCCCGGCGATCGTCCACCTCGCCGGGGAGCCGGCAACGACCCGATTCGGTTGGGCCGAGCGGGTCATCGGCCTTCGTGGGGGCCTGCCAGCCCCGACGCCGGTCCCCGGATCCACCTTCGTCCGTGCGTCACGGGTTCCCCAGCACGCCGTGCTCTCCACGCGGTCGGCCGACGCACTCGGGCTCCCGCCGATCGACTGGGCTGTCGCGCTCGAAGGCTACGTCCCCTCGCTGGAGCCCGCGGCGTGATCCGCATCACCCCGGCACGCCTCCCGGGCGTGCTCGTCCTGGAGCCGGAGGTGCATCCCGACGAGCGTGGCTTCTTCGTCGAGACCTACCGCCACGAGGAC
>DATBRU010000170.1:0-3139 GCA_036560105.1 Candidatus Limnocylindria bacterium | reverse complement strand
GCCGCGTTGCGGACCGCGAAGTACTCGAACTTGTCCGAGACCTGGTAGCGATTGGCGGCCAGGTGGCCGGCCCAATGGCTCCACAGGCCCGTCTCGTTCAGCGCGCTGGTCCGCTCGTGGAACGGCGTGGTCCGAATCATCGGCCGCCAACCCTATCAGGCGCGACACCCAACCTGTCGCACCCTGACCGCACGCTCGGAATGCCTCGGAGCATTAGAACAGGTGTGCTAATCTCCCGGCCACCCATCAGCCGCATGGAGCCCGACATGCTCGCCAATCGACCGGCATCGACCGAGGAGGCCATCGACGCTCTCCTCGCGGAACCATGGCTCGAATCGTTGACCACCGCGCACCACGTCATCGAGCCGCAACCGCCGCGCCACGCCCCGTGGCCGGACGACCTCGATCCCCGCCTCGTCGGTGCGCTGCGCGGCCGTGGCGTGGAGGCGTTGTGGACGCACCAGGCGCAGGCGCTGGAATCGGTCAGGAAGCGCGAGAACGTCGTCGTTGTGACGCCCACGGCTTCGGGCAAGACGCTCTGCTACAACCTGCCGGTCCTCGACGCCATCGCCCGAGACGACACGGCCCGTGCCCTCTACCTCTTCCCAACCAAGGCCCTGGCCGCCGACCAGCTGGTCGAGCTGCGCTCGCTCGCCGATGCGGCGGAGCTGGCCCTGAAGACGCACACCTACGACGGGGATACCCCGCCGAACGTCCGGTCGGTGGTGCGCGCCGCCGGGCAGGTCGTCATCACCAACCCGGACATGCTCCACGCGGCCATCCTTCCGCACCACACGAAGTGGTTCAAGCTGTTCGAGAACCTGCAGTTCGTCGTGATCGATGAACTGCACACGTACCGCGGGGTCTTCGGCTCACACGTCGCCAACGTCGTGCGCCGGCTGCGGCGGATCTGCAACCACTACGGCTCGGACCCGGTCTTCATCTGCGCCAGCGCGACAATCGCGAACCCGCGCGAGCTCGCCGAGCGCGTGCTGGAGGCACCGGTCGAGCTGATCGACGACAACGGCGCGCCGTCCGGCCGCCGGCACATCCTCGTCATCAATCCGCCCGTCGCCAACGAGCAGCTCGGCATCCGCGGATCGGCGCTCCTTACCGGGCAGCTCCTGGCGGAGCGACTCATCCGTGGCGGCGTGCAGACGATAGCGTTCGCGCGATCGCGCACCGCGGTCGAGGTGCTCACCACCTACCTGCGGGAAACGTTTGCCCCACCCCCCGGCCATCCGCACACGATCCGCGGATATCGCGGCGGCTACCTCCCCAACGAGCGGCACGCGATCGAGGAGGGCCTGCGCGACGGCCGGGTGCGGGGCGTCGTCGCCACGAACGCCCTCGAGCTGGGGATCGACATCGGTGGCCTCGACGCCGCGATCAGCGTTGGATACCCGGGCACGATCGCCAGCACTTGGCAGCAGATGGGTCGGGCCGGGCGTCGGAGCGGGACGAGCCTCTCGGCGCTGATCTGCTCGTCAGCCCCGATCGACCAGTTCCTTGCCGCCCACCCCGAGTACCTGTTCGATCGATCGCCGGAGCACGGGCTCGTGAACCCGGACAACCTGCACGTGCTCCTGAACCACCTGCGGGCCTCGACCTTCGAACTCCCGGTGCCCGCCACCGAGCGCTTCGGCATCGACGAGACGGCGACCCTGCTCGAAATCCTCGAAGAAGACGGGTGGATCCGGCGCGCGGACGACGACCGGTACTACTGGAGCCACGAGAACTTCCCGGCCAGCGACTTCAGCCTGCGCACCGGCGCGCCGGAGAACGTCGTGATCATCGACACCACCGGCGATCGGAACCGCGTCCTGGGCGAGATCGACCTGTTCGCCGCTCCCCTCTTCGTGCACGAGAAGGCGATCTACATCCACCAGGGCGTTCAGCACCACGTCGATCGGCTCGACTGGGAGGAGCGCAAGGCCTACGTCACCCAGACCGATGTCGACTACTACACCGACGCCGACCTCGGCATCACGCTCAAGGTGCTGGAGGTCTTCGACGAGGCCGATGCGCCGCCGGCCGGCCTACGGCAGCGCGGCGAGGTCATGGTCGCCTGGAAGGTGACCATGTTCAAGAAGCTCAAGTACCACACCCACGAGAACGTCGGCTGGGGCTCGATCAGCATCCCCGAGCAGGAGATGCACACCACCTCGACATGGCTCGTGCCGCCTGCCGAGCTGGTCAACCGCTATGACCGCGACACGCTCGATGGTGCGCTCATCGGTCTCGCCCGGGTGGCCCGCACGACCGGCGCACTCCTGCTCATGTGCGACCCACGCGACCTCGGAGTCCTCGCCCAGGTGCAGGCGCCGTTCACCGGCCGGCCGACGCTCTACCTGTACGACGCGGTCCCCGGCGGGGTCGGGTTGAGCGAACGGCTCCACGACCTGTGGGACGACCTGCTCGACATGTGCCGCGATGCGGTCCGCGACTGTTCGTGTCTCGACGGCTGCCCTGGATGCGTTGGACCGCCGACGGAGGTTGGTCCGCGGGGCAAGACGACCGTACTCGAGTTGCTCGAATCGCTGGCGGCCGGCACCGGGCGATGACCCAGACCCTCGCCGAGCGGCTGGCCGCCACCCGGTCCGAGCGAGGCACCCGACCCCGGCCGGTCCGGCGCCACGACGACGTCGCCGAGCGGCTGGCGGCCTGGGGCGGTGCCCGGGTGATGAGCAGCGAGGGCGGACGCGTGGCCCTCGTCGAGCGGCGGATCCCCCTCCCCCCGCCGGTCGCCGCCCGGCTGGCCGACGGAATGCGCACCGGCTACCTGGACACCGAGACGACGGGGCTGTCGACCGGGGCGGGGACTGTCGTCATCCTGGCCGCGATCGGCCACCTGGAGGACGACGCGATCGTCGTCCGGCAGGCACTCCTGCCTGACTACCCCGACGAGCCAGCCCTGCTCCGGACGGTGATGGGCTGGATGCGTGGGATGGAGCGGATGGTGACCTACAACGGGCGCGGCTTCGACATCCCGCTGCTCGCGGCGCGGATGACGATCCACGGCCTCGGTCGCGACCTCGTCGGCCTGCCCGAGCGCCACGACGACCTGCTCCCCGTCGCGCGGCGGTTGTGGCGCCGGATCCTGGGCGGGGCGCGGCTGGCCGACGTGGAGCGGGGCGTC
>DATBRU010000169.1:0-7492 GCA_036560105.1 Candidatus Limnocylindria bacterium | reverse complement strand
GTCGACGAGGGCGTGGTCATCCACGCCCCCATCGTGCCATGTCGCGGGCAGCATCCAGAGCGAGCGCGCCGATCGTCTCAGCCGCCGTGCCCGGAGTCGTCGTCGCCCGCGTCATCGTCGTCGCCGTTGCCCGGGCCGGAGTTGTCGTGGTCGTCCCCGTCATCCGGGTCGTCATCATCATCGTCGCCGTTGCCGGGGCCCGAGTTGTCGTCGCTGTCCCCGTCATCGTCGCCGTTACCGGGACCCGAGCTGTCGTCGTCGTCCCCGTCATCGTCACCATCGGCCGATGCGTCCGGGGAGCCACTGGGCGAGGCGTTGGCCGACCCATCGAGGCCATCCCCGGCCGATGCGCTGGGCGACTCGCCTTCGTCGTCCTCGCGCCCGTCTTCGTCGTCGTCGGGCGACGCGCTTGCGGAAGCCAAGGCTGTGGCGGACGCGGAGGAGCTCGGATCGGCGATCACGCTTGCGCCGAAGGTCGAGACCTCGCCGCCCGCGGTGCTGGATGGTGCTCCGCTCGCTGCACGGCCGTTGGCGAACACGACGGTCGCCAGGGCGAGCAGGCTGATGACGGCGAGGGCGCCGCCGCGAACGGTGGAGTTGATCGTCACGCTGTGTCTCCTGGTGAGCTGATGCTTCGTGGCGCCGCGGCCATGCGCGGCGTGTCACCAGGTAAGAGACAGCGCGATCGAAAAAGGATTCACGGACCGCGCTCGCCTCACACGGCGGAGGCGGAGTCCGGGCGCCGCCGGATCAGACCAATCCGATGATCCGTGCCGGACTAGCTCGATTCGCCCTCGAGAGTGGAGGCGACGACGATCTCGACGTTTCCCGCCAGCGCCCGCGAAATCGGGCACCCATCCTTCGCGGCCTGCGCCGCGGCGTCGAACCCGGCCTCGTCCAGTCCCGGGACGCTGCCGACGACCTCGAGCTGCGATTGGGTGACCGTCCACGACTCCCCGACCTTGTCGAAGGTCACCGTGGCCGACACGTGGATGTGCTCAGGCGGCGTTCCTCCCCGGGCAAGGCCGCCCGACAGCGCCATCGCGAAGCAGGACGCATGCGATGCAGCGAGCAGCTCCTCGGGTGAGGTCATGCCCTCGGGAGCCTCGGTGCGGGCGGCCCACGAGATCGGCAGATCGGTGAACAGGCCGCTCGAGGCCGCAGTCGCCGTGCCCGATCCCTCCAGGAGGCTCCCGGTCCAGGTCACGGTGGCGGTTCTGGTAGCAGTCATCGGGGTGGTCTCCTTGGCTAGACTCGCGCGAGTGACCAGCGTACCCGAACCTCGACCGGTCATCCGGGGCGTCAACGTCCACCTGCGCCCGGCGGAGCGGGACGACATTCCCATGTTCGTGCGCTGGTTCAACGACGCCGACGTTCTCGACAACCTGGCCATGTTCGCGCCGATGAGCCAGGCGGCCGAGGGGGCGTGGTTCGATCGCATGCTGGCCGCGCAGGGCATCAGCGATTTCCACTTCGTGATCTGCCTGAACGCCGACGGTCGGCCGATCGGCACGATCGGGCTCCACGATCTCAACTTCGTCGACGGGCGTGCCGAGCTCGGGATTGCCATTGGCGAGCGCTCCGAATGGAACAAGGGCCACGGCACCGATGCCACGCGCGCGATCTGCGACTTCGGCTTTGGCTCGCTCCGCCTCGAACGAGTCAGCCTGTTCGTCTACGAGGGCAACGATGGCGCTCGCCGCGCGTACGAGAAGGCCGGATTCCGCCACGAGGGCACGATGCGCCGGGCGCACTTCGGCCGCGGCGAGCACCACGACGTCCACGTCATGGGGATCCTGCGCGAGGAGTGGCTCGGCATGCCCCATCGCCGCAGCTGGGAGCCGGGCTGACGTCGATCCTCGATATGCCGGAGCGGCTCGCGGCCCTGGTCGGGCTCTCGGGCGCACGCGCCGAACGGATGATGAACGCGCGGACCGTGATGGCGCGCGGCGAGCCGCCGCCGCAGCTGGAGCCGTGGCTCACTGAGGTCTTCGGCTCGGTCGAGGTGGTACGGGAACAGACCATCGTCCGGGTGGACAACCTCGCCACCGGAGACGCGACGCTGTTCGCTCCGCTGCGGGCCCGCCGGCCGGTCGATGGTCCCGGGCATGCGACCAGCCTCAGCTCCGAGATCGCCGCAACCGAGGGGGACCCCTTCTGCGATCCCGAGTCCGGAACCCCGGCCCATCCCTTCGGCCGCGTGTGGGGCCGTCGCATGGTGACCGGCGCGAACGCTGCCGCGGCGGGTGAGTATCACGCCGTCCTGGTCTTCGACCGGCACGACCCCCTTGCGTTCGACGCCGACCTCGTGGCCGACCTGTTCGACACGGGGCGAGCGTGGGCCGACAGAGCCCGCACCACCGATCCGGCGGCCGGGACCTATTTGCTGATCTGGAACTGCCTGTGGAGGGCGGGCGGGTCGATCGTGCACGGCCATGCCCAGGCACTGCTTGGATCGGGCCCGCACCACGCCCGCGTCGAGCGGTTCCGCCGCGACGCCGGCGCCTACCGGGCCACCCACGGCGCTGACCTCGCCACCGACCTCGTCGGTCTCCACGCCGACCTCGGCCTGGCCCGCGGCACCGATGTCGCGATCGTGGCGAACCTGACTCCGGTCAAGGAGCGCGAGCTGCTCGTCATCGGGAGGCCGGGAATGGACGAGCGCGACACGGCGTTCAGCGACGCGGTGGCCCGTGCCCTCCTGGCGCTCCGTGACCGCATGGGCGTCAGCTCCTTCAATCTCGCACTCTGGCGGCCGCCGCTGGATCCCGCCGACGGATGGGAGGGGATCCCGCCCATCGTCCGCATCGTGGACCGGGGCGATCCGTTCCAGCGCCCGTCCGACATCGGCGCCATGGAGCTCTACGGCACGCCGATCGTGGGCAGCGATCCCTACGAGGTCATCGCGGCGCTCGACTGAGGCCCGACGACCATCGGGTACGATGCCGCCGTGTTCGAGCTGCGCCGGGATCCGGTCACCGGGTGGTGGTCGGCGATCGTCGCCGATCGGGCATTCGAGCGCGCCGCGTTCGAGATTCCCGCACAGCCGGTGGAGGGCACCCACTGCCGCCACTGCGACGAGGCACCCGAGAACGAGCCGCCCCACCTCGTTCGTCGAGTGGCGCTGCGCTCGCAGGCATTCCACCGCATCGACTCGACCAAGACGACGGCCACACAGCTCGCCATGAGCGAGGTCGAACGCGCCACCGGCGCCTGGGAGATCCTGGTCGCCCCGGGCGGCCATCACGAGCGACTGGCCGACGCGGCACCCCAGCTCGCCGGGGGGCTGCTGCGCGCCGCTCGCGACGCGATGCTGTCGCTCGCCTCTGATCCCCGGCCACTCGATCCGGAGGGCCGGCCCGAACCGCTCTACATCCAGGTCGTGCAGAGCTACGGGCGCCAAGCCGGCTCACGGACCTCCCATCTGAACCTTGAGCTGTACGCCATCCCCCAGGTCCCGCACTGGGTCGCCGAGGAGATCGGCGGCGGGGCGCGGCAGATGATCAAGTCCCGGCGCTGCGTGTGGTGCGCGCTGGCCGAGGCCGAGGAGGAGCGCGAGGAGCGCCTCGTCCTGAGCGATCATCACGCCGTCGTCTTCGCGCCGGCGGCCAGCCGTTCCGCCTTCGAGATGATGGTCGTGCCACGGCAGCACGCCGCCGACTTCACCGCCCTCGACGACGACGCCATCACCGATGCGACGGCCACCCTGCAGCGCGCCCTCCACGCGCTCGACGCCCTCGGCGACCCTCCGTACAACCTCTTCCTTCATACCTCCCCTGCCGGGGAGCGCCTCGATCAGACCTTCCACTGGCACTGGGAGATCCACCCACGCCTGCGCACCATCGCCGGGCTGGAGCGCGCGACCGCGCTCGCGGTCAACCCCGCGGCGCCCGAGTACGCGGCCGAGGCGCTTCGTTCTCACCTGCTCGGTAACACATGACGGTCACTCCGCGTCAGGACCGTTCAACCGGGGGAACTCGCGCACGGAGGGACGATTGGACGCTATGGCCATGCCCGGCGGTCTGCCGTGGAACCCCACGGTGAGCCGTGGTGCGGCCGATGCCGGGGGCGTCGAGTTCGACCAGCTCTTCGAGGAGTACTCGTCCCCGATCTACAACTACGTCCTCCGCATGGTCGGTGACCCCGATCGGGCGGCGGACATCACGCAGGACACCTTCATCAAGGCCTACCGCAAGCTCGACACCGTGACCGATGCATCCTCAACGCGATCCTGGCTCTACCGGATCGCGACGAACACCGCGATCGACGACATGCGCCGACGCCGCAACGTCACGACCATGAGCGACGACCAGCCGACGTTCGCGAACCGCGCGGACACCCGTCCCGGGCCCGAGGCGCAGGTGATGGCCGCGACCCTCGACGAGCGCGTGCAGCGCGCCCTGATGACCCTCCGACCGAACCACCGCCAGTGCCTGCTGCTCAGCGACCTCGACGACATGAGCGCACAGCAGATCGGCGAGGTCATGGGGCTGAGCTATGGCGCCGTCCGCACGCTCCTGTGCCGCGCGCGCGGCGAGATGCGGCGCGCCCTTGCGGCGGAAGGCTTCAGCCGATGAGCATGAACCGCCACGAGCCGTTCGAGGAGCTCATCAGCGCGTCGCTGCATGGCGACCTCACGGCCGAGGAGCGCCAGCGCCTGGACCGGCACCTCGACTCGTGCGCCGACTGCCGCGCCACGCTGGCCGCATTCTCCGATCAGCGACGCATCGTGGCCGGGCTTCGCCACGTGGCGCCGCCACGCGACCTGGACGCGCGGGTGCGGGCCGGGATCGAGAGAGGCGGACGACTCGGGGTGCCGTGGTGGCGACGGCCGCAGGTGGCCCTCGCCGGCTTCGGCGGAGGGCTCGCGCTGGTGGCCGGGGCGCTGTTCGCGCTGGTGGTGCTCAACGGATCACCGGACGGGCCTTCCGTGGGCCAGGCGAGTCCGACCGCATCGGTTGCGGACCTCCCGAGCGCCACGGCCGTCCCGACGCTGCCGCCTCCACCTTCCTCGGAAGCTCCCAGCGCAGCTCCGTCGGCGAGCGCCGCCCCCAGCGAGCCGGCCGAGCCGGCCTCGCCCGAGCCCCAGGTCTTCCTCGCGCTGACCGGCCCGGTCGACAACGCGGCGCTCACCGTCCGCGACGGCTCGACCGGCGACACGTTGGGCGAAGTCGCCGACACTCCATCGGGTGAGCCGATCGCGGCAGAGCTGTCGCCGGATGGCCAGTGGCTGGCGTACATCACCACGGTCGGCGAGAGCGGCCTCAACGAGGTCCGCGCCACGCGCCTCGCCGAGGGCGCCGGCTCCGATGATCCTGACGCGTCGCCACCGATCGACTCGCCGATCGAGGTCGGGGGGACCGTCGTGCTCGGGCGCTCGGTGGCCGGCAGCCCCTTCCTTGAGCGCCTGAGCTGGTCCCCGAACTCGGAATACCTCGCCTACACCCTGATCGACCCTGACGGCTCCGGCTCGGACGCCTGGACCTTCCAGCCGGAGCTCGGCGAGCCGGCGCGCCTCACGGATGTCGGCGACGCGTATGCGGGAAGCTGGACGTTCGATGAGTCTCATGTCTGGCTGCTATGGGTCAGCCGCGCCGGCGAAACGCCGAGGAGCTACCTCGTCCCTCCGAACAGCCGGGGAGGATCCCCCATTGATCCTTCGGAGAGCGCATGGCCGAGCGCAGAGAACGTCTTCCAGCCACTCGTCAGCCCGAACGGCGCGCTCGTGATCTTCTGGAGCGGGCGGATGGACCGGGTCGGTGAGGAGTGGCTCTTCGTCGAGGGCGGTGCCCCGTGGCTGGCCCAGAACACCTCGGATGGAGCCCTCGGCTTCGAGTTCACGAACGCCCGGGAGCTGTTCAGCGACGTCAGCGTCGGCCGCGATGCGTTCACCACAGCGGCCATCACCTGGGGAGGCGACAGCGACGCATACGCCGTCTGGGATGCGATCTGGACCGGCCGACCGCAGGGGACCGACCCAACCTACCCGGATCCGGCGCGGGTCTACTTCGGCCATGCCGCCGACCCGCGTGGTCTGACCGCAGCGCACGCCATCGACGAGGCCGACCTGCCCGACGACGCCTTCGTGGTTGACGTCAAGGTCTCGCCAACGGGACGCCACCTCGTCATCACCGCGGCGCGCCCACGGGCAGGCGTGCTCGATCCTCCGAAGGCCGACCTGCTCCTGGTCACGCGGAACTACGGCACGGTGGCCGACGAGGTCGAGATCATGGGGTCCGCCGACGACGGGTGGTTCGGCCCCGCGGCATTCGACAGGCCGCGCTGACGCATCGGTATACTCGCGGCCAGCGAGCCCTTTAACGCGGTCCGGTGAGGCCGCCAAGGAGAGACCGATGAGTGAACGGCGCATCCTCGACGCGGACGACGTCCGCCGCGCTCTGACGCGCATCGCGCACGAGATCGTCGAGCGCAATGGCAGCGTCGACGGCCTGGTGCTCGTCGGAATCCGCAGCCGCGGCGTCCCGATGGCCCTGCGACTGGCGGGCCTGATCGAGCAGCACGAAGGAGCATCCGTGCCCGTCGGGTCGGTCGACATCACCTACTACCGCGACGACCTGACCCGCATGGCGCACGCCCCCATCGTGAAGCGCTCGGACCTCGAGATCGAGGTCGGCGGCCGGGTCGTGGTGCTGGTCGACGACGTCCTCTATACGGGCAGGACCGTGCGCGCCGCACTCGACGCTCTGACCGACCATGGGCGGCCGCAGGCGGTGCGGCTGGCGACGCTCATCGACCGCGGACACCGCGAGCTGCCGATCAGGCCCGACTTCGTCGGCAAGAACCTGCCGACCAGCGACGACGAGGTCGTGCACGTCAGGCTCGCGGAGACCGACGAGGTCGACGAGGTCGTCATCGAGCGGCCCGAACAGGTCGCCTGATGGTCTCCGCGGAGCCGCGTACCCGGTCGCGCCGGCACCTGATCGACGTCGAAGGGCTGACGCGCGCCGAGATCGAGCGGATCCTGGACCTGGCGGTCGAGATGCGGCGGGCGCGGGAGGCGCGGGCGAATCGGACCCTTCTCGAGGCCGAGACCGTGGGGCTGGCGTTCTACGAGGCCTCGACCCGCACGAGGGTGAGCTTCGAGCTCGCCGCGAAGGCGCTCGGGGCGACGACGGTCGACCTGCAGATCACGGCGAGCAGCGTCGAGAAGGGAGAGTCGCTGGTCGATACCGTGCGCACGCTCGAGCGCGCCGGCGTCACCATCCTCGTCCTCCGTCACGCCTCGTCGGGCGCCGCCCACCTGGCCGCGCGAGCCAGCGGCATGCACATCGTGAACGCCGGGGATGGCACCCATGCCCATCCGACCCAGGCCCTGTCCGATGCGCTCACGCTGCGCGAGCACTTCGGCGTGCTCGAGGGCCGCCGGATCACCATCGTCGGAGATGTGGCCCACTCACGGGTCGCTCGCTCGAACATCCACTGCCTCGGCACCCTCGGGGCGACGGTTCGGGTCGCCGGGCCACCGAGCTGG
>DATBRU010000168.1:0-6351 GCA_036560105.1 Candidatus Limnocylindria bacterium | reverse complement strand
CATCGCCATATCCGAGGGTGTTGCCGATGAACGGGATCCGGCTCTGGACGTCGGTGATCGACGACAGCATCGTCGCAGACGCACGTCGCCCGATGAGGCCCTCCTCGGCGATGACGCGGCGGTTCGTCACCGCGAATTTGGCGCTGCGCCAGACGGCGATGTTGTACCCGATCCAGGCGATGCCGCCCACGAACAGACCGGTCCGAACCAGGTCGAGGGTGTTGCCCACGAAGCCGCCGATGCCGCCCTGGGAGTCCGGCGAAATCCACGCGACAAGAAAAGCGCCGAGGAACATGAGGATCGGGATCCAGGAGTCGCGCACCGGCGCGATCCAATGCTTCTCGGTCGAGAAGGCGATCTCCTCGCCAGTGAGCAGGTCAACGTTGGACGCCACAACTCACCTCACGACTCGATCGAGACTGGCTCGCCTCGCATACCGAGCGATCTGGACGAAGCGGCTGACCGACGCATGAGGCCCCGGCAGCCGCTCCGTCAAGTGATCTGCTACTCGGCCGCCTTCACGTTTGCGGCTCGCGGTCCGCGTGGGTTCGACTCGACGTCGAAGGTCACGCTCTCGCCGCCTACGAGTCGATCGAAGTCGACCGACTCGGTCAGACCGTCGCGATGAAAGAAGTAATCCTTCCCATCCTCGCCGGTGATAAAGCCGAAGCCACGATCGGCTACGACCTTCTTGATGGTGCCATTGGCCATTGAGAGGCCTCCTAACGATAGGGCCCAAGGGTACCCTGTTCGTCCATGCAGCATCGGCCGCGATGACATCGGTCACGAACAGGGCGTTCGCGCTCCGGGCGCGCCTCCTGTCGCCGGTGGCCGGCGGCGGCCTCCTCGACATCGACGACGGGCTTCTCGAGGTCGACGAACGCGGGATCATCCAGCGTGTCGAGGCGTGGCCGGGCGATGCGTCAGCTCCGCTATCGGTCCGCGACATTCGCCCGCTCGTCCTTGTTCCGGGCATGGTCGACCTTCACGCGCACCTTCCGCAGCTGCCGAACGCTGGCCTCGGCAGTGGGTTGGACCTGCTGACCTGGCTGGATCGGTACATCTTTCCGCTCGAGCGGGCCTACGACCGCAGCGTCGCCGAGCGGCAGGCGCCGGCCGCCTGGCGCGCGTTCGCGGCCGCCGGGACGACGACCGTCGTGGCCTATGCGGCGATCTGGTCCGACTCGACCGACGCGGCCTTCGCCGCCGCTGAGGAGCACGGCATCCGGGCAGTCATCGGCAAGGTGATGATGGACCGGCTCACCTACGACACCGACATCGCGCCGAACGAGATCCTGGAGACGAGCCTGCGACAGTCGGATGAGCTTGCCACACGCTGGCATGGGCGCGACGAGGGCCGCCTGTCGTATGCCTTCACCCCCCGCTTCGCGGTGAGCTGCACGTCCGAGATGCTGGCGGAGTCCGTCGCGCTCGCCCGCCAGCATGGGGCCTACTGGCAGACGCACCTGTCCGAGGACGGCGGCGAGATGGTGGAGGTCGGCAGGCTGTTCCCCGAGGCGCGCGACTACCTCGACTGCTACGAGCGCGCAGGAGGGCTCGGCCCCAAGACCATCATGGCCCACGCGATCCACCTCTCCGATGACGAGGTCCGGCGCCTGGTGGCGTCGGGCTCCAGCGTGGCGCACTGCCCGGCGTCGAACCTGTTCCTGTCGAGCGGCATGATGCCCCTCGCGGCGTACCGATCGCACGGCATGCGCATCGGCCTCGGAAGCGACGTGGCGGCCGGCCCTGAGGTGTCGATCTTCGGTGCCATGCGCGCCGGTGCTGTGACGCAGCGCGTGCTCGAGCTCACCGGTCGCGCCCCCCGTTCCGGAGCCCTGAGGTCGATCGACTGGCTGCGCGCCGGCACGCTCGACGGTGCGCTGGCGCTCGGGCTCGGGGACCGCATCGGCTCGCTCGAGGTGGGCAAGGAGGCCGATCTCATCGCGATTGACCCGCGCCTGACGACCCCGCTGCCCGGCGACGAGCCACCGGCCGATGCCGACGACATCGTGAGCCGCCTCATCTTCCGAACGCATCCGAACATGGTTCGGGCGGCATGGACACGCGGGCGTGCGCTCGCCGGTCCACCCGGCCTGGATGCCATCGGGTAGGCTAGCGCGGTGAACCTGCTCATCCAGCTCCTGATCAACTCCGCGGCGCTCTACGTCGCTCAGCTGTTGATCGAAGGGCTGGACTTCGATTTCTCCCAGCCCGACGCCTGGTGGCAGTTCCTGCTGGTGGCGTTCATCTTCGGCCTGGTGAACACCTTCCTGAAGCCCATCCTGCGTCTGCTCACGTTGCCGATCACGATGGTCACGCTCGGCCTCTTCCTGGTGGTCCTGAACGCCGTCCTGCTGTGGCTCACCGGGGTCATCTCCGAGCAGCTCGCGCTTGGCCTGGAGATCGACGGCTTCATACCGGCATTGCTCGGCGCGATCGTCATCAGCATCGTCAGTCTCGTGCTCTCGACGGTCCTCGGCATGGGGCGGAAAGCGGTCTGACACCAAGGCCCCCGATGGAGCGCGCTCCTGGGTACGTGGGCGCCGCGCTGGGTGTGTCGCTCGCGGTCGTGATCCTGCTCGCCGGGCCGCTGCTCCTCTTCAACCCCGCCTTCAGCTCGGCACTCCAAGCGCGCCACGGGGTCGCCGACGCGTTCGGCACGAGCCAGGTGGAGGTCGATCGGGTGACGAGCGAGATCCTGTTCGACCTCGTCACCGACGGTTCGTTCGACGCCGCGTTCGACGGACGCGCTCCGCTGCTGGACGCGCGCGAGCGATCACACATGCACGACGTCGCGCGCCTTGTGCGCGTGCTGGTGCTCGTGGTGCTCATCGCGGCCGTCACCGCGGTCGGCGCCGCCTGGTGGCTGCGACGCGAGCCGGCGCGTCGAGGACGCGTCATGATCACCGCGGCGGGCGCCGTCGGAGCCACGGCGATCATGCTGGCGATCGTCTTCGCCGTGGCATTCGAGCCCGCCTTCCTCGCCTTCCACGCGATCTTCTTCCCCCCCGACAGCTACCTCTTCACGCCGGGCTCGAACCTGATCACGCTGTTCCCTGAGCCGTTCTGGTTCGACGCGACGCTGGCCGCGGGTGCGAGCATCGTCCTCGCCGCGCTGCTCGTCGTGGGCCTCGGATGGTGGCAGCTCCGGAGCGCCCGCACGACGACGCCGAACCCGTGATCTAGACTCGCCGACATGGGACCCGGATGGAGGATTGGCCGCGTGGCCGGGGTGGACCTGTCGGTGCACCCCAGCTGGCTTGTGATTGCGTTCCTCGTCACCTACTCGCTGGCTGTGGCGCAATTCCCGCGCCAGTTCCCCGGTTGGAGCGGGACGCAGTACTGGATCGTGGCGGTCGGCACGGCGCTCTTCTTCTTCGGTTCGGTGCTGGCCCACGAACTGTCGCACGCGATCGTCGCGCGTCGCTTCGGTCTCCGCGTCGGCGGCATCACCCTCTTCATCTTCGGCGGCGCCACCACGCTCGACAGCGACTCGCGCAGGCCGCGCGAGGAGGCGCTCATCGCGCTGGCCGGACCGGCCGCCAGCATCGGCCTTGGCGTGGCGTTCATCGTCCTGGACCTGGTCATCCACCAGCCGCAGATCGGCGCGCTCCTGGGCTGGCTGGGGTTCATCAACATCGCCCTCGGGATCTTCAACCTGATCCCCGGATTCCCGATGGACGGCGGGCGAGTGCTCCGCGCATTCCTGTGGTGGATCCGCGGCGATCAGCTCACCGCCACCCGCAACGCGGCGCTGGTCGGGCGGATCTTCGCGTACGCCCTCATCGCCGGCGGGGTCTTCCTGGCGCTTCAGCCGAGCGGCCTGTTCAGCGGCCTCTGGCTGGCCGTCATCGGCTGGTTCCTGTCGAATGCCGCCGAGGCGACGGCGACGCAGGCCGGCATCGAGTCGAGCCTCCGAGGGATCAAGGTCGCCGATGCGATGGACGCCACGCCTCCGGCCGTGTCGCCCAACGAGACGGTGGCCGAGCTCGTCCAGGAGCGGATGCTGCGCGGCGAGGACCGCTCCTACCTCGTCCAATATGAAGACGGCGGCCTCGCGGGGGTGGTGACCCTGAGCGACGTTCGCCGAGTCGCCCGCGACGACTGGGACTCCGCCAGGGTCACCGACATCATGACCCGGTTCGCCGATCTCGTGACGATTCGTCCCGACGCCCCGCTGGTGGACGCACTGCGCTCGCTCCAGGAGCGGGAGGTGGGACAGCTGCCGGTCGTCGACGCGGACGAGAGCGTTCGGACGCCGCTCGGTCTCATCACGCGCCGGGGGATCCTGCGCCTCATCGAGGCCCGCATGAAGCTCGGGTACTGAGGCCGTGCTGCCCCTCGAGGAGGCCCGCGCACGGCTCCTGGAGCGCGGGCGTCCGACGGACGGCGAGATGGTCTCGGTTGCCGATGCGTTGGCACGGGTCCTCGTCGACCCGACGGTGGTGGCGGGCGTTGACGTGCCTGCATTCGCCAACTCGGCGATGGATGGGTACGCCGTGATCGCGGCCGAGACGCCGGGGACCCTGCGATTGACGGGCGAGGTTGTGGCCGGAGCCTCCGAGCTCCCGACGGTCGCCTCCGGCACGGCAGTCCGGATCATGACCGGTGCTCCCGTTCCGCCCGGCGCCGATGCCGTCGTGCCGGTCGAGCGTGCCAGCGAGAACGGAGCGGCGGTCGAGGTACAGGCGGCCGAGGTCGGCGCTCACGTGCGTGCCGCCGCGCACGACACGCGGGCGGGCGACGCGATCGAGCTTCGCGGCGAGCTCACCCCGCCGAAGATCGCCGTCCTCGCCTCCCTCGGGCTGGCCGACGTCACGGTGCGGCAGCGACCGAAGGTGGCGATCCTGTCGACCGGCGACGAGCTGGTCGAGGCGGGTGAGCGACTCGGGCCCCACCAGATTCACGACTCGAACGGCGTGGCACTGGCCGCTGCCGTGCGTGACGCCGGCGGGGAGGCGGTGATCCTGCCCCGCGCCCGCGATGACGCGGACGAGATCGAGCGGACGCTCACCGAGGCGGCGGCATGGGCGGACCTGCTGGTGACCTCGGCCGGGGTCTCGGTCGGACGCCACGACCACGTGCGCGCCGTCCTCGAGCAGCGCGGTCAGCTCGACTTCTGGCGCATCGCGATCCAGCCGGGGAAGCCGCTCGCCGTCGGAGAGCTCGGTGGGACGACCGTCGTCGGGCTGCCAGGCAACCCGGTGAGCGCGCTCGTCGTCTTCGAGCTCTTCGTCCGGCCGCTGGTCCGCGCCATGCTCGGCCTCGGTGGCGACGGTCGATCGCACGTGCGGGCCATCGCGACCGAACGCATGGGAAAGGATCCCGAGCGCCGTGCCTTCCTGCGCGTGTGGCTGGCATCCAATGGCGAAGGCATCGTCGCCCGCCCCGCGGGCGGTCAACAGTCATCTCAGCTGCGTCCGATGGCCGACGCCAACGCGCTGCTCGTCGTGCCCGAGGGCGTCGAGGCGACCGAGCCGGGCGTACCCTACGAGGCGATCGTGCTCGAACCGCTCTCCCTGACCGACCGATGAAGCCCACTCACCTCGGCGACGATGGCGCACCGCGCATGGTCGACGTCGGTGACAAGCCGGTGACCGCGAGGCGGGCCGTCGCATCGGCGGTGGTGCGCATGCGACCTGACGTGCTTGCCCAGCTCCTCGACGCGGGCGGCCCGAAGGGCGACGCGCTGGTGACGGCACGACTGGCGGGCATCGGTGCGGCCAAGCGCACCAGTGAGCTGATCCCGCTCTGCCATCCGCTGCCGCTCGACAAGGTCGGCGTCGAGCTGGAACCCGACCGCAGCGTCGGGACGGTCCGGATCACCGCCGAGGTGCGAGTCACCGCCCGGACGGGCGTGGAGATGGAGGCGCTCACGGCGGCCAGCGTCGCCGCGCTGACCCTCGTCGACATGGCCAAGGCGCTCCAGCGCGACATCGTCATCGAGGGGATTCAGCTGCTCTCCAAGTCCGGTGGGCGCTCGGGGGACTACTCGCTCGACGACATCAGCGTGACCGCGGAGCACGAGGCCGTTGTGGTGACCTGCTCCAATCGCTCGGCGGCGGGGGAGCGCGAGGACACCTCGGGTCCGGGGCTGGTGGCTGCCCTCCAGGATGCCGGTTTCGACGTGGCCCCGGAGGCCATCGTCGTGGCCGACGACGAAGCCCAGATCGCGGCCCTCCTGGCACGCCTCGCCGATGCCGGCCATCGGCTCGTCCTCACAACGGGTGGTACCGGGCTGACGCCGACCGACGTCACGCCGGCCGCGACCCGCCGCGTGATCGATCGCGAGGCTCCGGGACTGGCCGAGCTGATGCGCGCGGCGGGCATCGCCTCGACGCCGATGGC
>DATBRU010000167.1:0-6382 GCA_036560105.1 Candidatus Limnocylindria bacterium | reverse complement strand
TCGCGATTCTTCGGCTCGTCATCCTCCTTGGATGGCGGGATGGAGGCCGCGCGACGGACTAGCCGAGAGGCACCACGCAGCGAAACCCGAATCCCGCCAGCCGCAAGGCCAGGCGGGATTCTTCGTATCTGGAAGGATCGAACCGACCGATGACTGCCCTGCGAATCACCGCGACCGGGGGGGCGCCGACACTGCCTGCGGTCGCGCCACGCATCGGTGCGCGCGCCGTCTGCGAGGGTCTGGTCCGGGAGGGAGTGACCACGGTCTTCGGCTATCCCGGCGGCACCGTCCTTCCGATCTATGACGTCCTCCGCGAATTCCCGCTTCGCCACATCCTCGTTCGCCATGAGCAGGGTGCGGCCCACGCCGCCGACGGCTTCAGCCGGGCGACGAAGGGAGTTGGGGTGGCGATCGCGACGTCCGGTCCGGGGGCGATCAACCTCGTCACCGGCCTCGCGACGGCGATGATGGATTCAGTCCCGATGGTGGCGATCACCGGCAACGTGCCGCGCGCGCTGCTCGGCAAGGACGCCTTCCAGGAGACCGATATCGTCGGGATCGCGCTGCCGGTCACGAAGTACGCGACCGTGGTGATGGATCCCGACGAGGTTCCGCTGGCGATCGCCGAAGCATTCGAGATTGCGCGCTCCGGGCGCCCCGGTCCGGTCCTGCTCGACTTCCCGAAAGACGTGCTCCAGACCGAGACGACCGCGCCCTACCCCGAGTTCCACGAGCTTCGGCTGCCCGGGCTGCTGCGACCGAACCGCGGCGACGTCCCCGAGGCCGAGGAGCTGGCCGAGATGATCGCCGCCTCCGAGCGCCCGCTGATCCTGAGCGGGCACGGCGTGCAGATCGCCGGTGCGACCGACCTGTTGTTGCAGGTCGCGGAACGCGCCGAGATCCCGGTCGCCCACACCTTGCTTGGCATCGGGAACATCGATGAGACGCACCGTCTGAGCGCCGGCTACGCCGGCATGCACGGATGGATGCACGCCAACAAGGCGCTCCAGCAATGCGACCTGCTGATCGGGGTCGGATGCCGATATGACGACCGCATCACCGGGAAGACGTCGACATTCGCACCACGCGCGAAGATCGTCCACGTCGACGTCGACCGCTCGGAAATCGGCAAGAACGTCCGCACTGATCTGGGGATCGTCGCCGACGCGGGTGACCTGCTGGCCGCGCTCCTGCGGCGCCTGCCCCAGTCACCGCCCCGCGCGGATTGGACGGCGCAGCTGGCTGCATGGCGGGAGGTCAGCGAGGCCCGATCGTGGCATGGCTCCGGCTCATGGCGTGAGGGCCGCCTGTCGGCCGACTACGTCGTCGAGCGGATCGGCGTCGCAACCGAGCACGAGGCCACCCTGGTGAGCGACGTCGGCCAAAACCAGATGTGGGCGGCTCGGTACTTCGGCTTCCGCCACCCATACCGGCATCTCTCCAGTGGTGGCCTGGGCACCATGGGATACAGCGTCCCCGCAGCCATGGGCGCCGCGCTCGGGGCGCCGGAGCGCGAGACGTGGGCGATCACGGGCGACGGCGGCTTCCAGATGACGATGCAGGAGCTTGCGACCCTGGTCCAGGACCAGATCCCCGTGCGGATCGCCGTGCTCAACAATCATCGGCTCGGGATGATCCGGCAGTGGCAGGAGATCATCTACGACGAGAACTATCACTCCGCCGAGCTGATCGGTCCCGACCTCGTGCGCCTGTGCGATGCCTACGGCATTCCCGCCTGGCGGGCCACCAAGATCGACGAGGTCGACGCCGTGATCGCTGCCGCACGCGCGGCGCCAGGCCCGGCGCTGATCGACTTCCACCTGGACGAAGAGCAGAACGTCTATCCGATGATGCTGCCCGGCAAGGGGCTGTCGGACATGGTCGAGGGCGGAGCCGAATGACGGTTCGCGCGCCACGGCCGACCACGATTCCCGCCGGCGAGCCCGATGCCGTTCAGCGACGGCACGTGGTCAGCGCCCTCGTTGTCGATCGACCGGGCACGCTCAACCGGGTCTCCGGGCTGCTGCGGGCACGCAGCTTCAACATCGAGTCGCTGACGGTCGGCGCGACCCACGAGCCCGGTCGTTCGCGCATGACCATCGCCATCCGTGGGGACGACGGGCACCTGCGCCAGGTTCTCGCGCAGCTCGAGCGCCTGATCGACGTGCTCGAGGTCGAGGACCTCGATGCGGTGCCCCATGTCGAGGTCGAGCTCGCCCTCGTGGAGCTCGATGCACCGGCCGATGCGAAGGCCGAGCAGGCCGTGCGAACCGCGCTGGCCGAGGCCGGAGGCGAACCACTCACGACCGACGCGTCTGGCTGGCGGGCGCGCCTGACCACCTCTCCCCACCGGCTTGATCGGGCCATCGAGACCCTCCGCGGCCACGGTCTGCGTCGCCTCGTGCGCGCCGGCAGCGTCGCGATGACCACCCCACATTCGCCAAGCAACGGAGCGAACCCTTCATGACCAAGCTCATCTACGAATCGGACATCGACGCGAGCGCGCTGGATGGCCAGCGGGTCGCGGTCATCGGCTACGGCAGCCAGGGCGAGGCGCACGCGCGCAACCTCTCCGAGTCCGGTCTCGACGTGGTCGTCGGGCTGCGCCTCGATTCGAGCTCGGCCGGGCGCGCGCGCGAGGCCGGACTGCGTGTCACTGATGTTGCCTCTGCCACCGCTGAAGCCCATGTCGTGATGGTGCTCGTTCCGGACACCACGGCTCCGTCGGTCTATCACGCCGAGATCGAGCCCAACCTGCGCGACGGGTCGCTGCTCATGTTCGCCCACGGTTTCAACATCCACTTCGGCGAGATCGACCCGCCCGGCGGCATCGACGTCGGGATGGTGGCGCCGAAAGGGCCGGGCCACATCGTGCGGCGGCTTTACACCCAGGGTGGCGGCGTCCCCGCCCTCTTCGCGGTCCATCGAGACGCGACGGGTACGGCGCGGCAGCGGACGCTCGCTTATGCCCGTGGGATCGGCGCCGCGCGCGCCGGAGTGCTCGAGACGACGTTCGCAGAGGAGACCGAGACCGACCTGTTCGGCGAGCAGGCCGTGCTCTGCGGCGGCGCGACCGCGCTCGTGCAGGCCGGATTCGAGACGCTGGTCGAGGCCGGCTACCAGCCCGAGCTCGCCTACTTCGAGACGATGCATGAGCTCAAGCTCATCGTCGACCTCATGTACCAGGGCGGCCTGTCGTACATGCGCTATTCGATCAGCGACACGGCCGAGTTCGGCGACTACGTGTCTGGCTCCCGCATCGTCAACGAGGAGACCCGCGCCGAGATGAAGCGCATCCTGGCGGAGATCCAGGATGGATCGTTCGCCAAGCGCTGGATCGACGAGGGCAAGCGCGGCGCGCCTGAGTTCAAGCGCCTCCGTGCCGAGCACGCGCAGGCTCCGATCGAGCAGGTCGGTGGCGCACTCCGTAGCCATATGGCCTTCATCGATCCGAAGCGCGCTCCGGATGGGTGGGCTGCGGGCGACCGACCCAAGGCCGAGTCGGCGCCGGGCGAGGGCGCGGCCTGATGGGCAGCCTCATCAGAGTCTTCGACACGACGCTGCGTGACGGGGAGCAGACGCCGGGCGCCTCGCTGACGGTCGACGAGAAGGTCAGCGTCGCGAAGCAGCTCGCGCGACTCCGGGTCGACGTCATCGAGGCAGGCTTTCCCGCCGCGTCTCCCGGTGAGGCCGAGGCGGTGGGACGCATCGCGGGCGAGGTCGGTGGCGTGACCGGGGCGCCGGCTATCGCGGCGCTGGCCCGGTGTGTTCCCGCGGACGTGACGATCGCGGCTGCGGCCCTCGAGCCCGCGGCACGGCGCCAGCTGCACGTCTTCATCGCCACGAGCGACATCCACATCACCCACAAGCTGCGGAGCACGCGTGCCGAAGTGCTGGAGCGCATCGGGACCTGCGTAGCGCAGGCGCGGCGGCTCGTCGGACCCGACCACGAGGTCGAGTTCAGCGCCGAGGACGCCTCGCGCACCGAGGTCCCCTTCCTGCTCGAGGCCTTCGAGGCGGCGGTCACCGCGGGCGCATCGGTCATCAATGTGCCCGACACGGTCGGCTACGCCGAACCGAAGGAGTTCGGCGCACTGGTCCAGCAGGTCGTCAAGCTCGTGGGTCAGCGCGCGATCGTCAGCACCCATTGCCACAACGATCTCGGCCTTGCCACGGCCAACACGCTTGCCGGCATCCAGGCTGGAGCCCGGCAGGTCGAGGTCACCATCAATGGGCTCGGCGAGCGCGCCGGCAACGCCTCGCTGGAAGAGGTCGTCATGGCGCTGCGCACCCGGCCCGGTGAGTTCGATGGCGCGACGACCAACGTCGCGACCGAACAGATCACCGCCACCAGCCGCCTCGCAAGCTACCTGACCGGCATCCCGGTCCAGCCGAACAAGAGCGTCGTCGGCGCGAACGCCTTCTCCCACGAGTCTGGCATCCACCAGGATGGCTTCCTGAAGAACCCGCTGACCTACGAGATCATGACGCCCGAGGCGGTCGGCCTTTCGGGCTCGACCCTGACCCTTGGGAAGCTATCGGGCAGGGCCGGATTCGACGAGCGGCTGCGGCAGCTCGGGATCCACGTCGAGCCCGACGAGCTCGATCGGCTCTACGGTGAGGCGATCAGCCTGGCGGACCGCAAGAAGCAGGTGACCGATGCCGACCTGCTCGCACTCGCCGAGCAGCATGCCGATCCGGTGCCATTGCTCGTCGAGCTCGAGCACTGGGCCACCGCCAGCCGGCAGGGCGAGTCGAGCAGCGGGAGTGTCTCGATCTTCTATGCTGGCCAAACCTTCCGCGCCTTCTCCGGCGGCAACGGCCCGGTCGACGCACTCCTCTCGGCTGTGGACAACGCGCTCGAGCAGATCATGGGCGGAAGGCCCCAGCTGGTGGACTACACCCTCCGATCGGTCGGCGCTGGCGAGGACGCTCAGGGCGAGGCGACCGTCAAGATTTCCGGTCGCGCCGGGGACTCCGAGGTCCCGCGTATGTTCACCGGCCACGGGCTGTCCACCAATGTCGTCGAAGCCAGTCTGCGCGCCTACCTGGCTGCGGTGAACAAGCTCATCGCCGAGTACGCCGCGGTGGCGAGCCCGGCAACCACGACGGCGCGGAGCGGCGCGTGACGACGTATCGCGTTGCCTACCTTCCCGGCGACGGCATCGGCCCAGAGGTCTGCGCTGCCGCCCGGCGCTGCGTCGATGGACTCGGCGCCAGGTTCGGCTACGCAGTGAGCTGGGACGAGCAGCTCGTTGGTGGGGCGGCGATGGATGCGGTCGGACTGCCGCTTCCGGCGGCTACGTTGGCCGCGTGCCAGGAGGCCGATGCGGTGCTGCTCGGCGCCGTCGGCGGGCCTGCCTGGGATGATCCGGCGGCGCCGTCACGACCGGAGGATGCGCTGCTGGGCCTGCGCTCGGTGCTCGAGCTGTTCGCGAACCTGCGGCCCGTGCGCGCCCACGAGGCGCTCGCCCATGCTTCTCCGCTTCGACCGGAGGTCCGCCGCGATGCTGACATCCTCATCGTGCGTGAGCTGACGGGGGGCCTGTACTTCGGGCGGCCGCAGGGCCGCGAGGAGTCTGGCGGCGTCGCCTCGGCGGTGGATACGCTGCGTTACTCATGGCCGGAGATCGAGCGCGTCGTGGAGCTCGCATTCGCACTGGCGGCCGATCGGAAGGGCCGGCTCACGAGTGTCGACAAGGCCAACGTGCTCGCCAGCAGCCGGCTGTGGCGGGAGGTGGTCGAAGAGGCCGCTCCACGCCATCCAGGCGTGACAGTCGAGCATGCCCTCGTGGACTCGGCCGCCTACCTTCTCGTGGCCGATCCCCGCCACTTCGACGTCATCGTCACCGAGAACCTGTTCGGCGACATCCTGTCCGACGAGGCGGCGGCAATCAGCGGATCGCTCGGCCTTCTCGCGTCGGCCTCGATCGGGGTGCGCGCCACGGAGCACGGCACGTTCGGGATGTATGAGCCTGTCCACGGAAGCGCGCCACAGATTGCCGGCACCGGCATGGCCAACCCGATGGCGGCCGTGGCATCGGCCGCGCTGATGCTGCGCCACTCCCTGGGAGAGGAGGCAGCTGCCGTTGCCCTCGAGGCAGCGATCGATCACGCGATCGAGGCAGGCCCGCGAACGCCCGACCTCGGTGGAGGCGCCGCCACCGACGAAGTCACCGACTTCCTGCTGGGGCGGGTCGCGCAACCGCAGGTGGGAGCGCCGGCATGAGCGACCCGATCGTTCTGTATGACACGACGCTGCGCGATGGCACGCAGCGCGAAGGCCTGGTCCTGTCGCTGGCGGACAAGCTGAAGGTTGCGCGCCGGCTCGACGAATCAGGATTCGCATACATCGAGGGCGGCTGGCCAGGGTCGAACCCCA
>DATBRU010000166.1:0-11821 GCA_036560105.1 Candidatus Limnocylindria bacterium | reverse complement strand
CTCACGCGAAACACGGTCGAGGGGCTGAACGGCGTCCCGACCGAGACGGTCGAGGCGGCGGCCGGCGTCGGCTACACGCCGATGCAGCGGCTGTTCCGCGTCGAGCTGCCGCTGGCCCTGCCCGTGATCATGGCCGGTCTGCGGATCGCCACCGTGACGACGATCGGGCTCGTGACCGTCACGGCGCTGATCGGCTTCGGCGGGCTCGGCTACCTCATCGTCACCATCGGCATCAACCGCGGGTCGTTCGGCATCACCGCCACCCTCACCGGCGTCGTGCTCGTGGTCGCCCTCGCCGTCCTGGCGGACCTTGCGCTGCTGGCGCTGCAACGCGCGCTCACGCCGTGGGCACGCCGGCGGGCAGGCTGACATGGAGTTCCTGGGCGAGGTGGCCGCGTGGCTCAGCGACCCGTCCACGTGGGCCGGCAACGACGGCCTCGGGCAGAGCCTCTTCGAGCACGTCTGGATCTCGGCCGTGTCGCTGGCACTCGCCGTCGGCATCGGGTTGCCGCTCGGCCTCGCCATCGGCCACACCGGTCGGGGCGCGGGCGTTGTGGTTGCGATCGCGAACATCGGCCGGGCGGTGCCCTCGCTGGGCCTCCTCGGGCTTGCGTTCCTGGCGCTGCTGCCGTTCGGCCTGGGCCTCGGCGCCATCCCGGCCATCCTGGCGCTCACGGCCCTGGGCATTCCCCCGATCGTCACGAACACGTACGTCGGCGTGCGCGGGGTCGACCAGGATCTCGTTGAAGCGGCGCGCGGGATGGGTCTGCGGGAGCGGCAGGTCCTGACGGCGGTCGAGATCCCGGTCGCGATTCCGATCATCATGGCCGGCGTGCGGACGTCGGCGGTCCAGATCGTCGCGACCGCGACGCTCGCCGCCGTCATCGGTGGCGGGACGCTGGGACAGCCGATCCTCATCGGCTTCAATCTCGGCGACGAGGTGCGCGTCTTCGGTGCGGCCCTCGTCGTCGCCGCGCTCTCGATCACGACCGAGCTCGGGTTTGGCGCCCTTCAACGGACGGCGACCTCGCCGGGTCTCCGCGGCCAATCGGTCACGCCCGCACTCGATCGCCCGCGGACAGGGGCCACGACGAGCCAGTAGGGCTCCGAGGCGCTCACGGGCAGCGCTGCTAGACTTTGTCGGCCGCATGGGCCGCCGATCGAGCGGCGCGCGGCAGTACACCTGCACAGGAGGACATACCCACATGCGGCACATCCGCACGCCCGTCCTTGGGGCGGCGTTGCTCGCGCTCGTGATGAGCGCCTGCTCGCCGGGTGAGGACGGAAGCAGCCCGTCGGCCGCTGGCGAGAGCCAGCCGGCGACGAGCCAGGCGGCCGAGCTTCCCACCGTCATCGTCGGTTCAGCTGGATTCTGGGAGTCGGCGGTGGTCGCCGAGATCTGGGCCCAGGCACTCGAGGGTGCCGGCTTCACCGTCGAGCGCAATCTCGAGCTCGGCGGTCGCGACGTCACCCAGCCCGCCCTCATCGATGGCGAGCTCAATCTCATGCCCGAGTACATCGGTGGGCTTCTCGCACAGTTCTACGAGGGCGAGCCGACCCCCGATGTCGACGCCTCGCTCGACGCCCTGCGCACCGAGCTCGAGGCGGATGGCCTCGTCGCGTTCGATCCGACGCCGGGCACCGACGCGGACGGCTTCGCCGTGCGCAGCGAGACCGCCTCGGACCTTTCGCTCGAGAACATGAGCGACCTGGCCGCGGTGGCCGGCGACCTGCGCTGGGGCGTGGCCCTCGAGTGCGCCGACAACCCGAACTGCGGTCCCGGGCTCGAGCGGGTCTACGGCATCGACCTCGAGGGCATCGAGGACGTCCAGACGCTCGAGGCGTGCACGACGGCGATTGCCGAGGCGCTGAACAGCGACAACATCGATGTCGCTCAGGTCTGCACCACACAGCCGGAGATCGTTGCGTTCAACCTCGTCCTGCTCGAGGACGACCTAGGGTTGGCGCCGGCGCAGAACATCGTGCCGGTCGTGCGCCAGGACCTGGCCGACGAGGCGGGCGAGCTGCTCGAGACCACGCTGAACGCGGTGTCGGCGCTGCTCACGACGGAGCAGCTCACGGAGCTCGGCAACGCCGTCGTCATCAACGGCGACTCGTATGCCGATGCGGCCGCGCAATGGCTCGAGGACAACGGCCTCTAGCCGCAGCCACCGTCGAAGCACCAGGAGCGGGCCGGTTCGCCGGCCCGCTCTTCATGAGCGCATGATGACCCGATGACCGACGCGGACCGCGCCACCGACTTCCGGAACTGCATCAAGTGCGGACGCGAGATCGGGCCCGACGAGTCGATCTGCGAGGTCTGCAACCGGGCTGGGATGACCCAGCCGTCGGCATCCCAGTACCACGGCACCGTCGTCGTCGCCATCCTGCTGGCCGTCGTCGGCCTGGCCATCGCCGCCAGCCTCTCCATGCGCGGGGTAGGCCCCTACGCGGCGGAGGTTGACGAGATCGTCGCCGGGGATCCGGTCGGCTACGCGATCACGGTGACGGTCAGGAACGAGGGAACGTCCGCCGGACGGGCCAAGTGCCAGCTCGTCGTCCTTGACGACGCGGGCAGACAGGTCCGGACCGCGAACACCATCACGAACCGCATCGAGGGCGGCGCGGATACATCGCTGACCGTGACCATCCCCGGTCTCGACGTCGAGCCGGCGAACATCACCGCCACGTGCTCATGAGGGCGAGCAGGATCCTGAGGCTCATGCACCGATACGCGAGGGCGCTCGCCGCGGCGATCGTGCTCATGCTCCTCACGGCCGTGGCCGCGGTCGCGGCCGGCCCGCCCTTTCCCGATCCGGTCGAGGACCAGTCCGTGTACGACACGGCCGACATCCTCGCGCCCGAGACCGAGGCCGAGCTGGAGTCGATCATCGATGCGGCCGAGGCGCGAACTGGTGCGGAGATGGTCGTCTACACCCAGTTCTCGGGGTTCATCAGCGAGGACGAGAACCTCGAGAACGCCCGCGCACTGGTCGACCAGTGGGGTATCGGCCGGTCCGGCTTCGACGACTCGCTGGTGCTCATGATCGGCGTGCAGCAGGAACTCGTGGGGAAGGTGAGCCTGTTCGGCGGCGCAGGCTTCATCGACGCCTACGCGGGCGAGAGCGAGCTCGACAGCATCGTCGACGACGTTTTCATACCGCTGGCCAACGACGGCGACATGGACGAGGCGGCATTGGCCACCATGCGAGAGGTCGACTCTTTGATCACCCCTGGCGGGTCCGAACGCGTCGAGGAGGCCGCGGTGGTCGCCGTTGCGAGGCAAGCTATGAGCACGATCAGCGAGGCCCCCTGGTTGGTGGGCGCCTCGATCTTCGTGCTGGGCGCCTCCGCGTTGGTGTGGAACAAGTGGAGGCAATCCCGCCGGCCATGGTGACGCTGGCGCCGCCTTGGTGCGACGGCACTGGGGTCGATCCCTCGACCGTCACAGCCCCGTGCTTGTAATCGCCGGCGGTATGCTGCGGCTCATGCACCGATGCGCGAGGGCGCTCGCGGCGGCGATCGCGCTCATGCTCCTCACGGCAGTGGCCGCCATCGCAGCCGGGCCGCCGTTTCCTGATCCGGTCGAGAACCAGTCCGTCTACGACACGGCCGGGATCCTGACGCCGGAGACCGAAGCCGAGCTGGAGTCGATCATCGACGCCGCCGAGGCTCGGTCCGGCGCGGAGATGGTCGTCTACACGCAGGTGTCGGGGTTCATCAGCGAAGACGAGAACCTCGAGAACGCACGCGCGCTGGTCGACCAGTGGGGCATCGGCCGATCCGGGTTCGACGACTCCCTGGTGCTCATGGTCGGCATGGAGGAGGGCCTCGTTCACGGGAAGGTCAGCCTGTTCGGCGGGTCCGGGTTCAATGGTGCCTACGCCAGTGAAGGGGATCTCCAGGGCATCGTCGACGACGTCTTTGTACCGCTGGCGATCGCGGGTGACTTCGATGCCGCGGCGCTGGAGACCATGCGCGAGGTCGACTCGCGGATCACCCCCGGCGGATACGAGCGGCTCCAGACGATGCGCCAGATCAACGCGGCCCTCGGGCTGGTGGCCGCTCCGATGGCGCTTCTCGGCATCCTCGGCCTGGCCTGGAACAAGTGGCGCCGCGAGGGCGACGACCCCGAGCTGACGGACTCGCCGTCCATCCTCATGGCCGGCCCGCCGGCGGAGATGACGCCCGCTCTCGCGACGGTGATTCGCAACGGGCGGGGTAACCAGCACACGATCAACACGGTGCTCGCGGAGCTTGCCAGCACGAACAGGATCGAGTTCCACAACCTCGACCGGGTGAAGGACGTCAAGAGCGACGACGAGCCCGATCCGCTCACCGACCCGGCCATCGAGGTGAAGGCAGGCACGTTCGACGACCGAGGGCTCGGCGCCCCCCAGCTCGAGGCGTGGGACAAGATCCAGAGGCTCGCGGGCGGCGGCGGCGTGCTGAGTCGCGAGCGCCTGTGGAGCGTGAACTCAACGCTCGATCCGGTGAAGGGGGCACTGGAATACGAGGCCGTCAAGATCGGCTGGCTGGCGCGGATGCCCGGCCCGTCGATCACGCGCATGGTCGGGATCGGAACCGGCGTCGTGGTTGCCGGAATTGGCGCGGGCATCCTCGGATTCTTCCTGCCGATGAGCGGCGCGGTCATGCTCGGTGCGGCGCTCGTGCTCGGCGGCATTGGGACGGTGATGTTCGGGTTCGCCATGAGCCAGCGGACCGATGCGGGCGCCTACGTCGACGCGATGCTGACCGCCTATCGGCGGACGCTGCGCAAGACGATGGACCAGGCGCGGAGCTTCGGCGAGGTGGTCGCGCAGCCGGAGATCCACAAGCTGGCCGATACCCCCGACAAGGCCGTGGTGTGGGGCATGGCGCTCGGCCTCCACGACGAGGTCGCCGCCCTTCTCGCCCGCGGCCTCGAGGAGCAGCGCAGGACGACCGGTTCGCCGGCCGGCGCGTACTACCCGCTGTGGCTCGGCTCCAGCCCGTCATCGGCATGGTCGGGCACCGACGCCGCAGGCGGCATCAGCCTCGGTTCCGGCAGCGGCTTCAGCGACTCGGCCATCCCCGACATCGGCGGCATGTTCAGCGCCCTCGGCAGCGTGGGATCGTCACCGCCCTCCAGCTCCTCGAGCGGCGGAGGCGGCGGCTTCAGCGGTGGTGGGGGCGGCGGTGGTGGCGGGGGCTCCGGCTCGTTCTGAGCGCAGGTTGAAAACCTGCTGTACTGTTGAAACTGATGAGTTTCAATAAGCGCGGCCCTGACCGCCGACCCGACCGAGACCGCTCCGATCGCCCCGATCGCCCTCCACGACGACCCGGTGGCGACTACCCGCCCAGCAACCGCGGCGGCGACCGTCCCTATCAGCCAAGGCGGGATGCTCGACCGTACCAGGCCCACCGACCGACAGGCGTGCAGGACGAGGGTGGCATGTCCATCCGCCTCGACCCGCGTCGCCTCGGCGTCCTCAAGCGACTCGCCGCCGAGGCCGGCGTCCGGCCCGGTGACCTCGTTCGAGTGTGGACCGAGGAGCGCATCGACGCCGATCGCGGCATCGCGGCCGGGCCGAGCCTCGTCGAGCAGGTCGCGGCCCTCGCGGCCCGGCTCGACGCGCTCGAAGCCGCTGCGAACCGGGCGCCGGTCGTTGCGGTGCCGGCACGCGAGCCGGAATCCGATCACCGCGACGAGGTAGTGCCCGCCGAGAGCCGAGCCGAGCGGGCCGCGCCGAAGCCGCGCGCGAAGTCCAAAGCGTCGGCGTCGGCCAAGCACACGGTCGCGCTACATGAGGAGATGATCGCCGTGCTCACCGACGCCGGGCCGATGTCCGCCGCCGATCTCGCGGCCGCCGTCGTCGAACGCGATCGTTACCACCCGCCGCGCAGTGGCAAGCCGATCGACGCCGCGATGATCAGCCAGCGGGTGAGCAACCCGACCTATCGCGCGAGGTTCACGCGCAACGAGGGTCTCATCGGCCTGGCGAGCTGAGCGAGACGGGCTCTTGACCCGCGGTTCCCGGTATATACGTATATACGTCCGAGCGGACGTCAGCCCTCGAGGATGAAGGTCACCAGGATGTTGGCCTGGAACTCGAGGGAGCCATCGCTGCCGACGTTCACGCGCTGCTCCTTGACCCACGCGCTTCGCACGCCGCGCAGCGTCTTGTTGGCGCGATCGATCCCCTGACGGACGGCATCCTCGAAGCTCTCGGTCGAGGTGCAGGACAGCTCGGTCACCTTGGCAACGGACATTGGTGATCTCCTTCGGTGCTGGTGGAGGACTGAGTCTACGGCTCGTGCTCCTCGGCCGATGCACACCCAGTGCCACGACCTTGCCGTCGGCTCAGGGCCGATGCGACGCCGTCCAGGCCAGCAGCGCATCGGCCTCCATGGCGTTCACGATCATGGGCGGCGTGACGCCGCACAGGAACGCCCGTTCGCAGCCATTGCCCAGCCAGGCGAGCTGACCGGGCGCATGGGCATCGGAGTCGATCGACACCCGACAGCCCGCCTCGACCGCCAGGCTGAGCAGCCGCTTCGGCGGGTCAAGCCGCTCGGGGCGCGAGTTGATCTCGATGGCCTTGTCGAAGCGCGCCGCCGCGGCGAAGACGATGTCAGCGTCGAAGTCGGACGGTGGCCGCCGTCGCTTGCCCGTCGTCATGCGTCCGGTGCAATGGCCGAGGACATCGAGATGCGGGTTGGCCAGGGCTGTCACCATCCGGACGGTCATCGCCCGCTCCTCGGATCGCAGCGCCGAGTGAACGCTCCCGACCACGACGTCGAGCTGATCCAGCAGCTCAGGCTCCTGGTCGAGCGTTCCGTCCTCGTTGATGTCGACCTCGATCCCCGTCAGGATGCGGAACGGCGCGAGATCGGCGTTGAGGCCGGCCACCTCGGCCAGCTGCGCGCGCAGGCGCTCAGGCTCGAGGCCGTTGGCGACCGTCAGGCGTGGCGAGTGATCCGTGATCACGATGTACTCGTGCCCGAGCGCGATCGCCGTCTCGGCCATCTCGCGAATGCTCGACCCACCGTCGGACGCCTCGGTGTGCACGTGAAGGTCGCCGCGCAGCGCCCGCCGCAGCGCCTCCGCGCCCTCATCCAGCGGCCTGCCACCGGTCGACTCCATGCGACGCAGGTAGACGGGCTCCTCACCGCGCAGGCTCTCGAGGATCGTGCGCTCGGTGACCTCGCCGATGCCGTCCAGCTCCCGCAATGTCCCCGACGCAGCTCGCGTAGCCAGCTCATCCGCGCCGATCTCAGCGACCGTCGCGGCCGCGCCGCGAAAGGCCCGCACCCGATAGGTCGGCTCCATCGCCGCCTCGAGCAGAAAGGCGATCCGCTTCAGGTCGGCGATCGGGTCCCGAGGGCTCGGTGGCATCAGCCCTCGCTAGGGAATGGTGAGGATGCGGGCCGGGTTGTCGATGGTCATCGCCTTGATCTCGCCCTCGCCGACCGCGGCGGTCCGCAGGGTCGGGAGGAAGTGCTGGTGCAGGTAGACATAGCCGAACCCGCCGTGCGCCTTGAGCTGGCGGTTGTGGCACACGTCCTGGGAGAGGACCAGCTGCGGGGCGTAGCCGCGCTCCAGCAGCTCGACGATCGTCTCGACCAGCCGCGGCTCGAGGGTCTCCTCCACGCCGAAGCGATGGCCGAGGAAGTCGAACCCCAGGTTCGCACCGGCATCCAGCACGGCGAGATAGAAGTCAATGTCGAGGTGCGAATCGGCATGGCCGATGACGACGCGCGACGGATCCACGCCTTCATCGGTGAACAGCTTCAGCTGGGCCAGCCCGACCGCCGATTGGACGCCGTGGGTGGTGATCGCCATGCCGGTGGCCAGTGACGCTCGAGCCGCTGCCCGGTGCACCCGCTCCTCCGTGGCGCTGACCCAGGGCTTGTCGGTCCCGATCTCACCGATGATCCCCGGCCTGATGCCGGTGTCGCCGACGCCGTCGGCATGCTCGCGGATGATCTCCGCTGCGAGGTCGTCGACCGTGCGTCGGTCGACGAGCACGTTGGCCGGGTAGTAGGCCCCGCGATACCAGCCCGAGCCCATGACGATGTTCAGGCCGGTCGTGCTCGCCAGTCGCCGGAGCCGATGCGGGTCGCGCCCGACTCCATCGAGGGTGAGATCGACGAGCGTTCCGCCGCCGCGGCGACGGAAATCGCGCAGCTCATCGGTGATGAGGTCCTCGTCGGGGGTGAGCTCCCAGTAGTCCCAGCGCCCCTCGATATGCCAGAGCGCGATGCCGGTGTGCTCGTGCGGGAGCGTGAAGCCGAGCTTGTCCGGCGGGATCGGTCCGGAGACGGTCATGACGCGCGGCGCCATCGTGGTCCCTCCTCGGATGTGGGATGCGTCGGTCGGGTTTTGAGCTGGCCCGCCGTCACATCGGTCTGAATGGTTGGTCGCATCTTGCCACGCTTGGCCGCAACACAGATGTGAGCGGCGCCGACCGAACGGACCCGCTAGCCTTGTCGCCGATGACGACCGAGAAGGCGGACTCGACCGCCGCCCACGGGCTGTGGCAGCACATCCAGGGCGAGCTGGACGAGGCCGCCGAGAAGCTTCAGTTGGACGAGGGCATGCACCGGGTGCTCCGCGTGGCGAAGCGCGAGCTGACCGTCAACTTCCCGGTCACGCACGATGACGGGCACGTCGAGGTGTACACCGGGTACCGCGTGCATCACAACGTCAACCGCGGCCCGGCCAGTGGCGGCATCCGGTACGTGCCCGGGCTCGACCTCGATGAGGTCCGGGCCCTGGCCATGCTCAACACCTGGAAGGCGGCGCTGGTTCAGATTCCGTTCGGAGGTGCCGCGGGCGGCGTACGGGTGAACCCGCGGAAGCTCAGCCAGCAGGAGCGCCAGGGCCTCACGCGCCGCTATGCCACCGAGATCAGCCCGCTGATCGGCAAGGACAGCGACATCCCGGCTCCGGATGTCAACACCGGCTCGCAGACGATGGCCTGGATCATGGACACGATCTCGATGCACCGCGGGTACACCGTTGCCGCGTCGGTCATCGGCAAGCCGCTTGCGGTGGGCGGCACGCTCGGTCGGCGCAGCGCGACGGGTAGGGGGGCGCTTCGCTGCGTGATGGCCGAAGCCTCGGCACTCGGCCTGGACCTTCAGGGCGCGCGGATCGTGATCCAGGGATTCGGCCGGGTGGGCATGACCGTCGCCGAGGAGCTGTGCCAGGCCGGGGCGGTCGTGGTCGCCATCGCCGATGACCGCGACGCGGTGGCCAACCCGTCAGGCATCCCGATCGAGAGCGCAACGGAGTGGATGCGCGAGCACGACGCCATCAGCGGGCTTCCGGAGGCCGAGGCGATCGCCAAGGCCGACGTCTTCGGCCTCGACTGCGACATCCTCGTCCTGGCCGGCCTCCAGGCCGAGGTCACCGACGCGAACGCCACCACCATCCGGGCCCGCATCGTGGCCGAGGTTGCCAACGGCGGCACGACGCCGGGCGCGGATCGCGTGCTCGAGGACCGTGGGATCTCGGTCATCCCCGACATCATCTGCACCGCGGGTGGCACCGTGCTCGGCTACTTCGAGTGGGTCCAGGACATGCAGGCCTTCTTCTGGACCGAGCGGGAGATCACCGATCAGCTCGACCGGATCGTGGACGAGGCGATGGCCGGCATCCGCGCCATGGCCGATGCTGAGAAGGTCGACCTGCGCACAGCCGCCATGATGGTTGCCGTCTCACGCGTTGCCGAGGCAACCACGCTGCGTGGCCTGTACCCGTAGGAAAAGCACGTTCCGCGCGTTCGTGCGACGATGACAGCGGTCCAACGTGACCTGCGCGTCGTGAATCACGACGCGTCGAGCTACACGCCACTCGGAGGCGCATCATGACGACCCCAATCTTCGCGCCACCGCGTGACCTGCTGACCGAGCTCGAGCCCGCGGCCGAGCGCTTCCTCAACCGCCATCTCGACATGGCGAAGGAGTGGTTCCCGCACGATTACATCCCCTACTCGCTCGGCCGTGACTTCGACAAGGAACCGTGGACGCCGGATCAGCCGCGCATCACCGGGGTCGCGCAGGTCGCATTCGAGGTCAACCTCCTGACGGAGGACAACCTGCCCAGCTACCACCGCGAGATCCACCGCATGTTCGGGCGTGGCGACGGCCCGTGGATCAACTGGGTGAACCGCTGGACCGCGGAGGAGGGCCGCCACGGCATCGTCCTCCGCGACTACCTCGTCGTGACCCGCAACATCGATCCCGTCGCGCTCGAGCGGTCACGGATGAACCAGCTGCAGATCGCGTACAACCACGACGACGATGGCAATGTGCTGCGAGGCCTCGCCTACGTCGCGTTCCAGGAGCTGGCGACCCGCATCAGCCACCGAAATACCGGGCGCTACTCAGCGGACCCGGTGGCGGATCGGATCATGGCTCGCATCGCGGCCGATGAGAATCTGCACATGGTCTTCTACCGCGACATGCTGTTCGAGGCACTGAAGCTCGATCCATCGGCCGCCGTCCACGCGATCGTCGACGAGGTCCTGGACTTCAAGATGCCCGGCGCGGGCATGGTGAACTTCACCCGCAAGGCGGCGCAGATGGCCAAGGCCGGGATCTACGACCTTCGGGTGCATCACGACGATGTGCTGATGCCGCTCATCGAGCACTGGGGCATCTTCTCGCTGGAGAACCTCGAACCATCCGCGGAGCTCAGGCGCGAGGAGCTGCGTCGCTTCCTGACCGATCTCGACGCCCAGGCCTCGCGTTTCGAGGCCAAGCGCGCCCTCAACCTCGAGCGCGAGGCGGCCCGCATCGGCTAGCGGTCCCGCCTACGCGCTTGCAGCGGGGTCGGTCCTGCCCGCACACTGCGGGCCATGACTGACCGCGAGCGCTGGCGCAGGCATCAGGACCGATGGGAGGCCGAGCGGCTCGATCCCACGCTCGAGCGCGCTCCAGAGCGCCGCACGCGGTTCATCACCCAGTCGGGCGTCGAGATCGATCGCGTCTACACACCCGCTGACCTGTCAGATCCCGCCAACGACCCGGACTCCGCACGCCCCCGCTACCAATTCGGACCGCCCTCCGACCGCGATGCCCAGGGATGGGACGAGATCGACGATCTTGGTCTCCCCGGCGAGCCACCCTTCACCCGCGGCATCCATCCGACCGGCCACCGGGGCCGCCTGTGGACGATGCGCATGTTCGCCGGGTTCGGGACGGCCGAGGACACGAACGACCGGTTCAAGAAGCTGATCGCGGCAGGCGGCACCGGTCTGTCGATCGCCTATGACATGCCGACCCTGTACGGATACGACCACGACGAGCCGATGGCCGAGGGCGAGTTCGGCACCTGCGGCGTGGCCGTGAGCTCGCTGGCGGACATGGAGATCCTCCTCGATGGCCTGCCCGTGGGCGAGATCAGCACCTCGATGACGATCAACTCCCCGGCGGCCATGATCTGGGCGATGTACATCGTCGCCGCGGAGAAGGCCGGTGTGCCCCGCGGACAGCTCACCGGGACGCTCCAGAACGACATCCTCAAGGAGTTCATCGCCCAGAAGGAGTACATCTTCCCGCCCGCGCCGTCGCTCAAGCTCGTGACCGATACGGTGGAGTGGGGAACGCGCGAGCTGCCCCGCTGGAACACGATCTCCATCAGCGGCTACCACATCCGCGAAGCCGGCTCGACCGCGGTCCAGGAGCTTGCCTTCACGATCGCCGACGGGATCGCCTACGTCGAAGACGCGCTCGCGCGCGGCCTGCGATTCGACGACTTTGCGCCGCGCCTTTCGTTCTTCTTCAACAGCCACAACGACTTCTTCGAGGAGATCGCCAAGTTCCGCGCGGC
>DATBRU010000165.1:0-39758 GCA_036560105.1 Candidatus Limnocylindria bacterium | reverse complement strand
GTCCGTCTCGACCGTCACCTGATCGGTGATGTGGTCGCCTGGGTTCACGAGCCGGAACCGGTCGACGGCCCATCCCGCCCAATTTGACGTGTCGTCGTTTTGGATGGCATTGATCGTCACGAATGGCGCCCAGTGGACCAGCCGCAATGCGCCTCCCGCCGGAATCTCCGGCACGGTGATCTTGATCTTCACCTGGGCGCGAAGCCAGTCTCGACCCGTGCCCCTTTGGTGCAGGAGAACCACGCCGGTCAGGGTCCATAGATGCAATCGGTCAGCCGTTTCGGTGTGCACGAAGTGCTGTGATTCGAACAGCTCCGGGTTGGCGACGTCGTCGAGCCACGTCGGTGGCTGGGTCTCGACATTCGTTGACCGCACGCATGTGCCTGAGTCGCCGTCGCCGAGCGCTCGCCCGTCCATCGGCGATGGGCGGATGCTTGGGCCGTACTTCAGCCCGGGATGCGGAAGCTGCTGATCGTGAATGGAGAAGTGCAGGTGATGAAGCCATGACTCGCCGGTGTCATCCATGACCCCGAGCCGATTGCCGACCGCCACGGGCGCGAACTTGTTGACCAGCACCTTGCCCGGGCCGGCCAGATGGAGATGGCGCGAGACGAAGCGGTCCATCCCGGTCGCAGGGTCGGGGTGGATGATGTCAACCTCGTTCCCATAGCCCGGGTCGTTGCCCGATGTGACATTGCTCTCCACATCCCAAACCCAGCCATCGGCCGGCGCGAGGACCGGCGTCCCCTCGGAGATGTTGTTGAACGGTCTTCCGTACTTGTACCGAGTGAAGTCGATGGCGAATGCGCTGTTGCCCTTGTGGCTGAACACGGCGTTGTAGTAGTAGCCGCGTGGGCCGAAGCCGCAGTCATTCCGCGAAAAGCCGTAGGCCAGGATCGGCCCACCAAAGAAGCCGGCGGCCGCCACCAATCCCATCTTCCAGCTGAAGTCGCGGATGCCGCCTGCCATGAAGCTCTGCCCGGCGGGCCAAGGCGCCTTCAGTGCGAAGGGCAACGGCTGATTAGTCGCGAGCTCGACCGGCTGCCATCGAGCGATCCATTCTTCTGTCGGGTAGGCGAGGGCGATGCCACTCCACTGCCACCCACGCGCGGTCCGGATCACCACGAGGAGCACCTCGCCTCGGAATCTTGCGCTCTTCCAGCCGGTCGTCCGCAGATACCGCTTGCCGCCCGAGCCACGGAGGGGCCTATGGACCGAAATCCGGCGGGACGACAGCTCTGCAAGCAACGAATCGGCCACCTCGAGGTCTTCAAACGCCGCCTCGCCACCGACCGGACCAACGCTGAAGTGTGTGTTGGACCGGAGCGCCGCAAGTCTTGACCCGTCTCGATCGCGGATCGCGGATCGCATCTCACGAACGAGGTCGGACAGGGTCGGTCGAAACGCCGTCGCCGGTTCCTCCAGGCGTGCCGCGGCTCGACGGGCAAGATCAGCCCACGAGCTCGCGCGTGCCGCCCTCGTGCGACCGCTTGCGTTCCGGTAAAGATCCCTGGCTTCGTCAGTCAGGCCGGCGCGCTCCGCGACGACGCCAGCCCGATACAGTGGCTCGAGGTCGTCCTTGCGCACGGTGCCGAGCTCGCGCAGCGCCTGGATCGCGGCACCCACATTGCCAGCACGTTCATGGGCGCTGGCAAGGTCCTTCAGCGCGGCACCGCGCACGTCCCAGGGCACTTCCAGGGGGGCGGAAGCGTCCACTGCGACGAGCGTCCTGTGGTACGCGTCGATCGCATCGGCATGCCGTCCTTCGCGAACGAGGTTGTTGCCCATCCACAGGAGGTAGACAGAGGCGAGAGGCGATTGTGGTTCGGCCTCAACCGCAGAAGACAGGAACCGGTTCGCCTCCGTCGGGCGGGGGCCACGTGCCGCCTCGGCCGCGCGGGTACCGAGGTCGAACCATTGGTTTGCTAGGACCGGCTCGAGCGCGACGCCGAAACGCGTGCCGACATCGGTGGACGCCGGGGAGTAGTCCCGCGAACGCTGATCCTGATCGTGCCCAGACCTACTTGTCACCGCTCTGCCACTTTGGGTCGGTCAACCCTACGACGATCGCGCTGCGAGAGGCAACCCTCGACGATCTCAGGGTCGAGATTCTCCACGTCGGCGGCAGAATTGGTGCAACGTCCTCCGGAGCTTCCGGATCGACGATCGACAGCCGCCGCAGCATACGCCTGCTCGGCAAGCGGGCGACCCAACCGGCCAGTTCTCGACCGGCTGATCGGGCGACGAGGCCGGGGGATGAGCCCCGTCGCCCGACGGTGTCACATGGCGACGATGGCCTCCAGATCGCCCTCGGCGGCGCCGTTGGCCGGCGGAGCGTCATCGGGCGCCTCGGCCACGGCCTGGGCCTCCTTGGCGTACTCCTTCTTCGAGCGGCCGGAGAGCATCTCGAGCGAGGCGACCACGACCTCGGTCTTCCAATGTCGCTTACCGGCGTCATCGTCCCATTGGCGGGTCTGGAGGCGGCCCTCGACGTCGACCAGCTGGCCCTTCGAGAGGAACTGACCCGTGATCTCGGCCAGGCGATCCCACGCCACGCAGGGGTGGTACTCCGTCCGCTCGGAGTTGGCACCCCGGAACTCGTTCGTCGCGATCGTGAACGTCGCGACATGCTTCCCGCTGGGCAGCGAGCGCAGCTCCGGGTCGCGCGTCAGCCGGCCGACCAGCATCACCTTGTTCATCCGATGGCTCCTTCCATCCATCTGCAGCGCACCGGAGGCGAGTCGGCCGCTTGCCGGCGAAGACTAGGGACGAGGGCTTATCGGGCCATTACTCGCCGCTTACCGTGTGCGTGACGGACGACGCCGGGGTAGCGTGGCACGGTGAGCCGCGAAGCCGAGGATCTGAACCGCCGCCTGCTGCGCGCCCGCGATGCCATGGATCGCGCCTACGCCGACCCACTCGATGTCCGAGCCGTGGCCGCGGTGGCCCATGTATCGGAGGCGCATTTCATCCGCAGCTTTCGTGCCGTCTTCGGGGAGACACCGCACCGATACCTGCAACGGCGCCGCGTCGAGCGCTCGATGTTCCTGCTGCGCGAGACCGATCGCAGCGTCACGGACATCTGCTTCGACGTCGGCTTCAGCAGCCTGGGCACGTTCAGTCGCATGTTCCGTGAGATCGTCGGCGAGACGCCATCGGGTTACCGCACCGGGCATGGGCCGATCATTGCGCCCAACTGCGTCCAGATGGCGACCACCAGGCCACGCACCGCCGCAGGGTCGGCGGCGGTGCAATCGAGCAGTTTCGGAGAAGCGGCCGCCGCATCGGCTCCCGTAGGCTGAACCTCGCAGCAACGATCTCGCACTGAAGGAACCCACCATGGCCACCACCAAGAAGACCGCCAATCGCGCGTCCGGACGGGACACGTCATCCGAGGTCTGGACCGACGAAGAGCGCGCCGCGATGCAGGAGCACGCGAAGGACATGAAGGCCAAGCGCGGCAGCGCTGGCAAGAAGGATGGCGAGGCCGACGCGCTGGCCAAGATCGCCGAGATGCCCCAACCGGATCGTGGCATGGCCGAGCGTATCCACGCCATCGTCAAGGCCAACGCGCCGGACCTCCTGCCGAGCACCTGGTACGGGATGCCGTCCTACACGAAGGACGGCAAGGCGGTCTGCTTCTTCCAGCCCGCGTCGAAGTTCAAGGCGCGGTACTCGACCTTCGGCTTCAACGACAACGCGAGCCTCGACGACGGCACGATGTGGCCGACGTCGTATGCGCTGACGAAGCTGACCGCGGCCGACGAAGCGACGATCGCAGCGCTCGTGAAGAAGGCGGCAGGCTGAGCAGGAGAAGCGACCTATGATCACCAAGCTGCACGTCACGACCATTTACGTCCTCGACAAGGACGAGGCGCTGGACTTCTACGTCAACAAGCTCGGGCTCGAGATCGGCGATGACTTCAAGCAGGGCTCCTATCGCTGGCTGACCGTCGTCGTTCCCGGCGACTCGGGAATCGCGGTCTCCCTGGAGGAGCCGGGACCCCCGCTGCACGACGAAGCCACGGGCGCGCAGCTCCGCGAGCTGGTCACGAAGGGCGCAATGAATGGCCTCGTCTTCCAGACCGATGACACGCGAGGGCTCTTCGAGACCCTGAAGGAACGCGGTGTCACCGATTTCACGCAGGAGCCCACCGACCACTTCTATGGCATCGACATGGGCATCCGCGACCCCTTCGGCAACCACATCCGGATCCTTCAGCAGGGCAAGGACGCCCAGGATGCTACGGCCTAACCGGCCTCGTCTCGCTCATCGCCGCGAGCCTGGCCGGCGACGCGGATAGAGGTGGTCGAATCCTGGCGTGCGCAGTGACAGCTTCGCGACCGGGGGGAGCTGCCGCTTGAACTCCATGCGCGCAACGCGTCCGGCGACCCATTCGACGAGATCCCGTGGCAGGCCGGCGGCAACGCACCGGTCGACCGACCAGCGGCGATCGACGAGAGCGAAGAGGGACCGATCGAGCGCGTCGTAGGAGCGGCCCAGCTCCCCCTCGTCTGTCTGGCCCGGCCACAGGTCGGCCGACGGCGGCTTGGCCACGACCGTCTCGGGCACGCCGAGCTCGCCCGCCACGGCGCGCAGCTGGGTCTTGTACAGGTCCCCGATTGGTGCGATGGCGGCGGCCATGTCCCCGTACAAGGTCCCGTACCCGAGGAGCGCCTCGGTCTTGTTGCTCGTCCCGACAACCAACGCCTCGAACGCCGCGGAACGGTCGTACAGCACGATCATCCGCTGCCGCGCCATGACGTTCCCGCGGCGAACGTTGAGCGCGGCGTCGTCGTCGACCTCGATGAGCTCGAGCATCGGCTCGACCATCGGCGTGATGTCGACCCGTTCTGTTCGGCAGCCCAGCGCCTCGACGACGAGCAGCGCGTCGGTCTCCGATGCGTCCGACGAGGTCCGGTACGGCATCCGAACCGCGAGCAGGTTGTCGGCGCCGATGGCCCGCGCCGCGAGGAAGGCGACCGTCGCGGAGTCGACGCCTCCGGAGAGGCCCACGACGAGGCGCTCGAACCCGGCCTGGCGCAGCTGTGAGCGAATGAAGCCGACGATGACCTCCACCGCCTGCGCCGGCTCGATCGCCGGGAGGGGCGGCATTTCGGCGTCGGTCATGCCTCCGGCGTTCCGTCGATGCCGGCCCGCTCGCCGATGATCCGGTCGAGCTCGCGCCGCACGAGCTCGAGCCGCTCGTCGGCGAGGATCGGCAGGCCGTAGCGGGTCATGCGGAGATCGTCGGTGTCGATGGTGCCGACGACGAGGGCTTCCTCCCACAATGGCGCCTGGACCACGGTCGAGCCGTCGGCGGCCAGGATGCGCGAGCCGCCCCAGAAGGTGAGGCCCTCCTCGTTGCCGACGCGGTTGCAGAACGCGAGCGGCACCGTCCCCAACAGGGCGTACGTGTCCTGCATCTTGTGCCAGCCCTCGATAGCCGCCAGGCCGGCGCTCGACCCTGGCGCCCGGGATGGCCCGGCGGCGAGATTGACGAGCAGCGACGCGCCATCCAGGGCCTGGAGCATCGGCAGGCTGGCGTGCCAGAGGTCCTCGCACACGGAAAGGCCGATGCGGCCGATCGGCGCGCCGGCGTCGTGTGTCCGCACCCGGTCCCCCGCGCGCGTGAAGCGACCCTCGTCGAACAACCCGTACGTGGGCAGATACACCTTGCGATGGAGGCCGATGAGCGCGCCGTCGCGCACCAGCGCCGCGCTGTTGCAATACCGATGGTCGTCGGTCTCCTCGACGAATCCGACGGCCACGAGCATGCCGGGAGCCTCACGGCTCAGGGACAGAAGGCGCGCGTCGTCGGGGCGCATGGCCACCTCTGGCACGAGATCCTGGAGCAGGTACCCGGTCAATGCCAGCTCGGGAAGGAGGGTCAGCGCCGCTCCCTCGACCGCGGCGCGGCGCACGGCATCCGCTGCGATCTCGAGGTTGGCATCGAGGTCTCCCAGCCGGGTGTCGACCTGGGCCAGCGCGATTCGATACTCCACGACGCTGAGCCTAGCGGATCACAGTGGGTCGGACGGTCCCCCGAAGAAGGTACCGTCGTCCGGTGCGTCGGTGACAGTCGTCGGATCGACGATGGTCTCCTCGTCGGTGTCCCGAGCGTCGGAGTGCTCGGCGCCCGACCCGACAAGCGCGTTGCGGCGTTCGCCGGCCAGCTCCTCGGCAAAGTGGCAGGCGATCTGGTGACCGGGGGCGAGCTCGCGAAGGACCGGCGTCTCGACGGAGCAGCGCTCCGGGGAGCCAAGCTCTCGTCGGAGCCAGCAGCGGGTGTGAAAGCGACAGCCGGACGGCGGATTCGCCGGCGATGGCACGTCGCCGCGCAGGATCATGCGCTTGCGTCGCCCTTCGACCCGCGGGTCAGGGATCGGCACCGCACTCACCAGGGCGATCGTGTACGGGTGCATCGGTCGGTCGTAAAGCTCCTTGGACGGCGACAGCTCGACGACCTCACCGAGGTACATCACCGCGATGCGATCGGAGATGTGGCGCACCACCGAGAGGTCGTGCGCGATGAAGAGGTACGTCAGGCCGAACTCATCCTGGAGCTCGGCAAGCAGGTTGATGATCTGTGCCTGGATCGAGACGTCGAGAGCCGACACGGCCTCATCGGCGGCGATGAACTCGGGCTGAACGGCCAGCGCCCGCGCGATACCGGCTCGCTGCCGCTGCCCGCCGCTGAACTCGTGCGGATAGCGGTTGATCGCATTCCGAGGAAGCCCGACGATCTCGACCAGCCGCTGGGCCCGCTTGGTCGCCTCCGCGCCACTGGCGATGCGGTGGACCCTGAGCGGCTCGGCGAGCATCGAGCCGATCGTCATGCGCGGGTTCAGCGAGGCGTACGGGTCCTGAAAGATCATCTGCATCCGGCTCCGCATCCGGCGCAGCGAGTCGCCGCCGATGGTCGTGATGTCGGTTCCGTCGAACACGATCCGCCCGTCCGTCGGGTCGACGAGGCGGATCACCGCCCGCGCGAAGGTCGATTTCCCACAGCCCGACTCGCCCACCAGGCCCAGAGTCTCCCCGCGCCTGACGTCGAGCGTCACGCCGTCCACCGCGCGGACCCATCCCACGCGGCGTTCGAAGATGAGGCCCTCGGTGATCGGGAAGTGCACCCGTACCCCCTCGGTCCGGAGCAGCGGCTCCGATGACTTCGTGGTCCCTGCGGGTTCCGCAGGGGCCGGCGCGATCACGAAGCGACCGCCGACTCGAAGCCGGACGGTACGAGGCGCTCGCCCTCGGCCGGGTACCAGCAGGCGACTTCGTGGCCATCGGCGGCCGACGCCGCCTGGGTCAGCGGTGGCATCTCGACCTGGCAGCGCTCCTGGACATTGAAGCAGCGCGGCGCGAACGGGCAGCCGGGGATGTCGCGCGAGAGGTCCGGGGGCTGCCCCTGAATCGGCACGAGCTCTCCGCGCCCCTGCGCATCGAGGCGCGGGATCGACTGGAGGAGGCCGACGGTGTAGGGGTGACGTGGCCGGCCGTACAGCTCCTCGGTGGTCGCGTGCTCGACGATGTGCCCGGCATACATGACGTTGATCGTCTGCGCCATGCCGGCGACCACACCGAGATCGTGCGTGATCAGGATGAGCGCGGCACCCGACTCGGTGACGGTGCTGCGCATGAGGTCGAGAATCTGGGCCTGGATCGTCACGTCGAGCGCGGTCGTCGGCTCATCGGCGATGAGCAACGCAGGGTCGCAGGCGAGGGCTATCGCGATCATGACGCGCTGGCGCATCCCGCCGCTGAATTGGTGGGGAAAGTCATTGATGCGCCGTCGCGCGGCGGGGATGCCGACCAGCTCGAGGAGCTCGACGGCCCGGTCGATCGCGCCGCGGCGCTTCAGCTTGAGGTGCGTCTCGAGCACCTCGGTCAGCTGGCGCTCGACGCTGAGCACCGGGTTCAGCGAGGTCATCGGATCCTGGAAGATCATCGCCATCCGGTTGCCGCGCATCTCGCGCACCGACTCCTCGGACAGCGTGAGCACGTCCTCGCCGTCGAAGAGCACCTGGCCGGATGTGATCCGAGCCGCCGGCTTCGGGAGGAGGCGCATGAGCGCGAGGGAGCTGACCGACTTGCCGCAGCCCGACTCCCCCACGACGCCGAGCGTCGCGCCAGCCGGCAGGTCGTAGCTGATCCCGTTGACCGCGTGGACGGTGCGATCGCCCGACCCGAACGTGACGGCGAGGTCCCGCACCTGCAGCAGGGGCAGATCCGGATCGGTCGGCGCGGGGCCGGCCCTCATCGGCGCAGCTTCGGGTCGAGCGACTCGCGCAGCGCGTCGCCCAGCAGGTTGAACGCCAGCACCGACAGGACGATCGCGATGCCCGGGAAGAACGCGAGGAATGGCGCCTGGTTGAGATACCGGTAGGAGTCGGACAGCATCATTCCCCACTCGGGCGTGCGCGGGTCGGGCGGCCCGAGGCCGAGGAACCCGAGGGCGGCCGCTTCGACCACCGCGGTCGCCAGGGCGAGGGTGGCTGCCACGATGAGGGGGCTCACCGCGTTCGGCAGCATGTGCCGAACCAGGAGGGTGGTCCGGCCGACCCCGATGGCCCGCGCTGCCGACACGTACTCGGCCTCACGCACGCTGAGCAGCGTCCCCCGCAGCAGGCGCGCGAAGATCGGGATGTTGAGGATGGCGATCGCGAGCGCGATCTGGGCCACGCCCTGCCCGAGGAAGGTGACCACCGCGATCGAGAACAGCAACCCGGGGATCGACAGCATGATGTCGACGCATCGCATGATCACCGAGTCCACCCAGCCCCGGAAGAACCCGGCCAGGGCCCCGAAGGTCGTGCCGATCGTGATGCCGATGACCACCGACAGCGTGGCGATGCCGAGCGTCAGGCGCGATCCGTAGATGATCCGCGAGAGCACGTCCTGGCCCTGCACGTTCGTGCCGAACCAGTGCTCGGGCGACGGCGGGAGGTGGCTGTCGGCGAGGTTTCCCTGCGTCGGATCGAAGGGCGCGAGGAACGGCGCGAAGATGGCCATCCCGAGGAAGAGTGCCACCAGCACACCGCCGATGATCGCGGATGGGTTGCTGCGCATGCGCCGGAAGGCATCGGACCACAGGCCGACCGGGCGGTCCTCGACGACGGGCGTGCCAATGCTCGCGGCGGCCGTGCTCACGAGTAGCGAATCCTTGGGTTGAGGAAGGCATAGCCGACGTCCACCGCCAGGTTGACGAGGATGAAGATGAGCGCGAGCAGCAGGACCGCGCTCTGGATGACCTGGTAGTCATTGTTCACGACGGCATCGTAGATCCATTTTCCGACCCCGCCCCACACGAAGATCGTCTCGGTCAGGATCGCGCCGCCCAGGAGAAGCCCAAGCTGGAGTCCGATCACCGTGAGCACCGGGAGCATGGCGTTGCGCAGCACGTGGCGGTTGTCGACGACCCCTGATCGGAGCCCCTTGGCCTTGGCCGTGCGGACGTAGTCCTCGTTGAGGACGTCGATGACGCTGGCGCGGGTGATGCGCATGATGATCGCCAGCGGGATCGTCCCAAGCGCGATCGCGGGCAGGATCAGGTGGCGCAGCGAATCGACGAACCCGCCCCAGCTCCCGGCGAGCAGCGTGTCGATGGTCATGAAGTTCGTCACGCGCGGGATCGAGTATTGGATCAGGTCAATCCGCCCCGAGTCGGGCAGGATCGGCCAGTAGATCGCGAAGATGTACTTGAGCATCAGCCCCAGGAAGAAGATGGGGATGCTGATGCCGATCAGGGCGACGATGGTGCCGCCCGAGTCGAACCACGAGCCGCTGCGCTTGGCGGTGAGCAGGCCGAGCGGGATCCCAATCGTGATCGCGAAGAGCATGGCCACCAGGGTGAGCTCGATGGTCGCCGGGAAGCGCTGGAGGAAGTCGTCGGTCACGTCACGGTTCGTGATGAAGCTCGTCCCGAAATCACCCCGGATGAGGCCGGCCATGTAGTCGAGGTACTGGTCGATCAGGGGCCGGTCGAGGCCCAGCGCGAGCCGCACGCGTTCGACGGCTTCCGGGGTCGCCCGTTCGCCGAGAATCGCGCTGGCTGGGTCTCCGGGAAGCGCGCGGATGAAGAGGAAGACGAGGACGGTGAGCCCGAGGAGGATCGGGACGAGCATCAGGACCCGCCTCAGGATGAACTTTCCCATGTCACCGCCTCAAACAGGTAGGACAGAGGGCCCCGGCGCGCGGCCGAGGCCCTCTGTGGTCTCTCATCGTCGGGTCAGCGTCGTCAGTCGCCGCTGAGCCAGACGGTGGCGAAGCTCTCCGACCCGGTCGGATTGGCGAGGTAGCCCTGCACGTCGGTCGTGAATGCCAGGGCGGTGTCGCCGTGGACCAGGGTCACGAAGCACACGTTGTCGTGGATGAGGCCGGCCGCAGCGGCCCACGCCTCACCCCGAGCCGTCGGGTCGGCCTCGGACTCGGCCGTGTTGATCGCGTCCTCGAGACCATCGGGGTCGCAACCGAACTGGGCAGCCGGTTCGCCCTGCTGGAATCCGAAGTGGATCCCATACCAGTTGCCGGGATCGTCCCAGTCACCGGTCCAGCCGAGGAAGTGGAGGTCGTAGTAGCCGTTCTGGGCATCGAACAGGTACCCAGGGCTGTCCCAGATGTCGTTGTGCGGCTCCACGACGAAGCCCGCGTTCTCGAGCATCTGGGTGACCGCCTGGTGCAGGCCCGCGGGATCCGGCATGTAGGGCCGGGTCACCTGGGTCGGGTACCAGAAGTGGATGGTTGCCGGGTTGTCCGCGGTGAAGCCTGCCTGCTCGAGCAGATCGGCAGCACCATCGGCGTTGAACTCGACCGGGGTCACACCCGCCTCAACGGCATCGGCCCAGCCGCTCGTCTCCGGCATGAAGGTCGCAGCAACGGTGCCACGACCGCCGTAGAACGCGTCGATGAGGGCCTCACGGTCGATGGCCATCTCGATCGCCTGTCGGACGAGGAGGTCCTGCAACGGTGATTCGGTCTCACCGCCGTAGAAGTCGCGCGGTGGTTCGGCTGCCGCCGCGTTCGCGCGGGCAACCGGATTGAGGCCAAGGTAGAGCGTGTTGAACGACTGACGCTCAACGAGCTTGAAGCCCTCGGACTCGACCGTCTCGTAGTCGGCCGGGTTCACCAGGTCGAAGCCCTGGACGCTCCCGCCCTGGAGGGCGGCCAGGCGGTCCGCCGGCTCCGCGATGGGCCGGATGATCACCGAGTCGAGGTAGGCAAGATCACCCCAGTAGTCTTCGTTGCGGACGAGGGTTGCGTTGTCGTCCGGCGTGTAGGACTCGAGGATGAACGGGCCCGTGCCGCCCTGGACCGGGTCGGTCGTCAGGGTCGTGTTCTCGAAGTCGTCCGCGTTGGTGGACTCGAGGATCGCCGGGCTCACCATCGAGAAGCACGGCAGCGTGATCCCGTAGATGAAGCTCGGATTGGGCTCGCGGAGGGTGATGGTGACCGTGTACTCGTCGGTCGCCTCGATGCTCTGCATCAGGTTGTCAGGCCCGAAGCCGTCGAAGACCGCACCGTAGTAGTACGCGTCGCCCTGGAACTCCTCGCTGAAGTTCTGCCAGCGCTCGAAGTTCGCGACCACGGCATCCGCGTTGAACGGCGTTCCATCGTGGAACGTGACGCCCTCTCGCAGGTTGAAGACGCACTCGGTTGCCGTCGGCTCGCAATCCCAGGTCTCCGCGAGGACACCCTGGAGCTCATTCGTGGTGCCCGGCGCCAGGTCGACGAGGGGCTCGTAGGCCTGCTGCAGGATTCGGAACGACTCGCCGTCGCTGAGCAGCGCCGGGTCGAGGCTCGCGGACAGTCGGGCTCCGGCGAACACGAGGGTTCCGCCAGCGACCGGCTCACCGCCAGCGCCTTCCGACGGCTCTGCCGAGGGCTCGCCGCCCTCCGAGGCCGGCGGCTCATCGGACTCCTCCGCGGACGAACTGGAACCCGACGGGCCGCACGCGGCGACGATCAGGGCCAGAACCGCCAACAGGGAGACCAGTCTCCAGGTTCGCATCCATGCTCCTCCATACCGATTGTCTCGGATCACCGCTCCGGTCATGATCTCGGCTGAGCCGGTGATCCGGGGCTGATCCTCGTCAAGACAGTGCGCTAGTCTCGCACACTCGTCACGCTTCAGGAAGGTTCGCCATTGACGGGAGCCGGCGGCTCCGCTGGCGGGTCTTCCGTGTCCACATCGGACTCATCGAACCACGCCGTCTCGAACACATCGACGGCTGGAAAGACGATCCTGATCTCATTCACGACCGGCTCCTCGATCGTGACCCCCGGCTCCGCGGCTCCTCCGGTGCGCGATGGCGGTTGAAACATCGCCGTCACCCCGGTAACCGTCCCCGCGTCGGACGCGGCAAGCGGCTCGGTGTCCGCGTTCGGGCTCCGCGCCGACGCCTGGCGCGGTACCTGCCGCGTGCTCACGCTGAAGGCCTCCCAGCCGCCGGCGTCGTCGGCGGCCGGGACGGTCATCGGCACGATCTCGGTGTTCAGCGCCAGGAGGAGGGCCAGGCCGGTCGCCGCGATGGCGGTGATCCGGAGCCGCCCCCCGAGGGCCGCCGACCACGCAAGGACCCGACCGATCGATCGCGGCTCCGGTGCGCTAGCCCGCGCCAGGATCGTGGCCCAGGCCTCGGGCGATGGCGCGACATCGGCGATCCGATCGGCGAGAGCCTGTCGGAGCTGGGCGACCATGGCTCGGTCGAATCCGACCTCGTCCCGGCAGGATCGGCAGCTCGTCAGGTGCTCGAGGTGCGGCTGCGAGTCCACGCCGAGCTCACCGAAGCGGGCAAGCCACAGCAGCTCGCGGCAGACGCGCTTGCAGCTCACCGCTGGACCCTCACCGCCGCCGGCGCGCCAACCGGGATGCGTCGCTCGATCGGCAGGCGGGCGCGCAGGGCCTTCAGCGCGTAGTGCAGCCGCGACTTCATGGTGCCCACGTTGCAGTCGGCGATCTCGGCGGACTCCGCCAGGGAGTAGCCATGCAGGTAGTAGAGGATGATCGCTGTCTGCTGCTTGGGAGGCAGCGCATCGATCCCCCGCTGGAGCACCTCGAGCACCTCGCGCGACTCGACCACCTGGTCGGGCCGGGCGGCGAGATCGACCACGAGGTTGGTGATCAGGCTCGTGATCGGCTCGGCGAGGGCCTTGCGCCGGCTCACGCGGCTGTAGCACATGTTGATCGTCACGCGCTGCAGCCATGGAAGCGGCGAGCGGAGCGGGTCGAGACGTTCGCGGACGCGGTAGGCCTTCACGAAGCAGTCCTGGAGGACCTCCTCCGCCAGGAACGGGTCGCGCGTGATCGCCAGCGCGGTCGCGTAGACCGGACGCTGATACGTGTTGAAGAACTCCTCGAACGCATCAAGGTCGCCACTCTGCATGCGAATGACGAGCTCGTCGGGTTGTCTCGGTTCCACTGGCACCTGACCGATCGGCTGCCCGGGCGGGTTTGTCATAGTACGCCCGGCCGTCGAGATTGGTTCAGTGCGAGATCCCGGCGACGCCCGTCCGGAACGCGGCGGCCGGGTGTGCGGGCGGCGAGAGGTGGCCATTCCACACCGACATACGCTCGGCGTTGCGTCCGGCTCGCAGCACGCCGGCGGCCAGGCACCTAGGGGGTGGGCGTCTCGCCCGCAGGCCCGCTAAGGGAACCTGCGGGTGCGGCCGCCACATCGGCGCCAAACCGGTACCCGAGGTCGGGGCGTCGAGCCGCGGCTGCCTCATCAAGGCGGCCAACCGGCGTCGTAACGGGCGCCGCCTTGATGGAGCCCGGATCATCGGCGGCTCTCGAGGCGATCTGGAGCATGACGTCCACGAACCGATCGAGGGTCTCGAGCGACTCGGTCTCGGTCGGCTCGACCATCATCGCCTCCTCCACGATCAGCGGAAAATAGATGGTCGGGGGGTGGATGCCGTAGTCGAGGATCGCCTTGGCGATGTCGAGGGTCGTGACGCCGTGCTCTCGCTTCTGGCGCCGGCCGCTGAACACGACCTCGTGCTTGCTGAGACGGTCGTACGGAAGGTCGTAGGCATCGTGGAGACGAACCCGAAGGTAGTTCGCCGCCAGCACGGCGTCCTCGCTGATCGTGCGCAGGCCGGAGTCTCCGTTCGAGCGGATGTACGTGTACGCCCGCACGAACATCCCGAAGTTGCCATACCAGCTGCGCACCTTGCCGATGCTGTCGGGCCGGTCGTCGTCGAGCGCGAAGCGCGCGCCGGGCGTCGAGCGCCCCGCCAGCGCCTGTCGCATCACCTCGGCCGCGTCGCCCTCGGCCAGGACGGGAATGGGCGCGGGAAGGAAGGGCTCGAGGCGCTGGCTGACTCCGATTGGACCGGCACCGGGCCCGCCCCCGCCGTGTGGCGTGCTGAACGTCTTGTGCAGGTTGAAGTGCATGACGTCGAATCCCGCTTCGCCGGGCCGGAAGCGACCCAGGATGGCGTTGAGGTTGGCGCCGTCCATGTAGGCGATCGCTCCCGCGGCCTTCACGGCGGCGATCACCTCGTCGATCTGGTCCTCGAAGATCCCCAGGGTGCTGGGATTCGTGATCATGAGCGCCGCCACGTCGGGGCCGAGCGCCCCGCGCAGCGCCTCGAGGTCGATCCCACCACGCTCGTTCGAGCGGATGGTGACCGTCTCGTAGCCGACCATCGTGGCGGTCGCCGGGTTGGTCCCGTGCGCCGAGTCGGGGACCAGCACCTTCGTGCGCTGATCCCCCTCGCCGTTGGCGCGGTGGAAGGCGCGGGCGATGAGCATCCCGGTCAGCTCCCCGTGTGCACCGGCCGCCGGCTGCAGGCTGACCGCCGCGAACCCGCTGATCTCCTTGAGAAGCTCGGCTAGGAGCCACATGAGCTCGAGGCTCCCCTGCCCGAGTTTCTCGGGATCGAGCGGGTGGCTCTCCGCCAGGCCCGGGAGGCGGGCCGCCCACTCGTTGACCTTCGGGTTGTACTTCATCGTGCATGACCCGAGGGGATAGAAGTTCAAGTCGATCGCCTGGTTCAGGTGGGCAAGGCGGTTGAAATGGCGCAGCATCTCGAGCTCGCTCACCTCCGGCAGGCGAGGCGGCTCGCGACGCAGGACCGACGACGGCACCTCGGGTTGTCCCTCGCCCATCCGCCTCGCCTCGTCGCTGGCCGCGGGGAAGCGCACGGCACGCCGCCCGGCATGCGACCGTTCGAAGATGAGCGGCTCGACGACCGTCAGCTCGCCGCCGCCCGATGCGCCGGAGAAGGCGGCGCCGCGACCGGACGCATCGGTCCGCGGAGCGTCAGCGACACTCACGCCGAGTCTCGCAGTGCGCCGACGAGACGCTCGATGTCGGCATCGGTGGTGAGCTCGGTCGTGGCGAGCAGCAGCGTGTCATGGAGCATCGGCTCGCTGCGCTCGGTGAGGTGGCCAGCCACGATGCCCTGCTCCGCCATCGCCGCATGCCGATGCGCCGCGTTGGGCACGCGCATCGTCACCTCGGCGAAGTACGGACCGGAGAAGCGGCGCGTGGCCAGGCCCGCGGCCTCGAGCGCACCGGCGAGATGCCGCGCCTGGATGACCGAGCGCTCGGCAACCTCGCGCAGGCCCTCGGGCCCGACCGCGCACAGGTAGGCGGTCGCCGCGAGCGCCATGAGCGCCTGGTTCGTGCAGATGTTGCTCGCCGCCTTCTCACGGCGGATGTGCTGCTCGCGGGCCTGGAGGGTGAGCACGTAGCCACGCCGACCCACTCCGTCACGGGTGGCGCCAACCAGGCGACCGGGCATCTGACGAACCGATGCCATCCGCGCGGCCATCAACCCGACATACGGGCCGCCGAAGCTGGCCGGGATGCCGAGCGGCTGGCCCTCGGCCGCAACGATGTCCGCGCCATAGGCTCCGGGCGGCTCGAGCAGGGCGAGCGATGTCGGCTCGACCACGGCAACGAGCTGGGCGCTGGCAGCGTGGGCCACCTCGGCCAGCTCGCGCATCGGCTCCAGCTGGCCGTAGAAGTTCGGTTGCGCCGCCACGAGACACGCAACGTCCTCGCCCAGGACGACAGCCGCGTCCTGGGGCCGCGTCGTCCCGGTCCCGCCCTCGGCCAGGTCGATCGGCACGGTGACGACCTCGATGCCCGGTCCGGAGCAGTACGTCTCGAGCACGCGCCGGGTGTCAGGGCTCACGCCGGCCGAGATGGCGACGCGATTGCGACGGGTGAGCCGGCAGGCCATCAGCGCGGCCTCGGCAGTCGCCGTGGCTCCGTCGTAGTGCGAGGCGGTCGCGACCTCCATGCCCGTCAGCTCGCACACGAGCGACTGGAACTCGTAAATGCTCTGGAGGGTCCCCTGGCTGACTTCGGGCTGGTACGGGGTATACGCGGTCGCGAACTCGGGTCGGCCGATCACCTCGGCCACCACCGAGGGCACGAGGTGGCGGTAGACCCCCGCGCCGAGGAAGCTCACCTCGGGGATCCGATTTCGTCCGGCGAGCCTGCTCAGCTCGGCACGGACCTCCTGCTCGGTGAGCGGTGAAGGAATGTCCCACGCCGATGCGCGGACCGCGGCCGGGATGTCCTCGAACAGCTCATCGACCGAGCCCACCCCGATGGCGTCGAGCATGGCCGACCGGTCGGCATCGGTGTGCGGCGAGTAGGTCATGCCGTGCGGGGGTTCGGTTCAGGCAGTCGCTTCGGCGTAGGCCGCTGCATCGAGCAGCGCGTCGAGCTCCGAGCGATCGGCCAGCTCGATGCGCGCGAGCCAGCCCTCGCCGAATGGATCGGAGTTGAGCAGCTCCGGCGTATCGCGCAGCGCCTCGTTGATCTCGACCACCGCGCCGGACACGGGGGCGTACAGGTCGCTCACGGCCTTGACGCTCTCGACCACCCCGAACGTCGCGAACTGGCTCAGCGCGGCCCCGACCTCGGGCAGCTCGACGAAGACGATGTCCCCGAGCTCATCTGCGGCGAAGCTCGTGATGCCGATCGTGGCGCGGGTCCCATCGGCGCGCACCCACTCGTGCTCGCGTGAGTAGGCGAGATCGTCGGGATACGACATCGGTGGGTGCTTCCTCCTAGGGCGTCAACGCGCCCCGTCAATCACGAGGGCGCCGATAGAAGGGCAACTTTACCTGCTCCGCCCGCTGAGGGCGGTCGCGGACCACCACCTCGAACGCGTTACCGAGGGCCGCGAGCGCGGGAGGCACGAGTGCCATCGCGATGCGGGCCCCGAGCGTCGGCGACTGCGTCCCGCTCGTCACCCGCCCGACCGCGCGGCCGTCGGCACGCACCTCGTAGCCGCTGCGCGGAATGGCATCGTCGACCATCTGAAGGCCGACGAGCTTGCGTTCCGGACCCGCCTGCTGAACCGCCTGGAGCGCCGCTCGACCGATGAACTCCCCTTTCTCCAGCTTCACGACGCGCCCCAGGTTGACCTCGAACGGATTCGTGTCGCGATCGAGCTCGTTGCCGTACAACGGCATGCCGGCCTCGAGCCGGAGCGTGTCGCGCGCACCGAGCCCGCACGGCTTCAGCCCGTGCCGCTCACCGGCGCCCAGGAGCGCCGACCACAGCTCGGCGGCGCGGCGCGCGTCACAGAAGAGCTCGAAGCCGTCCTCCCCGGTGTACCCGGTGCGCGCGATCAGGCAGTCGACGCCCGCAACGGTCCCCTGGGCGGCGTGGTAGTTGGCGATGTCGTCGAGGCGGGCTTCGGTCAGCTCGGCCAGCAGCGCCGCCGCGTGAGGGCCCTGCGGGGCGATCAACGCGGTCCTGTCGCTGCGGTCGTCGATCTCGGCCCCGAAGTCGCCGCGCGCCAGAAGCCCGGTCAGCTGGTCGAGCACGGCGTCGCGGTTCGAGGCGTTGCAGACGATCCAGAACCGGCCGTCGCCGAGCCGGTAGGCGATGACGTCGTCGATGATCCCCCCATCGGGCTCGCACAGCATCGAGTACTGGGCCTGGCCGACGACCAGCGCGCCAGGGTCGCTGACGAGCGCATACCGCAGGAAGGCGACCGCCTCCTCACCGCTGATCTCGATCTCGCCCATGTGCGACAGGTCGAACAACCCGACCCCGGCCCGCACGATCCGATGCTCCTCGATGATCGAGGTGTACTGGACCGGCATGTCGTAGCCGGCGAACGGCACCATCCGCGCGCCGAGCTCGACATGAGCCTCGTGCAGTGGAGTGTGGCGGAGCCCGGTATCGGTGCCGCCGCTCATGCGCTGGCCTGGGCCCCGTCGATCACGAGGGCCGCAGCCTCCTCGACCACCGTTCGCTCGGTCGCGTGGCTCAGGAGCGCCAACGCCTCGTGAACCTCCACCCAGCGCACCTCGTCAAATTCGGCGTCGTGAGCATCGGTGCTTCCGCCGACGGGTCGCATGAGGAAGAAGTGCACGGTCTTGTGGAAGCGGGTCGAGCCCCGGACGAAGAAGTACCGGATGGAGCGCAGGGGGCGCACGATCTCGACGTCGAGCCCCGTCTCCTCGCGCGTCTCGCGAAGCGCCGTCTCCTCAACGGTCTCGCCGGCATCGGGCGTGCCCTTTGGCAGTGCCCAGAGGACCGGGGCACGGCGATGGACCACGGCGATCTCGAGTCCTCGCTCGCTGGTGCGATGAACCACACCGCCGGCCGACGTGGCGCGCGCGGTGCGCAGGATGGGCACGCCAGCGCGGCTAGGCGCGGCGGGCGCGCGGCGACCCGTACGGGAGCGCGGGGCGAGGAGCCGGAAGGCGAGTGGCGCGGCCGACCGCGGGAAAGCGGAATCGGCTCGTCTGGGAGCGAAGGGCGCTCACGCTCGCCAGCGACATCGCGGCCCGGCGTGGCCGGTGATAGACGATGTGCAGGCGATCCAGCCCGAGACGCGGCCCGTGCACCGATCGGCGCCCCGAACCGAAGTCGACGGATGGATGGGAGACGAAGCGGGCCACCAGACTCACTCGCATGGCCGGCATTGTACGCCCGCCTGATGTGGGCGCAAGGGCGATCCGTCGCGTCAGGCAACGAGTGAGCGGTACAACGCCTCGACTTCGGCCACCCGTGCGCCGACCGCGAACCGATCGGCGTCATCCCGCGCGCGCCTCGCCATCCCGCTTCTCCGCTCGTCATCGCCGACGAGGCCGGCCAGCGCATCAGCCAGCCGAGCGACACGCCGTTCCGCGGGTTCGGCCGGCACCACGAGCCCGTCGATGCCGTCACGAATCGAGTCGCCGACGCCCGGACCGGAGATGGCCACGGCCGGCAGGCCGGCGGCGAGGGCCTCTGCCAGCACGAGACCCTGTGTCTCGGTACGGGACGCGAAGGCGAACAGGTCGGCTCCCGATAGGCGCGCGAGTGCCTCCATCCGGGGGAGCGCGCCGGTGAAGGCCACACGCCCCGCGAGATCGGGCTCGTCGGCCCGGGACCTCAGCTCGATCTCCGACGGCCCGCCGCCGATGACCAGCAGCCGTGCCTCGACGTGCGTCGCGCCAAGGAGTGCGACGGCGTCGAGGATCGCCCCGGGACTCTTCTCGGGAGCCAGGCGACCAAGGGTCGCGATCACCACGGCGGCAGCAGGCCATCCGGCCAGCGGGCCCGGATCCACGGGCTCGAGCGCACGGATGGCGTCCACGTCGACGCCGGTGGGGATGACATGCACGCGATCGCGCTGCCGCGCCGGAAGACGTCCGCGGATCTCGTCGGCGAGGCCGCCGGACGGGGCAATGATCGCCGCACACCCCGCCCAGAAGCGCCGGAGATAGGCATCGGTCAGGGCGGCGCCGGGCCGCCCCAACGGTCCGAGGTAGTGGCCGTAATCGGCAAAGCGGGTGTGGTGGGTGAAGACGAGAGGGGCCGCGCTGGCACGAGCGAGCCGCCGCGCGAAGACCCCGGTGACGAAGGGTGAATGCGCGTGGACGACGTCCGGGCCGAAGTCGCGGGCCCCGGCCCATGCGCCGGCCACCGGGTTGGGCCAGGCCATCCGGTACGCGGGCGGGGCCAGGCGCGGCAGCTGGTAGGAATCGAGCCAGGCGTACGTCGGTTCCGGCCCCGGCGAGCCGACGTCGATGACCGAGGCGCCGCGAGACGGCCGCGGGGCCACCACCAGCACTTCGTGGCCGAGGGCCCCCAGGCCGCGCGCCAGGGCATCGACCGACACGGTCACGCCGGACAGGTAGGGCAGGAACGACTCGGTCGTGAGCGCGATGCGCAGCGCGCGCTCAGCCATCGGTCAGAGGAAGGAATGTGGTGGGCGATACTGGATTCGAACCAGTGACCTCACGGATGTGAACCGTGCGCTCTAACCAGCTGAGCCAATCGCCCGCATCCGCTCGAGACGGAGAGTCGGCAGTATAGCCGTCGCCACGCACGACCATCAATCGAGCCTAGAGCCGGACGATGACGCGCAGGATCACTCCGAGCAGCAGCATCGCCACGAGCGGCGCCCAATCCAGGCCGCCCGTCGGCGGCAGGATCCGTCGGATCGGGGCCAGGATCGGTTCGGTGGCCTGGTAAATGAACGCCGTGAGCGCTCCACCGCCCTGCGGGTTGGTCCAGCTCAGCACAACGCGCGCGATGAGCAGGAACCAGAACAGGGTCACCAGCAGCTGGATGAAGGTGACGACGAGGTTCTGCACGATCGGGAGAATAGCGCGTCAGAGCCGAGGACCGAAGATCGCGGTGCCGATGCGGACCAGGGTCGCCCCCTCGGAGACGGCCGATTCGGCGTCGGCCGTCATGCCCATCGACAGCTCCGGGAGGCCGATGCCGGCCGCCTGCTCGAGGCGATCTCGCAGCAGCCGCAGGTCGGCGAAGACCGCCCGCGCCTCGTGCACCGACGCGCCCATTGGCGCGATCGTCATGAGGCCGACCGGACCGACGTCCCGGACCGCCTCGATGGTGGCCGACGCGAGCACCTCGCCCGGCGGCATCCCTGCCTTGGACGCCTCGCCCGTGACGTTGACCTGCAGCAGCAGGGCCGGATGGGAGTCCTCCTCCTGTGCGATCGCCGCGACGCGCCGCAGCAGGTCGACGCTGTCGATCGAGTGAATGGTGGCGAACAGCCGCACCGCGCGACGTGCCTTGTTCGACTGCAGGCGACCGACGAGGTGCCATTCCGCTTCGGGGATCGCCGCGATCTTCGGCTCGGCCTCCTGCACGCGGTTCTCGCCCAGGCGGTTCACTCCCGCCCCGACGGCCGCGCGGACGACCCCGAGTGGTTGCGTCTTCGTGACCGCCACGATCCTGAGCCGACCGGGATCGTGCCCGTTGGCCTCGGCCGCGGCGCGCAGCCCCACGAGGAGCCGCTCGTATCGGTCACGGATCTGTGCGGCGCTCGGTGGTCCGGCGCCGACGATGTCCATCGGACGTATGGTGCGCTCGTCGACCCGGTGACGGCCCGATTTCTTCACCAAGTGACCGGTATCGGCCGATCGGCCGTCCGAACGGGACAAGTCTTCACCAGGTGAACGCCAGGGGCCGATCTTTACCGTTCGCCGCTCGCGAACCCGGACAACGGTCACTCCATGAAGAATCGGCCGATTGGACCGGTCTGAAAGCGACGAGGCTCACGCCTGGCGGCCGCGGTCGGTCAGTCGTTCTTGCGGCGCAGGAAGCTGGGAATGTCGAGATCGGTCTCGCTGTACGACGGACGCGGCTCGAGGCTGCCGGACTGCACGGGCACGGGCTTGCGCTCCGGCGCTGCGATCTCGGTCGCCTCACGTTCCGAGGGCTTCGCGAAGGGCGACTCCGTCCCCATCTGGTCCTCGAGGCTCTGGCGCTGCTCGCGGTCGCGCTCGATCTCGGCCAGGATCTCACGACTTCGCTCGTCCAGGGACGACTCGACGCCGCCGGCCGACTCCGCACCGAATCGGTTCGGCTGCTTCGCCTTGCGGGTGCCGTCGAATCCCGTGGCGATCACGGTGACCTTCACCTCGTCGCGCATCCGATCATCGATGACGGTGCCGAAGATGATATTCGCCTCCGGATCGGCGGCCTCCTTGATCACCTCGGCCGCCTCGTTGACCTCGAACAGGCCGAGGTCGGAGCCGCCGGTGACGTTGAACAGGATGCCGCGCGCTCCCATGATGTTCACTTCGAGCAGCGGGCTCATGATCGCGGCCTTGGCGGCCTCCACGGCGCGGTTCTCGCCGGTGCCGGTGCCGATCCCCATCATCGAGGATCCCGCGTCACGCATGATCGTCTTCACGTCCGCGAAGTCGAGGTTGATGAGGCCCGGGACCGTGATGAGGTCGCTGATGCCCTGCACGCCCTGACGCAGCACGTCGTCGACCACGCGGAAGGCGTCCACGATCGATGTCTTCTTGTCGACCACCTCGCGCAGCCGGTCGTTCGGGATGGTGATGAGGGTGTCGACCTTCTCCTTGAGCGCCTCCGTGTACTGCTCCGCCACGAGCTTCCGGCGCATCCCCTCGAAACTGAACGGCTTCGTGACCACGCCCACGGTGAGCGAACCGAGGTCCTTCGCGATCTCCGCGATGATCGGAGCTGCTCCCGAGCCGGTGCCACCGCCCATGCCCGCGGTGATGAAGATCATGTCGGCGTCCTTGAGCGCCTCGTAGATCTTCTCCGAGTCCTCTTCCGCCGCGCGCTGGCCGACGCTGGGATCGGCGCCGGCACCGAGGCCGCGCGTCAGCTTGTCACCGATGCGGATCTTGTGCGGCGCGTCACTCTGGAGGAGCGCCTGGGCGTCGGTGTTCACGCTGATGAACTCCACGCCCATCATCTCGGCGCGGATCATCCGGTTGACGGCGTTGCTCCCGCCGCCACCGACCCCGATGACCTTGATGAGTGCGAAGTTCTCGGAATCGGAGCGGAGCGGCATGTCGGGTGGCCCTCTGAGTGGTGTCTGCGCTTGTGGCAAACCCGAAAGCACGACGGGTTTGACCGATTCTAGCGATCCCGTATGACGTCGTCCGACGTTTTTCCACATCTGAGCGTGAAGTTATCCACAGGACGCGACGGATCGGTGGACGACTGCGTCATCCTGTCCACGATGCCAAGCCGCCCGAAGCGGCTGACGCTCGTCGTCACGCGTCAACGACTGATCCCCGCCGGCGTACCGATGCGGGTACGCATCGGCCAAGATCGGGTCACCCAGGTGCCGGGTGGTACCCGAGACGGTACAGGCAGGTCGAAATCTGACCGCAATCAGGCGGATCTTGCCCGTTGGGTACCTGTGGTGGTACGGCCGAGGCTCCGGAACCGGAGCGTAACGGCGTCAGCCCGGGAAGAGGTTCCTCACCCACTCGCCGACACGAGAGAGCGGATTGGTGCCGTTGCCGCTGCCGTAGCCGATCGGCTCCTCACCAAGATGGTGGGCGCCCCACAGGAGCAGGCCGAGCGGGGTGCTGAACGCGGGGTTCCCGATCTGGTCCATCAGCCCGCCGACGCCCTGAGGAGTCCCGACCCGGACCGGCATCTCGAGCGTCTCGCGCGCCAGCACCTCCACCCCGGCCAGCCGCGCGCCACCGCCGGTGAAGACCGCGCCGGCGGGGAGCATGCCCGCGTGCCCGGAACGCTTGACCTCTTCGCGGATGAGGCTGCAGATCTCGCCCATGCGGGCCTCGATGATCTCGCACAGCTTGCGCCGCTGGATGGTCTGGCCACCCGACTCGCCCAGGACGGCGACGTTGATGAGCTCTTCCGGCTCGACATCGGCCAGGTCCGCGGTGCCGTGCTTGATCTTGATCTCCTCGGCCAGGTTGAGGCTCGTGCGCAGGCCGATCGCGACGTCGTTCGTGACGTTGATGCCGCCGACCGGGAGCACCGCCGTGTGATACACCGCCCCGTCGACGAAGATCGCGATGTCGGTCGTGCCGCCGCCGATATCGGCGACCAGGACGCCCAGCTCCTTTTCGGTGTCGTTCAGCGTGGCCTCCGCGGCGGCGAGCGAGCTGATGACCATCTCGTCGATCTGCACCCCCGAGCTGACGATGCACTTGCTCAGGTTCTGCACCGACGTGGCGGCGCCCGCGATGATGTGGGTCTCGACCTCGAGCCGAACCGCGCTCATGCCCAGCGGGTCCTTGATCCCCTCCTGGCCGTCGACGATGTAGCCGCGCGGCACGACGTGGAGGATCTCGCGGTTCGAGGGGACCTGGACGGCACGGGCCGCATCGGTCGCGCGGGCCACGTCCTCCCGGCTCACCTCGCGCTTGTGCCCGGAGACGGCGACCACGCCGCGCGAGTTCTGTGACGAGATGTGCGACCCGCCGACCCCGACGAAGGCGGAGCTGATCTTGTAGCCGCTCAGGCGCTCGGCCTTCTCGACGCTCCCGGCGATCGACTGCACGGTCTGGTCGATGTTGGCGACCATCCCCTTCTTCATGCCGATCGAGGGCGCAATGCCATAGCCGATGACGTTCACATCACCGGTGCGTCCGACCTCGCCGATGAGGGTCGTGACCTTCGTCGTCCCCGCGTCGATGCCGACCAGGACCGCTTCGCGTTCCAAGCTACCTCCTGCGATCGGCGCGCACGAGCGCGCCATGGGTGCCGATCGAGCCTACAGGAAGTGACGCCGGATCAGGGCCACGTTCTGGAAGATGCGCAGGCCGAAGGCGAACAGGGCGACGAGGTACAGGTCGATGCCGAGCCTGTCCCCGACGAACGTCAGGGCGACCGCCACCAGCGCGTTCGTGATGAAGCCGCTGATGAAGATGCGGTTGTCGTAGTGCGCATCGAGCTCGGCGCGGATGGCCCCGAGCACCGAATCGAGGCCCGCCAGGATGGCCACGGCCGTGTAGCGCGCGAGATCCGGGCTCACGTTGACGTTGAGCACCAGACCGAGCGCGATCCCGAGCGCGAGGCCGACGAGCGGAAGCCACATCTGGGAGAGTCCCGAACTGAGGAATTCGGCAGGCGAAGGGCCACGCCCCGGCGATCACATCACCCCTTCGCACGGAAATATACCTTTCCGGGGTTGCGCACATCCACCCACGCCAGCTCGGCCTCCGGACGTGTGGCGAACAGCGTGCGAACCGCGGTCACCTGGCCGTCGAGCCGGGCCTCCGCATCGGCGACGGTCTCGTGCGGATCGCGACCGTATACACCGAAGGCAATCTCCCAGCTCTGCTCGGCAGAGCTGACGCGGAAGCCGTAGTCATTGTCGAGGGTGACCGCCAGGTCGGTCGCGTCGGAGCCGAGGAGCGCCGGGTCGAGCTCCGCGAGGCGAAGCAGCACGCGCACCAGGGCCTCGGGGACCACGTCCCCGATGGCGAGGACCCGTGCGGATGGCCGGATGTCGACGACGAATGGCAGGCTCGCCAGCGCCGGGTCGAGCGCGTCCTGTGCCGAGCCCCCGTCGATCAGCGTTCCATCGGCAGCCCCCACGAAGCGCGCGAGCCGCGTTCCCCAGACGAATGCCGCTTCGCGCTCGATCACGCGTGCCTGGACCGATCCGGTGAGGCTCACGCTGACGGTCGCCGATGCGACGGCGGGCAGCCCTTCGATGGCTGACCGCAGTGAATCGGTGTCGACTGCCAGTGCGCTCGTGCCGCGGGCCGACTCGAGCACCGCCGCGAGGTCGGCAGAAGGCGTGAAACGCTCGCCGTCCCAGGCAACTTCGCTGACGCGGAGCCATGGGCCGCTGACCAGGGCCACGAGCACGGCCGCGAGAGCGATGCCCCCAACGCCAGCGAGGAGCCGCCGGATAGACGGCAGGCGCGCGGACAGGCGTCGCCGGAGCGCGACCGTTGGACGCATCGCCTGGCGTCCTCCGCCGCAGCGCAGGAATCGGCTGCCGGAACGCTTCGACCGCGCCGGCCGCGTCGTGCGTCGCGGGAGCGGCGGCTGCGGCTTGAGCTTCATCGCTCACGCTCCATGCCGAGCTCGATGAGCCGGCCGATGAGGTCGGCGAACCCGAACCCGGCCAGCTCGGCCTGCTTGGGGTACATGCTCGTGGCGGTGAAGCCCGGCAGGGTGTTCATCTCGCTGATGAAGACTTCGGTGTCGGTGACGAGGAAGTCGATCCGGGCCAGCCCGGCGGCATCCACGGCCCGATACGCGGCCAGCGACAGCTCCCGGAGGCGCGCGGCCAGCGCCGAGTCCACGTCCGCGCGGGGCTCGACGGTGGCCAGCCCTTCCACGTACTTGGCCTCGTAGTCGTAGAACTCGTGGCTCGAGCGAACCTCGCCCGGGTCGAAGACGAGCGGGTTCTCATTGCCGAGCACGCCGCATTCGAGCTCTCGCGCATTGGCGACGTAGGCCTCGACGATGACCTTGCTGTCATGGCGGAACGCCTCGTCCATCGCGGCGGGCAGCTCGTCCGCTCCGTGCACCAGCGACATGCCGATGCTGCTCCCGAGTCGTGCGGGCTTCACCACGGTCCTGTCGCCCAGCCGATCGACGACCTCCCGGACGACCAGATGCGGGTCGGCAGTCCATGCGCCGCGCCGGTACCAGAGCGAGTCGACGACCGGCAGGCCGTGGCCGCGCATGAGGTACTTGAACACCACCTTGTCCATGGCGATGGCGCTCGCCAGCACGCCCGCGCCCACGTACGGGATGCCGGCAAGCTCGAGGAAACCCTGGAGCGACCCGTCCTCGCCAAACGGGCCATGAACGACGAGGAACGCGATGTCGATGGCGTCTCCCAGCGAGCGGAGCGCCACGCGCGCAGCCAATCCGGCGCTCTCCTCGTCGGCCGGCGTCGCGAGGTCGAATTCGTGTGCCCGGAGGCGGGCGACCTCTTCGGCCGGGCTCGCCGCTCCCACCAGGCCCGCCAGAGTCTGCCCTGCGCCCAGTCGCGGCGCCGGACCGTCGGGAAGCGTCCAGCGCCCATCTCGGTCGATGTAGACCAGGTACGGCTCGAACCGCTCCCGGTCGATCGCACGCAGCACGGCCTCGGCGGAGGCGACGCTCACCTCGTGCTCCGCCGAGCGGCCACCGGCGAACACTCCGACGCGTATCCGGCTCACGTGCTGTCCTCCGGCCACTCGCCGACGAACTCGATCTCGTAGGCGAGCTCCACACCGGTTCGCTCGGCCACCGTGGCACGCACCTCGTCACCGAGGGCGCGCACGTCTGCGGCCCGACCGGCACCGCGGTCGGTGACCATGAAGTTGGCGTGAAGGGTGCTGACCTGCGCCGTGCCGATGCGATGGCCCTTGAGCCCTGCTTCCTCGATCAGGCGCCCGGCGAAATCGCCGGGCGGGTTGCGGAAGACGCTCCCGGCGTTCTGATCGGCCAGCGGTTGCGTGGCGCCGCGATGAGCCTGGTGCTCTTCGATGAGCCGGCCGACCGCAACCGGATCGCCGGGCTCGAGCTCCATGACACCGGCGAGCACGATCTCGGTTCCATGCTTGAAGCGCGAGTCTCGGTAGTCGAACGCACAGTCCCGGGCCAGCAGGATCTTCCGCTCTCCGCTGGCTGGGTCAAAGATCTCGACCTCGCGCAGCACATCGGCCATCTCACCGTCGTGTGCGCCGGCGTTGGCCCAGACGGCGCCGCCGAACGACCCGGGGATGCTGATCGCCCAGTCGAAGCCCGCCAGCCCTTCGCGCGCCGTGCGTCGGGCCATGCCGGTCATCGCGGCGCCGGCTTCGGCGTGGACGCGCGTGCCGTCGATTGACACGCCGCCTGCGCGCGTCCGCACGACCAGCCCTCGAACGCCGGCGTCCGACACGACGATGTCGCTGCCCTTGCCGAGCATGAATACCGGGGTGCCAGCCTCCGCCGCGATCGTGAGCAGGCTTACCAGCTCATCGATCGAATCGGGCGAAGCGAGCCGGTCGGCCGGCCCGCCTACGCGCAGCGTCGTCATCGGCGCCAGCGGCACGTCCACCTCCAACGTCATGCCGCGCTCGGCCGCGAGCTCGTCGAGGCGCTGGATGCCCATCGTCATCACGACGCCGCGCTCGACGTCGGTGGGCCTTCGACCAGCGCCAGCAGCTCCGTCGCAAGGACGGTCGCCGCGTCGGGCGTTCCCAGCCGTCGTGCGGCGTCGCCCATCGCGGTGCGTCGCTCGTCGTCGAGCAAGGTCGTCGCTTCCGCGACGAGTCGCTCCGCGTCGAGCTCGGCGTCGGGGACGGCCACGGCCGCGCCCTGCTCGGCGAGGTACGTCGCGTTGTAGCGCTGATGCGCCCCGGCATACGGATACGGGACGAGGATCGACGCGACCCCGACCGCGGCCAGCTCCGCGCAGGTCGACGACCCCGCCCGACCGACGACGAGGTCGGCGGCCACCAATGCATCGGCCATGCGGTCGGTCAGGAATGGCTCCGCGGTGTACCTGGGCCGCAGCTCCTCCGGCAGCGCCAGGCGAGCGGCGCCGGCCGCCGCCATCCCCTGCTCCCCGGCGAGGTGGAGGACATGCCAGTCGGCGACGAGCCGCGGCAGGGCGGCCGTGGTGGCGGCGCTCAACCGGGCCACCGCCTGCGAGCCACCGAAGACGAGCAGCAGCCGGTCACCCGGATCGATCCCGAACGAGTGCCGCGCCGCGTCGCGGTCAATGCCTTCGAACGAGCGGATCGGCGTGCCCGACACGAAGCTGTTGCCCGGAAAGGCGTCGAGCGTCGGCGGAAAGCTGACGGCCACGCGCGTTGCGTAGCGGCCGACGGCGCGGGTCGCGCGCCCTGGTTGGACATTGCCCTCCCACACGAGTGTCGGGATCCCACGGGCGCGAGCGGCCAGCACGAGGGGAAGCGCGAGATAGCCGCCGGTGGTGAAGAGGGCCGCGGGTCGCAGCCGGCCGAGAAGCCACCACGCCTGGGGCAGCGACGCGGCGAGTCGCGCCGGGTCGAGCACCGTGTGGTGCGAGAGGCCGACCGAGCGCAGCGACCTCACGACGAGCTCGTGGTAGCCCATCTCGGCGCGCAGCTCGTGGCTGGCCACGAGCCTCCGCTCGAAGCCACGGGCGCCACCGATGTAGTCGAGCTCAACGTCGCGACGTGCGTCGCGCAGGGCCCGCGCGACGGCCAGCGCGGGGTACACGTGCCCGCCGGTCCCGCCGCCCGATACCGAACACCGCATCACGCAATGATCCTGTCTGGCTGGTCTCGCGGCTGATCGACAGGAGGATGCCGATGGCCGCGAGGTTGATGGTCAGCGCCGACCCGCCGGCACTGATGAATGGGAGCGGGATGCCGGTCACCGGAAGGAGCGCGGTGACCACCATCATGTTCACCATGGCCTGGACGACGAGCCAGGTCGTGATGCCGCATGCCACGAGCCCGGAGAACGTATCGGGCGCGTTGATCGCGATCCGGTAGCCCTGGTAGGCGATGACGACGAAGAGGCCGACCACGGCCAGGGTGCCGACCAGGCCCCATTCCTCGCCGATGATGGCGAAGATGAAGTCGGTCGACGGCGCCGGCAGGTAGAGGAATTTCTGGCGGCTCTCGCCCAGGCCGAGTCCCGTCAGCCCGCCGAGGCCGAGCGCAAGCAGCGCCTGGATCGTGTTGTACCCGCTGCCGAGCGGGTCCCGGAAGGGATCCAGGAACGACTGGACCCGCTCGAGCTGGTAGCTCGTGCTGGTGATCATCACCCACGCGGCCGCCGCGACCGCCCCGCCGACGATGGAGAGGTAGACCAGGTTCGCACCGGACATGAAGAAGATGCTGATGGCGATGATCGCGTAGACCCCGGCGGTCCCGAGGTCCGGCTCGGCGGCAATGAGGAGGAATCCGGGCGCGACGAGCAGACCGAACGGGATGAAGCCGTTCGCGAAGCCCCGCGCCTCAGTGCCGCGACGGTCGAGCCAGTGGGCGAGATACAGGATCACGGCGAGCTTGGCGAACTCGGACGGCTGGAGCGTGCCGACGCCGGGGATGACGATCCATCGCCGCGACCCATTGATCTCGGCGCCGATGCCTGGCAGCAGGACGATGACGAGCAGGACGAGGGTGACGACAAAGATCGGAATGGCCAGGTAGCGGAGATGGCGGAAGTCGATCCGCATCGCGACGAGGAGGCCGACGATGCCGAGCACGGCCCACCCCAGCTGCTCCAGGCCCTGCGCCGCCGGATCGGCGCTGCTGAAGTACGAGCGCACGCTCGAGGCCGAGTAGACCATCACGATGCCGAAGGCGGTCAGGGTCAGCACCGCGATCAGGAGTGCCCACGCCGGTTCGTGACGATCCCGGCGAACGCCCCCTCGAGCGCGACCGCGCGCCGTCGTGGCTCGTCCCATGCCGCGCGGCAGGGCTGCGCTCGTCATCGGTCATCCCCCAGCTCCGCCACGGCAAAGCGGAACGCGTCGCCACGAGCCGCGTAGTCGACGAACATGTCGAACGACGCGGCGGCGGGAGCCAGCACGACGACGTCGCCCGCGGCCGCCAGCCCGGCCGCCACATCGACGGCCTCGCCCATCGATGCCGCCCGATGGAGCGGGACTCGCCCCGCGATGAGCGTCTCCAGCTCGCCGGCCGTCTCCCCGATGAGCACCGCTGCCCGACAGCGTTCGGCGATCGCATCGGCGAACTCGCCGTAGTCCAGGCCCTTGCCCTGTCCGCCGGCGATGACCACGATCGGCGCGTCGAACGCGTGCAGCGCGGCGATGGCTGCCACCGGGATGGTCGCCTGCGAGTCGTTGACCCATCGGACGCCGGCGCGCTCGCCCACCGTCTCCAGCCGATGCGGCACACCGCTGAAGTCGCGAATGGCCTGCGCGATCGCAGGCCGGTCCGCGCCGGCCGACCGCCCCGCGACCGCGGCACCAAGGACGTTGGCAAGCATGTGTCGCCCGGGAAGCGGCACGTCGGCCGCCGGGAGAAGGCGCTCTCCGTCGAGGGTGACCCATCCATCGACGTCGAGGCCGGCCGCCAGGGCCCCATCCGGGTCCAGGCCGTACCACGACACGCTGGCCGGCGGCAGGCGCTCTCCGAGGTCGCGGCTCCCGGCGTCATCGCGATTCAGCACGATCCGTCCGGTGGGAACCGACAGCTCGGCCAGGCGCGCCTTGACCGCCCGATACTCCTCGACAGTGCCGTGCCGGTCGAGATGATCGGCACCGATGTTCGTATACAGCGCGACGTCCGCGCCGCGCGCGATGGTCGGCAGCTGGAGCTCGGAGAGCTCCAGCACGGCCCAGTCGTTCGGCCCGAGATCGAGCGCCCGTTCGATCAGCGGCGTCCCGATGTTTCCGCCTGTAACCGAAGGGATGTCCGCGCGCTCGAGCATCGCGGCAACGAGTGCGGTCGAGGTCGTCTTGCCCTTCGTCCCGGTGACGCCGAGGATGCGGCATCGTGCGAGGCGCAGGAAGAGCCCGACTTCGCTCACGATCTCGGTTCCTCGCGCCTCCGCTGCCCGCAGCGCATCGCGCAGCCAGGGATCAGTCGTCGGGAAGCGGGCGGAGACCGACGGGCTCGTGACCAGGAGGTCGGCACCACCGAGCAGCTCGATCGCCTCGGCCTCGCCGATGCCGAGGGCCAGGTGCACCCTGCGCTCGCCGAGCGCCGCGATCGCGCCGGTGAGGTCGGCCGCCGGACGGCGATCGTAGACCGTCACGGCCGCCTCCTGGTCGACGAGGAATCGCGCTGCCGCGACGCCCGAGCGGGCCAGGCCGAGCACGACCGCGCGGCGACCCCGCAGGTCGGTCGCCGAGCGGATCGGAGCGATGGGTGTGGTCATCATCGGTCCACCTAGAGGCCGTTCGCGCCGACGAGGAAGATGCTGAAACCGAGAACACCCGCCAGGGCCGCAACGATCCAGAAGCGGACGGTGATCTTCTCCTCAGCCCATCCGATGAGCTCGAAGTGGTGATGCAGCGGAGCCATGCGGAAGATGCGGCGGCCGCGCAGCCGATAGCTGAGCACCTGGAGCACCACGCTCATGATCACCGCGACGAAGACGATCCCGACCACCGCCAGCAGCGGCAGCTGGCCGTTGACCGTCGCCACGACGGCCAGGGTGGCCCCCATGCTCAGCGCCCCGGAGTCGCCCATGATGATCTGCGCCGGGTGGACGTTGAACCAGAGAAATCCCATCAGCGCTCCGATAACGAGGGCGCAGAAGATCGCCAGGTTCGGCTGCGCCAGCTTCACGCCCTCGATCGGGACGAGGCTGATGAGCAGGTAGGCGACGAAGCTGAAGATGAGGACACCGCCCGCGAGGCCGTCGAGCCCGTCGGTCAGGTTCACCGCGTTGCTCGTCCCGACGATCACGAAGGCGACGAACGCCACGAAGAGCCACGGGCCGATGACGATCTCGCCGATGCCGGGAATGTTGATGGCGGTGATGTCGAAGTGGCGCTGGATGTAGTAGCCGGCAAGGATGGCGACCACGGTCTGCCACACGAGCTTCCAGCGCCCGCGCATGCCGATCCCGGTGCGCACGTTCACGAAGTCGTCGATCGCGCCGAGGATGCCGACGCCCATGAGCGTCAGCATCGGGGTCAGCGTGGCGGCATCCTCGATCCGCAGCGCCATGGCCAGGAACAGGACCACCACGACCAGGAGCATCCCGCCCATCGTCGGAGTCCCCGCCTTCCCCAGATGCGCCTCGGGACCGTCACTGCGGATCTGCTTGCCGTACCCCAGGCGACGCAGGAGGCCGATGTAGATCGGGGACAGCAGCACCATCCCGGCGAACGCCGCCGCGAGGGCGATGACGATGTCGACCAGGCTCATCGGCCGTCCTCCGCCATCAGCGCCACGGTGCGGTCGAGACCGATGCCGCGCGATCCCTTCAGGAGCACGAGATCGCCCACGCCGGGTGCGGTCTCCCGCTCCAGAACCACCGCGGCCTCGTCGGCGTCCACGGCCAGGTGGACCCGGCTCGAGCCGGCGTCGATCGCTCCCTCCCCGATCCACGCTCCGCGGTCTCCAACCGCCACGATCGCATCGGCGCTCGATGCGGCCAGCGCGCCGATCCGCCGATGCAGCGCCTCTTCGTCCGGTCCGAGCTCGAGCATGTCGCCGAGGACGGCGATGCGACGTCGACCGGGCGCGATCGGCGTCTCGGCCAGGAAGTCGAGCGCCGCAGCCATGCTCACCGGCGACGCGTTGTAGGTGTCGTCGACGAGGGTGGCCCCGGAGCTCGCGGTCATGACCGCCATGCGGTGGTCGGCGTGGCTGCCGGCCTCGAGTGCCTCGGCGACGTCATCGAACGGGATGCCCAGCCATTCGGCAACCGCAGCGGCCGCGAGGGCATGTGGCACGAGGTGGCGTCCGGGCGTGCCGCTCCGCATGCGCCGGGTCCCCCACGGCGTGTGGAGCGTGAGCTCCGTGCCCGCGAGGCCGTGGCTCTCGATCTCGTCAGCTCGGACATCGGCGCCAACGCCCAGGCCGAACGTCCATGTGCGCGCCGGCGTCAGGTCGCGCATCGCGAGCACGCGTGGGTCGTCGGCGTTGAGGACGGCCAGGCCGTCGGGCGGAAGCGCCATCGGGAGCTCGGACTTGGCCTGTGCGATGCGCTCAATGCTTCCCGCTCGCTCCAGGTGCGTGGCGTGCACGGCCAGCACCACCCCCACCTCCGGCGCTGCAATCTCCGCCAGGCGGGCAATCTCCCCGGTGGTGTACATCCCCATCTCGAGCACCGCGGCCTCGTGCGTCGCGTCGAGCCGCAGGAGCGCCATGGGCAGGCCGCTCTCGGAGTTCAGATTCCCGGCGCTTCGCAGGGTGCGCAGGCCGCGCGAGAGCACGTCGGCGATCATCTCCTTGGCAATCGTTTTTCCCGTCGAGCCGGTCACACCGACGACGCGAACGCTGTGACGACCGCGCCACCACGCGGCAAGGTCGCCGAGGCCCCGCAGCGTGTCGCCGACGACGACCTGCGGCACACCCGCGGATCCCGGAGCTTCGACAACCCGGTCAACGAGGACCGCGACTGCTCCCGCACGGATCGCATCCGCGACATAGGCGTGGCCGTCCGCCCTCTCCCCGCGCAGAGCGACGAAGATCGACCCAGGACTGACCCTGCGAGAGTCGACCGACGCGCCCCGGATGGCGACGTCCCGCGTCCCGCCGGAGCGCCAGCCACCGACCGCCGTGGTGACGTCGTCGATCCCGATCGCGTCCATCGTCATCAAGGTTGCGCCACCGCATCGAGCGGTCGGTCCGGGGGGATGGCGAGGTAGTCGAGGATCTCCGGCATGACGTGGGCGAACACCGTCTCGGGACGCTCCGCCATCTTGTACCGGCCCCACACCGCCGGCCGGTGGATCAGGATCAGGCTGACGAGCTTCCGGTCGCCTGCGGGCAGGAACCCGACGTAGCTCGAGTCGATCCAGCCGTTGATGTACCCCCACCGCTCGACCGTCTGGCCGTCGACGGTCTCGACCTCGATCGGCCCCGCGACCTGTGCGGTCCCGGTCTTGCCGGCCACGGTATAGCCGGGGATCGATGCTCCAATAGCGATCCCGTCGTCGATTGCCGCGACGAGGAGGTCGACCATCGTGTCGGCCGTCTCGGCGCGCATGATCCGCTCCGCCGGAGGCTGTTCGGTCTCGTGGTAGGTGCCGTCGCCATCGGTCCAGCCGGCAACGATGTGCGGCTGCACCAGGAGGCCGCCGTTCGCGAAGGAGGCATACCCGGCGACGAGCTGGATGGCCGTCAGGCTCAGGCCCTGGCCGAAGGCGTTCTGGGCCGTCGTGAGATCGCCGGATGCGTTCGGCCCGGCCGGGTCCCACACCCGCCCCGCGGCCTCTCCAGAGAGCTCGATCCCGGTGGGCGCGCCGAAGCCGAAGCGCAGGAATGCCTCGTACAGATCATCTCCTCCGAGCTCCAGGCCGATCTTGGCGGCACCGACGTTGTTCGACAGCCTGAGCACCTGGCCGGCGGTGATCGGTCCATGGCCGCTCGGGTGGTCGTAGCGATCGGCGTTCTGGATCCTGACGGCTCCGACGCGCAGATTGTTGTCGTCGACGAACGTGTCGCGCGTCGTGATCGCCCCTGCGTCGAGCGCCGCAGCGACGGTGAATGCCTTCATCACCGACCCGGGCTCGTACTGGCGGGCGATGGCCGGGTTCGCGAAGAGCTCACCCTCGGTCGTGGCGAATCGGTTGGCGTCGTACGACGGGTAGCTGGCCATGGCCAGGATGGCGCCCGTCTCGGCATCCATGATGAGCCCCGTTGCGCCGACGGCGTGGTTGCGGTTGAAGGTCCGCCACATCTCGCGCTCGAGCAGGTCCTGGACACCGGCGTCGATCGTGAGGCGGAGGTCGGAGCCGTCGATCGGCTCCTGCAGCACCGATGCCGACTCGGCGATGCGTCGACCCACCACGTCTTCCTGCGCGGTGACCAGGCCGGGCGTGCCCGCCAGGAGCCCGTCCTCCCCCGCCTCGATGCCGTATCGGCCGTTGCCGTCCACGTCGACGAAGCCGATGACCTGGGCAGCCAGCGTCGTGTCCGAGGCCACGCCCTCGACCGGGTAGACGCGGCGGGTCTCCGGCAGCATCGAGATGCCGCGGAATCCCAGTTGCGCGACCTCGTCGGCCACCTCCGGGTCCACGCGGCGCTTGAGCCAGACCCATGGCTCGTCGCTCTCCAGCCGTTGCCGGATCACGTCGATGTCCATGCGGAGCACCGGGGCGAGCAGCCGTGCGGCCAGCGCCGGATTGTCGACCATCGGGGGCGTGGCGAAGACCGACTGGACCTCGACCGACGCGGCCAGCAGGGTGCCGCTGGCGTCGGTGATGTCGCCGCGCTCGGCCGGCAGCTGCTGATGCTGGGCCAGCTGATGCAACGCCATCCCGGCGAGCTCGCCGCCTTGCACGACCTGCCACCAGACCAGCCGCGCACCGACCGCCGACGCTACCACGCAGGCGGCGATGAGCAGGACCAGAGCGCGGGCACGGCTGTCGGTCCGGGCGAGCATTAATTACTCCGATGCGGGCGGCCGCCATCGGCCGCAGGATCTAGGTCAATGGGCGGGCGAGGCGGGCGCGAACGTGACCGCGCCCGAGTCGAGTGGGACGAGATTGAGCTCGTTTCTGGCGTGTCGGGCGATCACGGATGGCGACCGTGCTCGGCCGATCGAGAGGATCAGCTGCTGCTGCTCCGCACGGCGGTCCGCCAGGGTCGCCTCGAGCGCGTCGATCTCGTAGCCCCTGGCAGCGACGCTGCTCGACTGGCTCAGGTAGAAGATGGCGAGCGCCGCCGCGACGACGATCGCGACGAGCAGGGGGCGCACATCCGCCGGTGCCCGGAGGCGCGACGCCAGGCGCTTGCGACGAACCCCTCGCGTGGCGGGCGGGGGTCGACGACGTCCTCGCGAGCCGGGACGGCGTAGCCCGAACCAGGGGCTCGTCGCTGGCCGTGCGCCGATGACTGCCATGCTCGCTCGCTCTCCGATCGAATCAGGCCGCGGTCGCGCGACCGCGTCGGGTGGTCGAGACCGGAGCGGGGCGCGTCTCGAAGTCCAGCCCTTCCTCGATCTCGATCGCCGCGACCTGGTCGCTCAGCCAGTACGCCTGCTCGCCGGCCGCGTGCAGGCGGCGCTCCCGCAGGTCGCGCTGGCGCGCCGAGTACATGCGTCTCCGATTCGCCTGGTGGCGGGGACGTCCCTTGCTCATCGATCAACCCTCCTCGTGCTGCCCGCAGCGACGGCGAGCTTTTCAGCGACCCGCAGCTTTGCGCTGCGCGCGCGGCGGTTCCGCCGGACCTCGCTGGGGTCCGCGGTGATGACGCCCTTGGTGATCGCCCGCACCTGTGCCCGGTGACCGCACGTGCACATCGGCGGCAGTGGATCCTCGATGCAGTCCCGGCTCTCGCGCGCGATGAAGCGCTTCACGATCCGGTCCTCGAGGCTGTGATAGCTGATGACGGCCATCCGGCCACCCGGCCGGAGGGCGGCGAGGGCGCCGGCAAGCCCGGTGGCAAGCACCTCGACCTCGCGGTTCACCGCGACCCGGAGGGCCTGGAACGTTCGGGTCGCCGGGTGGATCCGACCGGCGTCTGCGCCGCCCGGACGGGCGGGCGCAGCCGCGGCCACGACGGCGGCGAGGTCCGCGGCGGTCACGATACGACCCTGCGAACGCGCCGCCACGATCGCCTTCGCGATACGGCCTGCACGGCGTTCCTCACCAAACGTCGCGAGGATTCCGGCGAGCTCTCGTTCCGAGGAGCGGTCGATGAGCTCGAGGGCCGAAAGACCAGTCGTTTCATCGAATCTCATGTCCGGCGGCGCATCGGCCGCGAAGCTGAATCCACGAGCTTGATCGGCGAGCTGGTAGCTGCTGAGGCCGAGGTCGAAGAGGACCGCGTCGAGCGGGGCGAAGCCGACGCTGGTCGCCACGTCGTAGATGGCCTCGAAGTTCGCCTGGACCAGCACGAAGCGGGTGCCGAATCGAGCAAGGACGCGTTCCGCCTCCGAGACGGCCGCCCGGTCGGCATCGATGCCGAGCAGGCGGCCATCCGGAGACGTGGCTTCCAAAAGCCGCTCGGCGTGCCCACCGCCGCCGACGGTGCAATCAGCCACGGAGCTGCCGGGACCGACGGCCAGCGAGGTAACGACCTCGTCGACCAGAACCGGCAGGTGCCCTTCTCCCATGTGACTGTGCACCTCGTTTGTCGGACAGCGGGCCGACCGGCCCGGAAGCGCATGAATGACCCGTGCACCGTCAGATGCCCAGGTCGGCGAGGTGCTCGGCGAGCGCCTCCGGCTGTTCCTCGATCTGGGTTCGATACGGCTGCCATCGAGCAGCCGCCCAGATCTCGAGCCGATTCAGCGCGCCGACCACGACCACCTCGCTCCCGGTCAGGCCGGCGTACTCGCGGAGATAGCTCGGGACGAGGACGCGGCCCTGGCGGTCGAGCTCGACCTCGACCGCCCCCGAGCTCATGAAGCGGCCGAATTGGCGTGCGGCCGCGTTGGTGGTGGGCAGCGCCTGGATCCGCGCCGCCAGCTCCTCCCAGGTGTCCGCCGGAAAGATCGCCAGGCAGCCGTCCAGCCATCGGGCCAGCGTGGCTCCCCTCGCCAGTCGCGGGCGGAAGCGAACCGGGACCGCGATGCGGCCGCGATCGTCCAGCGTGTGCCGGAACTCCCCGGTGAGGAACGACGGTCGATCCATATGCCCTGTTGTTCACCACTTTTCCCCATGTAGCCCCATTTGGAACCACAGGGCGCCACTATACAGGGCAAACGCCACCCGTCAAGGCCATTTCTGCAGGGGTTCTGAGGGACCTCGACCCGCCGAGATCCCGAGCCGTTACTCGGGGTTCTGGGCTCGGTGGAGGTAGGCGGCGGTCTCGCCGCGGGTCACCGTCTGGCGCGGGCAGAAGGAGTCGCCCCGACAGCCCTCCATGATGCTGGCGGCGGTCACGGCGTTGATGGCGTCCTCGTGAGTCGAGCCGTTGTCATCGGTGAAGAAGTCCTGGTCGGTGTCCGGGACGTCGAAGGCACGCTGGATGAAGGTGGCCATCTGCTCACGGGTGACGAGGCCGTCGGGGCAGTACTCGGTCGCGGTGCACCCCACGGTGAGACCCTCGATCGCGACCGCGTTGATCTGACCGCGGTACTCGTTGTCGGAGATGTCCGTGAACTCATCTTCACCGAGCTCCTCGGCAAGCCCGAACGCCCGACTGAGGTAGAGCGCCATCTCGGCGCGATTGACGTCCTCGCTGGCGCAGGGCTCCTCATCGGGCGTGCAGCCGACCCACCCCCATGCCTGGGGAGGCGCCGTCGGAAGGGGGGTCGGGACCGGCGTCGGCTCGGCCGTTGCCGAGGCCACGGGCGTGGCACGGGCGGTCGGCTCCTGGCTGGCACCGGCGATCCCGAGGTTGTCGCGGAACAGGTAGGCACCGATGCTCGCGATGGCCACCACGAGCAGGAGGAGCCCGACCCACAGGATGGCCGGGAAGCGACCACCGGTATCGTCCTCGATGGGCGGCGGAGGCGGTGCGATCGGCGCCTGGCGAACCGGGGGAGGTGGCGGCGGCGGCGGCTCGGGCACGCGTCGCTGCCGGAGAGCCTCGAGCTCCTCCGTGGGAATGACCAGGACGCCTCGGAGATAGCGGGGGCAGTTGCCGTACCCACGCTCCTGGCAGACGCGGGTCTGCTGTTCGGCGGAGAGTGACATCGGATCGCCGAAGGCGAAGCAGCGATGCTCCTCGCTCACCCCGTCGACGTAGCCGGCCCGTTCGCCTTCGAGACCGAGGAACGGACAGATATTCTCGGGACGCACGGCGAGGCGCTCGAACAGTGCGCGGCGCTCGCCTTCGCGCACCGCTTCGGCCGCTGCCTGCTCCTCGCGCTTCCGTCGTCCGAACACTTGCCCTCCACTGGTCCGACCGCGCACGTGCGGTCCGCCCGGTGAGTCTAGCGCCGTGAATGGCGAGAGCGCGACGCGTCCCCGGGGGTGACCGGCATGGTACGAACGCGCCATTGTTGCCCGGACGCCACGCCCCGTAGGCTGCCTGCACGAGCACCGAGGCATCTGCGAGCAGAGGCTGACCCATGGCGCTGGACCCGATCGAGGGGAACGACGAGCGCCGACCGATCCCGCGATCCGGTCGTATTCGCCGCTGCTCCGTTCGCCACGTGACGATCCTTCCCGGCAGCCTCCCGATGGTGCAGGTCGACTGCCTCCTGGGCGGTCCCGATCACCCGCTCCCGCTCGGCACGATGGACGAGGCACGACCCGTCTGCAACGTCTGCACCGCTCGCGGTGTGTGGCGCGAGGATGAGGACTGACTGATCCGCAGACGGTCACGAACCCAACTCTCAGCGGGATGGACACGACCCACACTCACGGGGCATCGATGGCCGGGCGACTCGTGGTGGGTGTCCCTGGAGAGCGGCCTGTAAGCCGAGTTCTGTCGTGAGCCGATGTCTCCATCGGTCACGGACGGCCATCCATCTATGCGACCTACCCGGGAGCTGAGCGAGCAGCCTGCGCTCCCCTATTCGGTCTTGCTCCGGCCAGA
>DATBRU010000164.1:0-25574 GCA_036560105.1 Candidatus Limnocylindria bacterium | reverse complement strand
ACGACCTGGAATTACCAGGTCCAATCCCTCATCGCCGAGGAGGTGCCGGTCGAGGCGATCAAGCCCGCCGAGGGCGCGACCGGCTGGTCGGACACGTGGATGATCGCCACCGAGGCCGAGCATCCGAACTGCATGTACATGTGGATGGACCACATGATGTCGGCCGAGGCGAACGCCATGGCCACCGTCTACTTCGGTGAGGCCCCGACCAGTGAGGCCGCGTGCGAAGCGGCCGAGGCCCTGTCCCCCGGCCACTGCGAACAGACGCATGCGTCCGACGAGGCGTACTGGGAGGACATCTGGTACTGGAGCACAGCCCGCGAGGACTGTGCCGACGAGGATGACTCGACCACCTGCGTCGACTACGACGGCTGGGTCGAGGCCTGGACCACCCTGCGCGGCACCGATTGAGCCGCTGAAGGTGCAACCTGGTGCTCCCCGGGGGATCCACCCCGGGGAGCATCGTTTCAGTTCACGATGACCACGCCCAGAGCGGCCACGACCAGGGCATCGGCGCCATCTCGGGCGCGGCGACTTGCCGCGTGGCTCCACTCGCGACCGCGAGTGCGGCTGAGCCTCCTCCTGGCGGCGCCACTGCTGTGGTTGGGGGTCGTCTACCTCGGCTCCCTCGGGATCCTTCTGCTCAACGCGTTCTGGACGAGCGACTCGTTCACCGGGAGGGTCATCCCGTTCGACTGGTCACTCGATGCGTTCAGGCAGATCCTCGGCAACGACGTCTACCGCACGATCGCGGTCCGGACCGTCGCGATGGCGATCCTCGTCACGCTGACGGACGTGATCCTGGCGCTGCCGATCGCCTACTACATGGCCCGCGTCGCCAGCCCGAGGTATCGGCGGCTCATCGTGGTCGCGGTGCTCATGCCGCTCTGGGCGTCCTACCTCGTGAAGATCTTCGCCTGGCGCTCGATTTTCCAGGGCAATGGGGTCCTCACCTGGGTCCTCTCTCCGTTCGACATCGCCGGGCCGGGCAATGACGAGATCTTCAACTCCTGGATCGTGTTCAGCTACCTCTGGCTGCCGTACATGATCCTGCCGATCTACACCAGCCTCGAGCGGGTCCCGAACTCGCTGCTCGAGGCTTCGGCCGATCTCGGCGCGAAGGCAGGAACGACGTTCCGGCGAGTCGTGCTCCCACTCCTCCTGCCGGGGCTCGTCGCCGGATCGATCTTCACGTTCTCGCTGACCCTCGGCGACTACATCGTGCCGAGCCTGGTCAGCGATGCGAAGTTCATCGGCAACGTGATCTACGACAATTCGGCCCTCGGCAACTTCCCGGTCGCGGCCGCGTACTCGTTGGTCCCGATCTTCATCATGATCGTGTACCTGCTCATCGCCCGACGGCTCGGGGCGTTCGAATCGCTGTGATGGTCATGTGCTGTGGTTGAGGCAGGCTGGGTGCGCGTTGCGCTTCGGATCGCCACGTGGGTGATCCTCGGCTTCCTCTACCTGCCGCTCGTCGTGGTGGCGATTCACGCCTTCAACGAGAGCGGCTTCATGGCCTGGCCGCCGACCGGGTTCACGCTGCGCTGGTTCGGTGAGGCGATCGAGAATTCGGCGATCCCGGAAGCGTTCGTCAATTCGATCCTGGCCGCGCTCGGTGCGGTGGCCATCGCCCTTGTGCTCGGGACGCTCGCCGCCATGGCCGTGCAGCGCTATTCCTTCTTCGGTCGCGACACGATCAGCTTCCTGCTTCTCCTGCCGATCGCCCTGCCCGGCGTCATCACCGGCATCGCCCTGAGCACCACCTTCCAGACGCTCGGCATCAACTTTGGCCTGACCACGATCATCATCGGGCATGCCACGTTCTGCGTCGTCGTCGCCTTCAACAACGTGGTAGCACGCCTCCGTCGGCTCCCCCGGTCGTCCGAGGAGGCGTCTTCGGATCTCGGCGCGGACACCTGGATCACGTTCCGGCGGATCACGACGCCCGCGATGCGCACGGCCCTGCTGTCAGGCGCTCTGCTCGCCTTCGCCCTCTCGTTCGACGAAGTCATCGTCACCCTCTTCACCGCCGGCGCGGGGACCCAGACCATCCCGCTGTTCGTCCTCGCCGCGATGCAGCGACCGACCGAGCTCCCCGTGGTCAACGTCGTGGCGCTCGTGCTGATCCTGTTCAGCGTCATCCCCGTCTACATCGCGCAGCGAATCAGCGGCGACGTTGCCGGCGGCGGGAGGTACTGACCCAAACGTCGAGATGCGCGACGCCGGGCTTCGGCGTACTCTCCGCGTGACGCCGGCCGCTGGGTGCCGGACATAGGGGAGGGAACGTGCCCGTGATCAGCTCCACCTCGACGGCCGCGATCGGACCGTGGCGCCTTGCCGCCATCGGTGCCGTCGGCGCCCTGGCGGTCGGAGCGGGCGTCGTGGCCGGATCGTTCCTGATGACGAGCCGCGTCGCGCTCGGCGGCGGAGCCGCGTATGTCCCGGCGAACGCACCGTTCTACGTCGAGCTGAGCGTCGTTCCATCCGCGGAGCAGGACGCCGCGCTCCGCGAGCTCCTCGGGCATTTCCCGTCGATCGAGGGGATCGACCTGGCGCGCCCGCTCGGCGATCAGCTGGCCGAGTACGTCGACGAGCAGATGGCCGCCGAGGATGTCGATTTCAGCTGGACGACTGATGTCGCCCCATGGTTCGACGGTCATGTCGCCATCGCGGTGACCGAGCTGTCGCTCCAGGGCACCATCGAGTCCGAGGCCGTGCCGGATGGGGTAGTCCTCCTCGGCGTCACCGACCCGGCGGCAGCAAGTGCCGCGATCGCGCGCATCACGGCAGCGGCCCCCAACATGGAGTTCACCGAGACCGAGCACGCGGGCGTCACCGTTCACGTGGCCGCGGGTGAGGACGGCGGCGCCTACGCCCTGACCGATGACCAGCTCGTCGTCGGCAGCACCGCAGCCGCTGTCGAATCGGCCCTCGATGCTCACGCGAACCCATCGACGAGCCTGGCGACGACGGCCGACCTGGCACGCATGGTCGCGGTCCTCCCTTCAGATTGGCTCGCCTTTGCGACCTGGGACCTGACCGACGTCGTGGCGCAGGCGCTCGCGGCCGCCGCGCCAGCGGACCCCGCCACCACCGATGCGATGCGCGGGCTCCTCGAATCCCAGCCGCTGCGTGGTGCGGTCGCGGTGAGCGCGGCAGGGGATCGAATCGCGGTCGACACCGCCAGCGATCCGCCGACCGGCTACCCGACCGCGAACGCCGACCGAGGCCTCTCCGCCGAGGTACCGGGCGACGCGCTCTTCTACAGCGAGTCGGGGAACGTCGGCGCTGCCCTGGGCTGGTTCATCGGCGGCATCAAGGATGCGGCGGACGAGGCCGGCGCCGGAGGTGAGGAGCTCGGCATGATCGAGGCGGCCCTCGGAGGCGATCTGGAGGAAGTCCTGAGCTGGATCGGTGACGCTGCGGTTGCGGCCGGCGTGACAGACGGGACGCCCTACGCGGGCGTCGTGATCAATCCGACAGATATCGCCGAGGCCGAGCGGCGCATCGACCAGCTGGCGACGTTCGCCACGCTCGGAGCGCTGGACCCGTCGATGGGGATCACCGTCGAGACCGAGACCGTGGGCGGCGCGACCATCACGACATTCCGGTGGGAGACGACCGACCTTGAGGCGTTCGCCGAAGACGTTGACACGGTTGTCGTCGAGGTGGCAGTGACGGACGATCGCGTCCTGATCGGCGTCGGCGATGCCTTTGTGCGGGCGTCACTCGGCCTGGCCGAGTCAAGCTCGCTGGCGGCCCAGCCGCGCTACAGCGAAGCGGTGGCCGAGCTCGGTGGACCCGACAGCGCGGGCATCACCTGGGTTGACCTCGCCGGCCTGCATGACGCGATGAGCACGATCGCCGGACCGATGCTGCCGTCAGAGTCCACCGAGTGGCTCGGGCCGTTCGATCGGTTCGTCAGCGTGACCCGGCTGGAGAGCGGCCTGCTCGTCCAGCACGCCGCGCTCCTGGTGGAGTGAGCCCCGACCTTCCGAGCCCGGTCCAGCCATTCCCCGACAGCCGCGGTGGGGAGGCCGGCGTCCCGGCGGCACGCGAGCGCCTGGCCGATGCCGGCGTCGAGCCATGGGCGTGGTCCAACGGACCGGGCGACGTCTACGGGGCCCACGAGCACGCCAGCACGAAGCTCCTCATCTGTGCCGAAGGCTCCATCACGTTTCTCATCGGACCCGACGAGGAGCCCGTTGAGCTCCGCGCCGGCGATGGCTTCGTCCTGCCGTCCCGGACACCGCATGCAGCCATCGTCGGTCCGGGCGGCTGCACCTGTCTCGAGGGCCATCGGGGCTAGCCTGGGCGCAGCCTCGTCGCGGCGGTGCGGGCCTCGACCTCGAAATGGTTGTCGTGGTACCAGCGCTTTCCCGCGCGACGTGCCGACGCCGACGCGCGCAGGTAGCGCGCCGGAAATGTCACCCCGTGCCGGCGCCACTGCCTGACGTGCTCGAGCTCGTGCTCGAGTTCATCGTCACGGAGCGGCCGCCACGCCACGATCGTCGCACCGATCGTGATCGCCAGCCAGTCGCTCAGGAAGAGCCCGCCGACCCGACGAGACCAGGGCCAGACCACCACGCGATGGCGCGGCCGCGTCATCGGTCGTCCGGTTCAGGGTGGAGGAGGAGGTCACGTCGGTCGCCCCAGCGGTCGAGGAAGCGGTAGAAGTTGCGCTTGCTCAGCCGATCGCGCTCGTCATCGGGCAGGGACGTCCAGCCACGATGCTCATGGCGCACCACCGGAAGCGGCCCGGTGCGAACTGCCGACCACCCGGCGTCGCGGACGGCGAAGCTCAGATCCAGGTCCGCGTTGCGGTAGAACCGGAAGCGGTGGTCGACGCCACCGACCGCGCGAAGCGCTTCGCGACGGACGGCGAGGCAGTACCCCTCGACCGCATCGACCTCGCCCGGCGGAGCCTCCACGAACTCCCGGCCGTCCCCGCTGGTGACTCCCCAGCCGCCAGCGATCCCGACGCGCTCGTCGTCGAACGCGGCGACCAGGGGCGTCACGAAGTCGCCGACCGGCTCGAGCGACGTGTCGACCAGGATGGTGACCCTGCCGCGCGACCGGCGCATCCCCAGCGTGCGAGAGCCGCCCCACCCGAGACGACCGTCGGCGCGCAGGACAACGGGCTCGAGTGGAAGCCCAGCCGCCTCCACGATCGGGTCCACGTCGAACGAGGGGGCGTCCGCGACCAGCACGAGCTCCCACGCCAGTCCAGGCACATGAGTGCCAACGGCGCCGAGGAAGCGGGCCAGGTCTCCTGGATGATCGTCGGCCACGACCTGGACCGATGCGTCCACCTCCGCCGCCTCGTCGAGCAGCGAGACCGACTCATCGGGTGAGGCATCGGCAAGGATCGGCCGGGCGGTCGAACCGGAGGGCCCGTCCTGTGGCTCCCAGCCCGCCGCGGCGAGCTCCGCCCGGAGCGCATCTGCCCTGGACCAGTTGCTTGCCTGGCGTGCGGACGATCGTTCGTCGAGCAGGCGTTGCACGTCCGGCGGGAGCTTGTCGCGAGGCATGAACGGAAGTACTCCCGTGGATGCCCTGAACGTACCGGGCGGTGGCAGGGCACCTCAACCTTACTATCCGACCACGAGCCGCATCCACCGCACCTGCCCGTGCGGACGGCGCGTGTCATGTGCCCATACACGAGGACCGAGCCAGCGATGATGACGAACGAGGTCGGGAAGCTGCTCACGGCGGCCGAGGTCGCCGAGATGCTGCACCTGCACGTGAACACCGTCAAGCGCCTGGGCGATCGCGGCGAGCTCCCGTTCTTCCGGGTCTGCAAGCGCGGCGACCGGCGCTTCCGATACGACGATGTGCTGGAGTTCCTGCACCGAGCCAAGTAGCCAGCGCCAATTGATGCTCCCGGCCGTGCCGGGCGCGCCCCTGCCAGGGGGCTGAAGCCAACGACCGCCGAGGTGCCATTTTCTCGGCGGTCGTTCGCTGTCCGGCATAATCGCGCCGATGGCCGAAGAACCAACGATGCGCCTCGAGGAGGGGCGCCGCCTCCTCGACCAGGGCGATCCCGAGGCCGCGGTGCGCGTCCTCGCCTCCCTGACCGGTCATCCCGACCCCGACCTGTCCGGCGAGGCCTGGCTGCTCATCGGCAGCGCACGCTACCGCCTGGATGACGAGCCGGGGGCACACGACGCGTGGCGCGCCGCTGCCGCGAGCGGCGGACGTGCCTCCTGGCTCGGATGGCGCAGCGTGGCGGAGCAGGAGGTCCGCGACGGGGACCTCGAGGCGGCGATCGCCGCATACCGCGAGGCGGACCGTCGCGCTCCGCCCGCCGAGCGTGGTGCGATCGCCAACCGTATCGCCTGGCTGCTCAAGGAGACGGGCCACGACTTCGCGGCGCGGCGCCAGTTCAATCGCGCGCGCGGTGCCTACGCCACGCACACCCCGGTGGTGACCTACGCCCTGATCGCCATCTGCGTCGCCCTGTTCGCGATCGACGCCGTGCTCACCGGAGGCACCACGCTCGCCGGCGGGGTCGGGCCGATCGGGGAGCAGAACCTCATCAACGGTCAGCTCGTCGCGGCCGGGGAGTGGTGGCTCATCTTCACCAGCGCGTTCATCCACCTCGGGATCATCCACCTCGGCTTCAACATGTATGTGCTCTACCTCTACGGACCGATCGCGGAGCACCTCTACGGCCATATCGAGTTCGCCCTGATCTACCTGCTGTGCGCGGCCGGCGGAGGCATCCTCACGATCCTCGTCGACCCGAACTCGTTCGCGGCCGGAGCCTCCGGGGCGATCTTCGGTCTCGTCGGCCTCCTCTTCGTCGTGTCGCGCCGGCATCACGCGGTGCTCGGTCCGCAGGGCAGGCGGATGATGGCTGGCATCGGGGGCTACCTGGTCTTCCTGCTGATCTTCACGTTCATCGTGCCCGGCATCAGCTGGACCGGCCATCTCGGCGGGCTGGCCGTCGGCGTCGTCCTCGGGTTCCTGCTGCCGCCGACCGGCGCTGCGACCATGGCCGGGATGTGGCGCAGCGCCGATGGCGAGCAGCTCAACAAGGGGATGCCACGCGTGCTGCGCGCGGGCGTCTTCATCGGCGTCGGAGCCGTGCTCGCGATCGGGACGCTGGTGGCGGTCAACGCGATCGGCTAGCGGCGGGATCGGGGTCGTGCGATCCTGACGCCATGTGCTTCGATACAGACGCTCGCCCTCCGCTGCCGCCCATCCGTGGCGGCGCCGTTGACGCCCGCGCGCTCACCCTCGTGAGCCGCGACGGGACCGATATCGCCGCTTACGCGGCGCGTGCCGAGCACCCGAGTGGCGCCGGCATCGTCATCATCCCCGACGTGCGCGGACTCCACCCGTACTACGAGGAGCTCACGCGCCGGTTCGCCGAGGCCGGCGTCGACGCCATCGGCGTGGACCTCTATGCCCGAACGGCGGGGGCGGAGCTCCGGCGGGAGGGGTTCGAGTACGAGCCGCACGTCCTGCAGCTCGACCCGGAGCGCGTGGACGACGACGTTGCCGCCGCCGCCGAATACCTCCGCTCGCCGGAGGGTGGTGAGCCGGAACGCCTCTACACCGCGGGATTCTGCCTTGGCGGACGGGTGAGCCTGCTCCAGGCCGCGGCGGGCATCGGAGCCAGCGGCGTCATCGGCCTGTATCCATGGCCCGTCGGTCCGCACCGGAGCGGTCTGGCGGCGCCGGCCGACGAGGCACCGCGCTTCGGATGCCCGGTCCTGACCCTGTACGGTGAGGCCGACGCCGGGATTCCGGCCGAGGTGCGGGAGGCGTTCGATCTGGCACTCGAGACCGCGGGCGTCGAGCATCGGACCGTGGTCTACCCGGGGGCGCCGCACTCGTTCTTCGATCGCAAGGCCGCCGACTTCGCCGATGCGAGCGACGCCGCCTGGCGCGAGATGCTCACCTTCATGGGCATCCCCACGGAGGACCGATGATCGACTTCGCGCTGACCGATGCGCAGCGCGAGGTGCAGCGCACGGCGCGCGCCTTCGCCGAGCGCGAGATCCTGCCGCGCATCTCTGAGCTCGACGCGAGCTCGACGTACGACCGATCGCTGTACGAGAAGATGGGGTCGGAGGGCCTGCTCGGCCTGCCGATTCCCGAGCGATTCGGCGGCGCCGGCATGGACTACATCTCCTTCGCGCTGCTGTGCGAGGAGATGGAGCGGGCGGACACCGCGTTCCGCGTCATCCTTTCGGTCCACACCGGCCTGAACTCGCTCACGCTCCTCCAGTGGGGGAGCGAGGAGCAGAAGGAGCAGTACCTCGTCCCGCAGGCCCGGGGTGAGAAGCTCGCCACGTTCGGGCTGACCGAGCCCGGCGTCGGCTCGGATGCCGCCAACCTGGCCACCACCGCCCGACGCGACGGCGACCGATACCTGCTCAACGGCAGCAAGATCTGGATCAGTCTGGCCGACACGGCCGACAACTTCCTCGTCTTCGCCAACGCCGATCGGTCGAAGGGCCACAAGGGCATCACCGCGTTCATCGTCGAGCGATCCTTTCCCGGGTTCAGCTCCGAGTCGCTGCACGGCAAGCTCGGCGTTCGTGCCGGCAACACCGGCATCGTCACCTTCAGCGACTGCGAGGTGCCCGCGGCGAACCGCGTCGGCGAGGAGGGAGAGGGCTTCACGATCGCGATGAGCGCGATCGACCAGGGCCGCTACACGGTTGCCGCCGGATCGGTGGGCCTCGCCCAGGCCTGCCTCGACGCATCGGTCAAGTACGCCCACGAGCGCAAAACGTTCGGCGAGGAGATCGGCCGGCATCAGCTCGTGAAGCAGATGCTGGCGAAGATGGAGCAGGGGATCGAGGCCGGACGGCTCCTCGTCTGGAAGGCAGGCTGGAAGAAGAACCTCGGGGAGCGGAACACGCGCGAGACGTCGCTGGCGAAGTGGTTCTGCACCGACCACGCCGTGGCCTCCGCCATGGACGCGATCCAGGTCCATGGCGCCTACGGCTACTCGAATGAGTACCCGGTCGAACGCTACCTGCGGAACTCCAAGGGATCGGTCATCTACGAGGGCACCTCGCAGATCCACACGCTCATGCAGGCTGACTACGTGCTCGGATACCGCAGGGACAAGGCGCTGCGCATGCCCCAGCTTCCCTTCGAAGGCGAGATGTAGCTCCCGCGGCGGCCGGCGATCAGGCCGAGTGCAGGACGAGCCGATCCACCACAGCGACATCGACCAGGTCGCGACGCCAGGGGATCGGCACGCCGTCGCCCCGGACCCACAGCTCGAGGAGGTCGTCGTAGTGGGGCGAGAGGGGGTTGCCGGACTGCCCACCCGCGACCACGAACCGGCTCCGCTCGACATCGGCGAGGTCGATCACCATGCGGTGGTTCGCGATCGCCCCGTGCGCTCCCAGCGGGTCGAGAGGCCGGACGCCAGCCTGGGCCACGGTATTCGTATCACCACCAACCGCGACCGGGCCGAGGTTGAGCGCCCGATCGAGCGGCTTCAGCGCTCCCAGGGGATGCATCAGGCGTAGAGGCCGCACGTCGCCCCAGGCCCATCGGGCGGGATCGGAGCCCCGGGCACGCGTGAGGGTGGCGATCGCGGAGTGCAGGGCCGACCTGATGGCCTCGTCGGTGTCCTGTCGATCCCGTAAGCGCCCGACGAGCCGGCTGACGGTCCGAGCGCCGAATGCGGTATTCGTGATGACCTCGCCGAACCCGGCCCCCATCGCCCACCGCCAGCCTCCCGGCGCCGCCTCGCGGGTCGTGATGCCGGCCAGCTCGGCCACGAACAGCTCGAAGACCGATGCGGCCGCCGACGCGGCCGCGACCTGGCCATCCCACGTGCGCAGCAGTGCCAGCGCGAGGCGCTCGGCGTCGTCGCGGGCCTCGACCGCCAGCACGAGGTCCCGCATGTCGCGCCAGGGGATCGAGGTGACGTCGACCTGGAGCGCCGCGGTCGCGGCAACGTCCCAGTCATCGCGCACCGCGAGGCGCTCCCCGATGGCGGCGGCACGATAGCCGTCGAGCCAGTCCGAGCCCAGGAAGGGAGCATCGGTGGCATCGGCTCGTGGGGCGTTGTTGGCGCTCACGACGAAGCCTGTCGGCGGATCGAGCTGGAAGGGCATCGCCTCGAACGACAGGGGCTCCGACTCCCAGCCGGGCTCCCAGGCGGGCGCCGGCAGCGTGCCGTTGCCGGCATGACGCCGAGGCAACGCTCCGATGAGCTGCCAGCCGATGTGACCGTCGGCATCGGCGTAGACCACGTTGAGCGAGGGGCCCGGCCACGCATCGAACCCGCGCCGGAACGACGCGAAGTCGCGGGCACGGATGATGTCGAGCAGGCCGCGAACCGGTGCGGGCTCGAGCCAAGTCGCCCGCAGCGACAGCACAGTCCCCACGCCGTCGAGGATCGGCGTCAGCACCGGCCCGCGCGATGTCACGGTCACCGTTTCGACCTGGGGGTCGCCTCGTCGAACGAGGATCTCCTCGTGGATGCGCGTCGTCGGCTCGATGCCGTTCGGGCCGCGGGCGGAGCCGTCGACGATCTCCTCCCAGAACAGGTCAGCGGAGTCGGTGCATCCCGCGGTGATGCCCCAGGCCACGTGGCCGTTGTGCCCGCTCGGCACGACGGGCCCTCCGACGAAGGAGGCGCCGGCGACTTCCCACTCTGGCGTTCGAAGGTGCGCGAGGTACCACGGAGCCGGCACGTCGGCGGCGAGGTGCGGATCGTTGGCGAGGATCGGCGACCCGGCTGCCGCCCGCGATCCCGCGACCGCCCATGCGTTCGAGCCTCCCGCGCCGCCGACGAGGTCGCGCAGGGCGCCCAGGTCCACAGCCAGGCGGTCGAGCGCGGCGCCGGCAGCGGCCCCGGGCGGATCGACCACCGGGAGCCAGGCGGCGTAGGGCGCGTCCACCGCCGCGAGCGCGTCCGGGCCGTCGGTCATGAGGATGGCCAAGCGCGCCAGCTCCATGTCCCAGTTGCCCGCGAGCACGAGCGACTGGAGCCCCATGAACGCGAGGACATCCTCCACCTCCCAGGCGGTTGGGCGCGCTCGCAGCAGGACGAGCTCGTGGGGTCGCGGGGAGGAGGCGCTGGCGGCGTTCACGCCGCTGACGTACGCCTCGAGCGTGGCGAGGACGTCGGCATCGAGGAGCGGACGCTGGGCCAGGGCGACGCGCCGGAACCCGATCGTGCGCGACAGTCGGTCGATCCCGATGGCCGGCCGCCCGAGCAGCTCGGCCAGCGTCCCGCGCCCTGCCCGAGCAAGGAGCTCGAGCTGGAACCGGCGATCCTGGCCATGGCAGTACCCGAGGGCGAACCAGGCATCGGCGTCACTCGCCGCCGTGATGTGAGGGATGCCCCAGCGATCTCGGCCGATGCTGACCTGCGCGCCGATCCCCTCCACGCGGATGGAGCCGCGCGTCATTGGCATCCGCCGCCCGAGGAGTCGGAGGAACGAACGCGGGCCGGGTCGGCTGGGCATCCGGCGCATGATGCCACCGTATACTCGGCCGCGTGAGTCGGACCATCGAGCTCATCGCCGGCATCCTGCTGCTCATCGTCGGATTGGTCGTGCTCGCCAGCGAGCCGCTGCTCGACTTCGTGAACGGGCTGACCGCGGGTGAGGAGCTGCTGCGCTGGTGGCCGATCATCCCGGTCGCGCTGTCGCTGTTCTTCCTGGTGCCCGGGCTCCTGGGTGGGCCGAATCGACGACTGCGGGCAGGAATGATGATCCCCGGAGCGCTGCTGGCCGGCATCGGCGGTGCGCTCCTCTACAGCAGCCTCGCCGATGACTGGGGCGCATGGGCGTACCTGTGGAGCGTGATTCCGTTCAGCCTCGGCCTCGGCATGTATGCCGCCGGATGGATCGCCGATGCGCCGGCGTTCAAGTGGATCGGCTCGGCGCTGGCACTCGGGGGCGTGGTCGCCTACCTCGTGTTCGCCACGACCTTCGGCGGCGAGGCATTCCGATTGGTCGCCGCCATCGGGATCCTGGCCCTCGGCGCCGCGTTGACCGTCGGTGGGCTCGCGGAGCGGCTGAGCAGGAAGTCGGCCTAGCTCAGCGAGGCTTCACGTGGCGGTCGAACCACGTGACGATCCGCTCCAGTCGGTCGGTGCGCCGGTCGGGTCGGCCGTAGTTCTTCATCTCATGGTGCTCCTCGGGGTAAAGGATGTACTCGACGTCGCGACCGAGGACCTTGAGCGCGGTGAAGAGCTGCTCGTTGTCGGCCGCCGGGCATACCGCATCGTCCTCGGCCTGGAGCATGAGCATCGGCGTGTGCATGGACGCCGCCAGCCGAAGCGGCGATGTGCGCCACATGCGGCGTGCGCCGCGCTCGGTCAGCGGATCGCCCAGCCGCGCGCGCCGGGCGTAGTGGACGCCGAAGTACGAGTTGGCCCACGCCGAGACCTGGTTGGTCACCGCGTTCTCGGGCGCGGCCGCTGCGAAGCGGTCCGACGTTGCGGCGAGCCACAGCGTCATGAACCCGCCGTAGGAGTACCCCATCACCGTCAGCCGCTTCGGATCGGCGAGGCCGTGCTCGACGACCCAATCGATCGTCGCGTGGGCGTCGGCGGCGTCGGGTCCACCCCAGTCACCCCCGAGTGCGCGGACCCAGGCTCTGCCGAACGTGTCCGAGCCGCGCACGTTCGGGCGCAGCACGCGGTACCCGGCCGCGCACAGCGCCATCTGGTCGAGCGTACCGCCGGGACCCCACGCTCCCGTGGGGCCGCCATGCACGATGAGCACGGTCGGTAGCGCTCGCCGCCCGGCGGCCACCGGCGACCCGAGCCAGGCCTGGATTTGCCCGCCCGGGCCGTCGACGAGTACCTCTGTCTGCACGACGCGGGGGAAGCGACGCATCCAGGCGGAGCCCTCGCGCGTCACCTGGCGGAGCACCCCGGACGCGACCTCCCAGACTTCTCCCGCGCCGCCATCGACGGCCGCGCTCACCGCGACGCGGCCCGCAGCGGTGCGCACCCCGTTCGCGGCGATCGCCCTGGTCGGGTCGACCATCGGCTCCAGCCCGCCATCGAGGTCGACGCTGTACGGGATGTTGCGGCCGTTTGTGCCGACCGTCACAGCGATGCTCCGGTCGTCGATCCACACCGGGCCAGGCGCATCCTCGGCCATCAGCAGGTCGCACCACGCCAGGTCACCGATGGATCGATCGAGAGGCTTGGTGAGGTTGCGCGGTTTCCCCGACGGGAGCGCCATGACCCACAGCTCGGTCGGGATCTCGTCGGGCGGGTCGGCGACGTCGGTCCCGAGGAAGGCGAGGTGGCGGCCGTCCGGCGAGAACGCCGGGCCGTGGGCGTCGCCCGCAAGCGAGGCAAGCTCAGAGATCCGAGGGCGACGCGACTCGGTGCTCACCGCCCACAGCTGGAGACGCGGGTCGATGTTGGCATCGGGTCCACGGTCGGCAGCGAAGGCGATCCGGCGGCCGTCGGGGAACCACGCGAAGTCCGAGACGTCGTAGTCGCCATCGGTCAGCTGCCGCGGCTTGGCTCCGCGCCGAAAGGGGAGCAGCCAGAGGTGAATGCGGCGATCGATGTGGCCGGACGCATCGTCGCGAAAATCGAGACGGGTGATCCTGCGTGCCGTGGGAGCGCGACCGGCCCGCTCCGTTCCCACGATGAAGCGTGGGGCGCCACCAGCCGCCACGAAGGCGAGCCGGTCACCGGTCGGGCTCCAGGCGATGCCGCTCACGTCATGCGGAAGTGATGTCAGCCGCCACGGCTCGCCGGCCTCGAGCGGCAGGACCCACGCCTGCGCGACGCCCGCCTCCGCGACCTGCGAGCGCACGAACGCCAGCCAGCGCCCGTCGGGGGAGACGGCGAATGCCGAGTCGCGCACCCGCCCGCGCGTCAGCTGTCGAGGCCGGCCGCCGTCAAGTGCTCGCCACCACAGATGCGTCTCGTACGCACCGCGTCGCACGCGCCGGACCGCGTAGATCGCGGCCGATCCGTCGGGTGTGAGCGTGAAGCCCTCGAGCGCAACCTGCGCGCGGACGAGGGCGCTCGGGCTGGCACGTTGTGAACCGCGCGGCATCGCCCGGAGTATGCACGGTATCCACGTGCGAGCGCCGAATCGTTGACCCGAATCGGTGGCGTGTGCCATCCTCGCGCGACCGATGCGGCGCCGTGCCCGGATCAGGGCTTGCCGTGACATTGTGTGGAGGCACCGGACACCGATGCGACGCTCGCGAATCTTCCCCATCATTGGCGCCATAGGGCTCGCGCTCGCGGCCTGCACCACCCCACAGTCGTCACCGAGCGGTGGCGGCGGCTCCTCCGCCGAGCCAAGCGGCGGTGGGACGGCCACCGGCGGCACGGTGAAGATCGGACTTCCGGGGTACCCCGACTACCTGAACCCGGGCCTTGCGGTCCTGGCCGAGTCGTACACGATCTACGAGCTGGTGTACGACACGCCGATCACTGTCACCGCCACCGGTGAATTCGTCCCGAAGCTCGCGACCGAGTGGTCCGTCTCGGAAGACGGCCTCACCTGGACCGTGGTCCTCCGCGACGACGCGACGTTCCACGATGGAGAGCCGCTCGATGCCACCGACGTGGCGTTCTCCATCGAGCTGTATCGCGACACCGTGTTCCCGCTGCTGACGTCGTATGCCGAGCCGTTCGTCGATGTGACCGTGGTCGATGAGACGACGATCGAGCTCACCACCGTGGATCCGATGTCTCAGCCGCTGTTCGAGGGAAACCTCGCCGCGATCTACGTGCTGCCCGAGCACATCTGGGCCAGCGAGGACCCGCTCGAGTTCGAGAACGCCGAGATGATCGGCTCGGGGCCGTTCACCCTCGTCGAGGCGCAGCAGGGTGAGTTCGTCCAGCTCGCGACGAATCCCGAGTACTGGGGCACCGTGGCCGCCATCGACGGCGTCATCTTCCAGACCATCACCAACGCGGATGCCCGCATCACGGCCCTGACGAACAGCCAGGTCGACGCCCTCACCGAGTTCCCGGCGACGGCCATCTCGACCCTCGAGAACGCGGAGGACATCGTCGTCAACACGGCGGAGACCCCCGGTGGCCAGCTTCGCGACATCTTCTTCAACGTCACCACCGCGGAGAACTGCCCGACGGCCGAAGAGACTGGCGGTGCAGCGGGGGTCTGCTCCGGCCATCCGGCGCTCAAGGACGTCGCCGTGCGCCGCGCCCTGGCGCATGCCACAGACAAGGAGCAGCTCATCCAGGTGGCGACCCTCGGCACCGGCTCGCAGGGCCTGTCGCTCGTGACGCGTTCGCATGGCGACTTCTTCGCGTCCGAGATCGAGGACTACGCGTTCGACATCGACGAGGCCAACCGCCTGCTCGACGACGCCGGCTACGAGGACACAAACGGGGATGGCGTGCGCGAGTGCCTGCCCGATCAGGACTGCGATGACCTCACGTTCCGGCTCAACTTCCCCGACGACAGCGACACCGCACCGCGCGAGGCCGACCAGCTCGGGGACACCTGGAGCCAGATCGGCGTCGCGGTGCAGATCCAGGGCTTCGAGGCCCGAGCGCTGACCGCCCTGTGCTGCCCGGGCTTCGATTACGACATCATGATCTGGAGCTGGTACACCGACATCGACGCCGGTGGACTCCTTGCCGTGGCCACGTGTGAGGAGATTCCGAGCGGCTTCAACGAGACCGGGTATTGCAACCCGGAGTACGACACGCTGAACGACGAGCAGGCGGTCGAGCTCGACCGTGACACGCGGATCGCGCAGATCCACGAGTTGCAGCAGATCCTGATCGATGACGTCGTCTACATCGTCCCGTACTACTTTGTGTCGATCCAGGCGTGGCGGACGGACACGTTCACCGGCTGGATCGAGGGGACTCCGACGATCGGCCTCGAGGACCCGACCCAGCTCGTCGTCCTGCGACCGAACGAATAGGCTGAAGGACCGCACGCCGCGGCGGCAGCGGGCCAGCGCCGATGTCTCAGCGAGGTGGCTACCTCCTGCGCAAGGTCGGGTGGGCGCTGGTCACGCTGGCCGTCGTCATCACCCTCAACTTCCTGCTGTTTCGGATCCTCCCCGGGGACCCGGCAACGGCCGGCGTGCGCGACCCTCGCCTGAACCAGGCCGCAATCGAGGATCTCCGGGCCCGCTTCGGTCTGGACAAGCCGGTCATCCTCAACCTGGAGGGCGGGAACCCGTTCGATACGCAGTTCACCGCGTACCTGGCCGCGCTGGCGCGCGGTGACCTCGGCACGAGCTTCGCGTATCGCGATCGCGACGTCTCCGAGCTGCTCGGCGAAGCGCTGGTCAACACCCTGTGGCTGATCCTCCCCGCCGAGTTCTTTGCGATCGTCTTCGGTGTCGCGCTAGGGCTATTCGCCGCGTGGCGTCGGGGAAGAACGGCCGATGTCGCCTCCGTGACGTTCAGCCTGTTCATGTGGGCGCTGCCGATCTTCTTCCTGGGGATCATCCTTCTCATCGCCGGGGTCACCTGGTTCGACCTGCCCGTCGCCGGGCGGCTGACGATCGGCGCCGAGTACGCGTCGCTGGCCGACCTGGCCTGGGACGTCGGTCGACACCTGCTCCTGCCAACGCTCACGCTCGGTCTGGCACTCCTCGGCGAGTACATGCTCATCATGCGCAGCAGCGTGCTCGAGATCTTCGGCGAGGATTACATCCTCACCGCGCGCGCCAAGGGCCTCTCGACGTATCGCATCATCCGCCACCACGCGCTTCGGAACGCGATGCTGCCGATGGTGACCCTCATCGCGCTGACGCTGGGGTTCACCGTGGCCGGCGCAATCCAGGTCGAGGCGGTCTTCTCGTGGCCGGGGCTTGGATCGCTGACCGTCAACGCAGTCTCGGATCGCGACTACCCCGTGCTGCAGGGCGCCTTCCTGCTTCTCGCCGTTTCGGTCATCGTCGCGAACCTGGCCGCCGAGGTGGTCTACGGCTGGCTGGATCCGCGCGTGGTGGAGGATTGAGGCGATGAGCGTCATCGAGGCCACCGCCCAGATCAGCACCGCGACCGAGCCCCGCCTGCGATGGCGCTCGTTCCTAAGTCATCGGAGCGGCCTCATCGGAGCGTCGATGCTGATCGTGGCGATCCTTGCCGCGGTCTTCGCACCATGGATCGCGCCCTACGACCCGTATGCCCCGGTCGTCGGCCTCACGCCTGACGACATCTTCCAGGCGCCGTCGCCGCAGCACCTGCTGGGAACCGATGACGGCGGAAAGGACGTCCTCTCGTCGCTCATCTACGGCGCTCGGGTGTCGCTGCTGGTGGGCTTCACCGCGGCGGCGATCGCGATCCTCATCGGCGCCCTGATCGGCCTCGTCGCGGGCTATCAACGGGGCTGGTTCGGCTCCCTCCTCATGCGCATCACGGACATCTTCCTGGTCATTCCCGACCTGGCGCTGATGATCGTCCTCGTCGCGATCCTGGGTCCGTCGCTCAGGACGATCATCATCGTGATCGGGATCCTCGGGTGGACGGGCACCGCGAGGCTGGTTCGTGCGCAGACGCTGTCCGTGCGCGAGCGCAAGTACGTCATGCGCGCCAAGGCGGTCGGCGCCGGCGACATGCACGTGCTGCGCAAGCACATCCTCCCGGCCGTGCTTCCGCTGATGCTCGCCAACATGGTCCTGGTCGTCAGTCTCGCGATCCTCGACGAGTCGAGCCTCGCCTTCCTCGGCCTGGGCGACCCCACGGTCATCAGCTGGGGCCAGATGCTGAACTTCGCGTTCGACCGCGGCGCGATCAGCGCCGGCGCATGGTGGGCGCTGCTCTCCCCGGGTTTCGCGATCGTGTGGGTCGTCCTCGGCACGACCCTTCTCGGTACCGCGCTCGAGGACGCCGTGAACCCGCGACTGAAGCGCCACCACCTCGAATCGCCCGGCAGCGATGTCGCGCGGGTCGGAACGGTTGCGCCGCCGCCACCCGTGGCGGCCGGCCTCGAGGAGCCGATCCTGCGCGTGCGCGATCTGGCGATCGAGTTCGACAGCGACGGCGGACCGCTGCGCGCCGTCGACGGCGTGAGCTTCGACCTGCGCCGCGGAGAGACGCTCGGCCTGGTCGGTGAGTCCGGCTGCGGCAAGACGACGACCGTCCTCGGCATCATGCGCCTGCTGCCACCGGGTGGCCGCATCGTGGAGGGTTCGGTCTGGTTCGACGGCGACGACCTCGTCGGCCTGGACGGCCCGACGCTGCGCTCGTTCCGCTGGACGCGCCTGTCTCTCGTCTTCCAGGGAGCGATGAACGCGCTGAACCCGGTTCGCAGCGTCGGAGACCAGATCTCGGAGGCGATCCGCCTTCACGCTCCATCGACGTCGAAGCAGCAGGCGGCGAGGCGCGCCGGTGAGCTGCTCGACCGCGTCGGCATTCCGGCTCGCCGCGCGCGCGAGTACCCGCATACCTACTCAGGCGGCATGCGTCAGCGCGCGATGATCGCGCTGGCCCTGGCGTGCGACCCGGACGTCATCGTGGCCGATGAGCCGACGACGGCGCTGGACGTGATGATCCAGGCGCAGATTCTCGAGCTGCTCGGCGGCATCGCCCGAGACTTCGGGATGGGGATCATCCTCGTCACGCACGATCTCGGGGTCGTGGCCCAGGTGTGCGACCGGGTGGTGGTGATGTACGGCGGCGTGGTGGCTGAGGAGAACGACGCGGCGACGTTGTATCGGGAGCCGCAGCATCCCTACACCCAGCAGCTGCTCCAGTCCTTCCCCGACGTGGCTCATCCGGACCGGCCGCTGCGCGGCATTCCCGGGTCGCCTCCTCGGCTTGGCGCGATGCCTCCCGGCTGCCGATTCGCCCCGCGCTGCCCGCACGCGTTCGACCGATGCAACGCGGAGCGGCCGCCGGAATACGAGGCTGCCGGTGGACGCGCCTCGTGCTTCCTGCTCGATCCGACGGAAGCCCGGCCATGAACGCGAAGCTCCTGAGCGTCGAGAGCCTGGTGAAGGAGTTCCCGGGCCAACGTTCGTTCGCGGACTGGGTGGCCCGACGTCCGGTGCGACCAGTCCGGGCGGTGGACGACATCAGCTTCGAGCTCGGATCGGGCGAGGTGGTGGCCCTGGTCGGCGAGTCCGGCTGCGGCAAGACGACCACGGGCAACCTGCTCATGGGCCTGTTGAAGCCCAGCCGTGGCCGCGTCGTGCTGGACGGCGAGGAGGTCGGCGCCATGTCGGGTCGGGACCTGCTGCGCCTGCGGCGACGCGTCCAGATGGTGTTCCAGGATCCCTACGAATCGCTCAACCCGCGCATGCGCGTCGGGGACATCGTGGCGGAGCCGCTGCGCGTGCACAAGGTCGCCAAGGGCGCTGAGCTGCGCAGCCGGGTCGAGGCCGCGCTCGTCTCGGCCGGGCTCGCGCCGGTTGAGGCGTACCTGCGTCGCTACCCGTTCGAGCTGTCGGGTGGGCAACGCCAGCGCGTGGTCATTGCCGCCGGGCTGGCGCTTGAGCCGACGTTGCTCATCGCCGACGAGCCGGTGAGCATGCTCGACGTCAGCATCCGCGCCGACATCCTCAATCTGCTCGCGGGGCTCGCCCGGGATCGCGGCATCGGCGTGGTCATGATCACCCACGACCTCTCCACGGTCGCGGCGTACGCCGATCGAATCGCCGTGATGTACCTCGGCCGGATCGTCGAGTACGGGCCTACGCGCGATGTGCTGGCGAATCCGCGACATCCGTACGCACAGGCACTGCTCTCCGTCGTGCCGATCCCGGATCCCTCCGTGCGCCGTCGACCCGTCATCCTCGGCGGCGAGACGCCCGATCCGTCTCGGATCCCGTCGGGATGCCGCTTCCACCCGCGCTGCCCCGTCGCCTTCGACCGCTGCCCGACCGTCGATCCGGCCCTCGTGAACGTGGGCCCTGGACACGAGGCGGCGTGCCTGTTGCTCGAAGAGGGGATGACATCCGCCGACCCCGTGCTATCCTGAGCATCTGTGCAGGAGTGAGCAATTGCTCACACAGCCCCCGGAGGTCGGTGTGCCCGACGAGCTCAGCAGCGACGAGCACGAGCTCCTAGCCCGTATCGCGCACCGCTGGTATCTCGACGATCGCACGCAGAGCGAGATCGCACACGAATTCGGGCTCTCCCGTCCGAAGGTGCAGCGACTGCTCCAGCGAGCCCGATCGGCCGGCGTCGTGCAGATTCGGATCGAGGGACCGGTCGGCGTCGACCTTGGTCTCGAGGCGCGCCTCATGGACGCGTTCGGGTTGAGCGACGCGATCGTCAGCCAGGCGGGCGCCGACCCCGAGTCCCAGCGGGCGGCGGTGGCACGCAGCGCGGCCGACTACCTCGAGCGCCGCCTCCGCGATGGATCGGTGGTGGCGGTGAGCCACGGCCGCGACACCGGCGCCATCCCGCGCCACTTCCGAACGAAGTCACCGATCGACGGTGTGTTCGCCAGCGCCATGGGGGGATCGCCGAGCATCGATGCGCCGACCAACCCGAACGAGATCTGTCGGGCGCTGGCCGAACGCAGCGGTGGCCGTGCCGAGAGCCTCTTCGCGCCCGCGTACGTGGAGAGCGCCGAGGTCCGCGACAGCCTGCATCAGCAGGAGGCAGTGGCGCATGTCCTCAGGACGGCCGCCGCGGCTGACATGGCGCTCGTCGGCATCGGCGGCATCGACGACAACTGCACGATGGTCCGCAGTGGGTGCCTCGGCCTGGACGAGATCGCGTGGCTCCGGGAGCAGGGAGCCGTCGGTGACGTGCTGGGCAACTATGTCGACATCGATGGCGGCCTGATTTCCTCTCCGCACAGCAGCCGCCTGATCGGACTCTCGCCCGACGACCTGCGAGGCATTGGCAACGTCGTTGCCGTCGTGAGCGGCGCGGAGAAGCCGCGCGCCATCCTCGGGGTGCTGCGCTCCGGGATCATCAACGTGCTGATCACCGACGAGACGAACGCCCGGGCCGTCATCGGCCTTGCTCAGGGAGCTGCCTGATGCCCGTTGTGGCGACCCAGGACATCGTCAGGAAGGCGTTCGACGAGCGCTACGGCGTCGCGGCCATCAACGTCGTCAACGACCTGACCATGGAGGCGGTCCTTGCCGCGGCCGAGGAGCTGCGAGCGCCGCTCATCGTGCAGACCTCGGTGAAGACGGTGAAGTCCATCGGTGCCGACGTGCTGGTGGCGATGTGGCGTGCCATGACCGCGTCCATCAGCGTGCCGGTCGCGCTGCACCTCGACCATTGCCCCGATCGCGACGTCATCAGCCTTTGCCTCGACAAGGGCTGGAACTCGGTCCTGTTCGATGGCTCGAAGCTGTCGGTGGAGGAGAACAAGCGCCAGTGCATCGAGGTCGTGGCCGAAGCGGCCCGGTACGGCGCCCTGGTGGAAGGGGAGATCGAGGGCTTCAAGCGGGTCGAGGAGATGGCCGACGACGAGGAGCCGGAGGAGCAGACCCTCGAGACGGCGGTCGACTTCATCACCTCGACCGGGGTCGACGTCTTCGCACCCGCGATCGGCAATGCGCACGGCATGTATCGGTCCACTCCGAAGCTCGACAGCCAACGCGTGACCGACATCGTCGAGGCCACCGGCATCCCGGTCGCGCTCCACGGCGGCACTGGCATGACGCCGGAGCAGTTCGGCGACCTCGTCAGCCGCGGCTGCGCCAAGGTGAACATCTCCACGGCGCTGAAGATCGCGCTCATGCAGGCCGGCTTCGCTCACATGACCGCGAACCCGGGCAAGTTCGACCCGCCCTCCCAGTTCGAGGAGCAGCGCGCCGCGGTCCTCGAGATGGCCCGGGAGCACATTCGCCTCCTCGGCGGCGAGGGCAAGGCCTGACATGCCGGCGCTCGTGTTCGACTGCGACGGCGTGCTGGCCGATACCGAGCGCGACGGGCATCGCCTCGCGTTCAACGAGACCTTCCGGGAGTTCGGTGTGCCGCTCGAGTGGTCGATCCCCGAGTACGGACGCAAGCTCCAGGTCGCCGGGGGGAAGGAGCGCATGGCGACCGAGCTGACCGCTGAGTTCGTCTCCGCCAACGACCTGCCGACCGATCCCGATGGGCAAGCCGAGCTCCTGGCCGCCTGGCACAAGCGCAAGACGGCGATCTACACCGAGATGGTGGCGGCGGGCCGCCTCCCGCCGCGGCCGGGGATCGGCCGCATCATTGCCGAGGCTGACGACGCCGGCTGGGCGCTGGCCGTCGCCTCGACCTCGGCGGAGCCATCGGTCCGAGCCATCCTCGATCAGGCGGCCGGGCCCGAGCGGACGGCCCGCTTCGCCGTCCTGGCCGGCGACGTCGTTGAGCGCAAGAAGCCGGCCCCGGACATCTATCTGCTCGCCCTCGAACGGCTGGGCGTCCCGGCCGCGGAGACCCTGGTCATCGAGGACTCGCGCAACGGGCTCCTTGCGGCGGTCGGGGCCGGGCTTCGCTGCGTGATGACCGTCAATGGCTACACCTCCGACGAGGATGCCAGCGAGGCGGTCCTCGTGGTCACGTCGCTCGGCGATCCCGATGGTGAGCCGACGCGCGTCCTCGCCAATCGGAGCGAGGCACAACCGGGGGAGTACGTGACCCTGGCCGATCTGGAGCGCTGTTTGGCCGCCTGAGGGCGGTTCGTCACCGAAGGAGGTTCGTATGGCAAGACCTGCGCTCGACGACGTCGACCTCGTCGTGAAGACGATGGCGACCACGATCGTCGATAACACGGAGTACTTCTCGCAGCTCGACGCCGTCGTGGGCGACGGCGACTTCGGCTACTCCCTGCGCAGCGGCTTCGAGGTCGTCGCGGCCGAGTACGACACCTTCGACCACTCGAGCGTTGGCTCGGTGCTCAAGAAGATCGGACTCACCATCTCCAGCAAGGTCGGCGGCTCGAGCGGGCCATTCTGGGGCACCGCGTTCCTGCGAGCCGGGATCACGGCCGGCGACAAGACGGAGCTCGCCACCGACGACCTGATCGCGATGCTCCGCGCGGCGGTGGAGGGGATCATGGCCCGTGGGGGCGCGTCGCTCGGTGAGAAGACGCTGCTCGATGCGCTCGTGCCCGCGATCGACAGCCTCGAGGAGAGCTTCGCCGAGCCGATCTCGGACAACGGTGTCGCCGCCCTCCAGAAGGCGGCCGACGTCGCGGTCGCCGCTGCCGCGAACACCAAAGGAATGCTCGCCATGCGCGGACGTGCCGCGTACACGGGCGAGCGGAGTCGCGACTCCGTCGATGCCGGCGCAACGGCCATCGGCGTGATTCTCCAGGCCATCAGCGCCGCATGGCGCCAGAAGTACAGCACCTGAAGGAGATCCGGGCATGAAGAAATTCGTCAACGACCCCAGCCAGTTCGTCCCCGAGTTCCTCGAGGGGATTGCCCTCGCCAGCGGAGGCTCACTCAAGTACGAGCCGAAGTACAACCTCATCTATCGCGCGGACATGCCGAAGGCAAACCGGGTCTCGATCATCCAGGGCTCGGGCTCCGGTCACGAGCCGGCCCACACCATGATCGTCGGTCCCGGCATGCTCGACGCCGCATGCCCAGGTGACGTGTTCGCCGGCCCGCCGGTCGAGTTCGTGACCGAGACCTCGAAGCTGATGGACACCCCGGCAGGGGTCCTCTACCTGGTCAACAACTACACCGGCGACCGTGCCGCGTGGGAGATGGCCCGGGAGCTCCAGGAGGCCGAGGGCCAGAAGATCGGCTACCTGCTCGTCAACGACGACGTGGCGGTCAAGGACTCGACGTGGACTGTCGGCCGCCGAGGCGTGGCCGGCAACTTCTTCGTCATCAAGGCCGTCGGCGCCAAGGCCGACCAGGGCGGCAGCCTCGAGGAGTGCGTCGCGGTCGGCGAGAAGGTCATCGCAAACGTGCGGACGATGGGCATCGCGCTGTCCTCGTGCACGCCGCCCGTGCGCGGCACGCCGCTGTTCGACATCGGCGATGACGAGATCGAGATCGGCATCGGCATCCACGGCGAGCCGGGCCGGCAGCGGGCCAAGATCGCCCCCGCCGACGAGCTCGTCGACATCCTGCTCGACGCCATCGTTCCCGACCTGCCGTTCAGCTCGGGCGACGACGTGGCACTCATGGTGAACGGCCTGGGTGGCACGCCGATCAGCGAGCTGTACCTCCTCTACGGCTCGGCCCACAAGAAGCTCGCCGCGAAGGGCATCAACGTCTGGCGCAGCTATGTGAACGAGTACTGCACGTCGCTCGAGATGGCAGGTGCCCACATCTCGCTGCTCAAGGTGGACGACGAGCTCAAGGAGCTGCTCCTCGCCCCGGCCGAGATCGCATATCGAGTCTTCTAGACGGATACCGTCCCGGTGACTCAGGCGGGCGGGCGGCTCCGAGGGGCCACTCGCCCGCTCTCACGCTGAGCGGGTCTGACCTGGGCATATCCGGCGACGGCGCCGGCGCGCGGGGACCGATATACCATTGGTGATATATCGGCCCCATGGCTCGGCCCTGGGTTCCGCGGAGGCCTAGCGACCCAGCACGAACCTGCTGAGCTCGACCACACTGCCAAATGCCGTCTTCTCCACCTCGGGCAGGAGTGCCGAAACGGTCCCGAGCGCTACCACGACGGCGACGGCGAGCGCCAAGAGGAAGCGCACCGGTCTCGGCGAGAGCCTGGCGGTCAGGGCCGCCACCAGCGATCCGCCCAGCGCGCCCGCCAGGCCGCCGAGTGCCGCGCCGAGGGCCTGGGCGACCGTCGGCGATGCGGAACCGACCTGGCGCTCCCCGGCCATGGCGACGCCGAGGATGATGACGGCCAGCGCGCCGAAGAGGCCTGCGGCCAGCGTCGCTGTCCACGCCCGCGCCATGCCGATCTGGGTCGCCCCGGTGGCGGTCGCGCCACCGGCCAGGATTGCCGCCACCAAGTACGTCGCCGGCAGAGCCTGCACCGACTGCTGCGGCGGGTCCGTCGCGAACCAGATCAGGGTCGCGATCGGCCCCGCGAGCATACCGAGTGCCGCAACCCATGTCAGAGGCCGGGTCCAGTCCTCCGGGTCCTCGGGTGGAACGACCGCGCCGAGCCGGACGCTGACGGGGACGAGATCGTCGTCCGTCACGCCGCGGCGATGCCGGCGGCGACCGGTGCGGCGGAGAGGCGAAGCCCGAGGATCCGACCGCCGAGATCCTTCACGGCCCTCCCCGCTGCTGCCGCGACGACCGGCTCCTCGCTCTCGAGGGCCAGGGCCGCGAGCTCCTCGAGCGCCCGCATCGCCGCGGGCGTGTCGAGGTCGTCGTTCATCGCGGCCAGGAATCGGGCACGGAGCTCCTCGATGCGCGGGTCGGACGCGTGATGGTCGGAGAGGCCCATGGCGAGCTCCTCGCCCCGCAGGCAGGCCGCCCGCAGGCGTGCCGCGGCCTCGGCCGAGCGCTCGAGGTCCGCATCGGTGAAGTGCACCTCGGAGCGGTAGTGCTGGGAGACCAGGTAGTGGCGGATGGCGTCGCCGGAGTGCGTGCGCAGGAGATCGCGAACGAGGACGAGGTTGCCGAGCGACTTGCTCATCTTGTCGCCGTCGTAATGGAGCATCCCCGCATGCGTCCAGAACGCCACGAACGGACGGTCGCCGGTGGCGCCCTCCGACTGCGCCCGCTCCGATTCATGGTGCGGGAACAGGAGGTCGCCGCCACCGCCGTGGATCTCGAACTGGGTG
>DATBRU010000163.1:0-3315 GCA_036560105.1 Candidatus Limnocylindria bacterium | reverse complement strand
CCAGGCGTCAGAGCGCGCGGTCAAGCCCGGCCGTGCGCCTCCAGCCACTTCGCGGCCGCCCGACTCCCGGCGCGGGACAGCCAGGCCCCCTCGACGAACCCGGCCAGCTCGTCCCGGCTCAGCTCGGCGATCCGCGAGCCGCGGAGCAGCACCGACGTGTGACCGTCGAAGTGCTGGGTGGTGAAGAATGGCAGGGACGCATCGGCCAGGATGGCCTCCTTCTCGAACTCCGATTCGACCCAGAGCACGATCACGTCGCTGTACCGCTCGCCCGTCTCGGGGTCGACCGCGTCCGGGCGAGGGTTGCGGAAGAAGAGGAAGCTCCGGCGGCTGACCTGGTAGACCGTCGGATCGAGCCGGCCGCGGGCACCTCCGAGCATCACGCCGGGCAATGTCCGCGCAATCTCGTGGATGTCGTCCACCGTCGCCGGACGCGAGGCTTCGCCCCCGGGCGGTCGCTGTTCGCCCATGGGCCGATGCTACCAACCCCAATCGCCGTAGCACGGCATTTCGCTATCACCCAATTTGGGAGTACAAGGTGTTGCTGATCCGTCGACGTTCCTGTCGGCCGTCAGGCCAAGGAGCACACACGATGATCACGGCCCGGAAGCCCACTGCCCTCGGTTGTCGCGCATGCTCATCCGCGCGGGTCGAACCTGACCGCTCGGCCGGCGTCAATTGGGTATGCAGGAGCGGGTGAATCCGATCGTGGGGCTCGCGGATATTGCGTCGCCGACGGTCGCGACCGATGCCCAGCTGGTGGAGCGGGCCGGCCTCGGCGACGAGGTTGCGTTCGGTCAGCTCGTCGAAGGTCGCATCGATCGGGCCTTTCGTACCGCAAGCGCGATCCTTGGCAACGAGGCTGATGCGCGGGACGCGACCCAGGACGCATTCACCTCGGCCTGGGTCAACCTCCCGCGGCTTCGCGACGTCGATCGGTTCGATGCCTGGCTGAACCGGATCCTCATGAACCGCTGCCGGGACCTGCTCCGCAGCCGCCGCCGGTCGCGCGAGATCGCAATCGACGAGGCGTCGCTCCCGCAGGTGCTCACTACCCAGGGAGCGCTGGACATCAGCGCGCTCACCGCAGCATTCGAGCGGCTGGATATCGCTCAGCGGCAGCTGCTGGTACTGCACCACCTCCACCACGAGCCGCTGGCCCAGATCGCGCGGCGCCTCGGGATCCCGTTGGGAACGGCGAAGTCGCGTCTGCATGCGGCGCGGAAGGCGCTCGAACGCGCATTGGAGAAGGAGCGATGACGACCGAGCGACGTCGCCTCACCGACCACGACATCGAGCGGTTCCTCCGTGCGCGGGGCAAGGACCCCGATCCGGCGCTGTGGTCGGACGTCATGGCCGCAGCCGGCTCCACCGCGCAGCGGGCCGGAGGGTGGGCCCGATGGAGCGCCCGCCGCCACGTCTTCGCCATCGTCGTGACTGCCCTGCTGGTGGTGGTGATGGCCAGTGCGATCGGCATAGGGGTCGGCCTCATTCGGCCGGTGCCGCCTGCACCCGCGCCCACGGTCGATCGTTCGCTGACCTCTGACGCGTTGAACTTCGATCGGCCGTTCAGCTACGCCATTCCCACTGACTCAGGCCTGGTTCTTGACCGTGCCTCACCGGCGGTGTATCTCTTCGAGGGCGTTGATCGTGGGGTGAGGGTCATCGCCATCCGACCGGGAACCGGTACGTTCTCGTGCGGTACCGGTCGTGGTGGTGCCAGCACGGTGATTACCGGCACCGCGCCGGAGATCCTCAACAATCTGCGGGTGATCGGCGGCGTGGGCATCGCCGCCGAATCCCGGGGCACCCTCGACGCGCGCGAAGCGCTGATCGCAGACATCGACCCGCGCCGCCACTCGTGCGAGCACCCGGAGCTCCTCGTACCCGGAACGCAGGCGTTCATTGGGCACGTGTCCCTCGACATGCCCGCCAGGCTGGTCCTCGCTGACGTCGAGGGCCTCATCGTCGCGGTGCAGATCTGGACCACGCGGCCGGAGGACCTCGAGGCATGGATTCCCACTGCCACCGAGTTCGTCGAGACGATTCATTTCCACGGGGAGGTCGCGGACTTCGCCGTGCCGTTCACGTACGCGATCTCATCCGACTCCGAATTGAGATTGGAGATGACATCAACCGCGCAATACAGGTTCGGGGCGCTTGGTCCCGGCCGGGTCGCGGTCGATCGGGGCGTGGTCGTGTTCGCGGTGAGGAGCGCTGCCCAGTTCCACGCCTGTGAAGTGCGGAGCGACATCACGGGCTCGTCCGAGGAGGTATTCGAGAAGCTCCACGGTCTGAGTCGCTGGGTCGGTTCCCGTACGCCGACGACGCTGGCATCGTATCCGGCGCTGGTCGCCGACATCGATTCCTCCACGTCGACATGCGGGTTCGACATCCACGTGGTCAAGGGGCCATCGATCCCGCAGAACTACGTTCCATTTGAGGGCCGTTCTCGGCTGATCCTCGCCGACGTCCAGGGCATCGTCGTCGGTGTGCAGATCTGGGCCGAAGAGCCCGATGAGCTCGATGCCTGGCTTCCCACCGCCATGGACTTCGTCGAGTCGATCGAGTTCAGCGGTGATTGAGAACGATCCTCTTCCGTGTTTCCGAGTCCCCGGCGGAGGCCATCGATGTCGGACGGAGACCGGCAGCATCGAAGCCGACGCGTCGGTCGGCCGGCGAGGCGCGGGCGGCCGAGCTCAGCCTCGCTCGCCATGCAGCGCCAGGAGGCGGGCAGTGACCTGCCGGTCGAGCTCCTCGGGATAGGCGATCCCGTGATCCGCGGCCACTCCGGGCGCGACCTGCCGGAACAGCTCAACGAGGGCCAGGGCCGCGCCGCGCATGGGTCCGATGTCCGACGGGACCACGGTCCCACGCAGGGCCGCGACCGTCTCCTCAGCGAGCACCACATCGATCTTCCAGTAGGGCTCGTCATCGGCTTCGACGCCGGCCTCGAGGCGCGCGAGCGAGAGGCACACGCCGCGAAGCTCCTCGAGCTGGCCGTGGGCCCACAGGCGGTTGCCACGACCGAGCGCCGTTGTGACATGGCCGACGTCGTGCCAGAACCCGTACACGAGCTGCCGAACCTGCTCGGCGTCGACATGGCGCGGGGCGGGCGGCGGCCGCTTCCGCGCCGCGTCCTCCACACCGCCCTTGTCGAGCAGGACCAGGCACGGCAGATCGAGCGTCAGCTCGCTCTCGCGGATGAGGATCAGCTCGAGATCGGCCCCATCGGCCAGGATGACGTACAGGTTGGCCGGGTTGCCGAAGTCCTCGAGCAGGAGCGGCTCGCCGATCGCCCGCACCAGCTCGGTG
>DATBRU010000162.1:0-16554 GCA_036560105.1 Candidatus Limnocylindria bacterium | reverse complement strand
GTGCCGAACGACGACGAACTGTTTCTCGCGTATGTCCGGGACGCCTCGAGCGACGTGCACCGGTATCGTCTCATCATCGGCCGCACCCTAGAGCCCGTTGCCGAGGCGACCCAGCTCGTAGCGCGCCTCCTCGCGTTCGGTCTGCCCATCCTTCTGATTCTCTTGGCCGGCCTGACCTGGTTTGTGGTTGGCCGCGCCCTTTCTCCCGTGGAACAGATGCGACGCGAGATGGATGCGATTTCCGCCACGGAGCTGCATCTGCGGATCGAGCGGCCGGCGGCGGACGACGAGATCGGGCGCCTCGCCCACACGATGAACCGGATGCTTGACCGCCTCGAGCAGGCCAGCGCCCGTCAGCGACAGCTCGTTGCGGACACCTCGCACGAGCTCCGGTCACCGATTGCATCCATCCGCCAGCAGGTCGAGGTGGCACTCGCCCACCCGGAACACGCGGCCGTCGGGCCGATGTCGGCTTCGATCCTGGCCGATACGGAGCGCCTTCAGGCGCTCGTCGACGACCTGCTCGTGCTCGCTCGCGCCGACGAGCGCCGACTCGACCTCCATTCCGGCGATGTCGATCTCGACGACCTCGTGCTTGCCGAGGGGCGCCGCCTTCGCGAGCTGACCTCCAAGGAGATCGACCTGTCCGGCGTCGCGGCTGCGCGGACCACGGGCGACGAGGGAGCCCTCCGGCGCATCGTCCGCAACCTGGCTGACAACGCCGTCCGCCACGCCACGAGCACCATCGCCCTCTCGGTTCGCCCGGTGGGCGCGTGGGCCGTGTTGGCTGTCGACGACGATGGATCGGGGATCGCCCCGACCGACAGGACGCGCGTCTTCGAGCGGTTTGTCCGTCTCGATGATGCCCGCGGCCGCGACACCGGCGGGGCTGGACTGGGCCTCGCGATTGTGGACGAGCTCGTTCGCGCGCACGGCGGCGAGGCGTCGGTCGGTGATAGCGCCCTCGGTGGTGCGCGCTTCGAGGTTCGGCTCCCTCTCGCCCAGGGCGATTGACAGGTCTCCGTTCAGCGGGGGATCAGGTACCGCGCCATACCTTGGTCGCGAACTCGAGCCGGCTGCGGAGCCGGCGGAGCCTGGAGGTGAACGAGATGACGAAGAAGCGATGGCTGCTTGCGGGAACGCTCGCCGCGGGACTCATTGGCGCAAGCGTCGGTGCTGGTCTGGCTGCAACCAACGGCGGGTCCGGCGCGGCGCCGCGGCCCGAGGCAGAGCACGAGGGAGCTGACTCGGACGCGCAGCTCTCGGGCGCGGATGCCGACGCGGCTGCTGCCGCAGCGGTCTCGTATGTCGATCGGCATTACACGAGCGGTGGCCGTGTGACCGAGATCGAAGTCGGTGACGGCGGCGCCGCGTACGGGGTCGAGGTCGTCCTGCCCGACGGAGGTCAGGTCGAGGTCCACATCGACGCTGCCTTCAACGTCGTCGGCGATGAGGCTGACGAGGACTGATCGAGAGAGAGGAGACCGAGTCATGCGCAAGCTTCACGGCCTCGCCCGAGCGGCGGTCACCGGTTCCATCCTGCTGTCAGCATGCGCCGAAGGCCAGGCGGGCGCGTCGGGCAACGCGGCTTCGCTCACCTCGCTGCCGCAGGGAAGCGATGTGGTCGAGCTGGACCCGGCCAACTTCACGACCGAGATCGACAATCCCTACTGGCCAATGACGCCCGGCACTCGGTGGACGTACCAGGAGACCGACGAATCGGGGGACGAGGTCGTGGCCACGGTGACCGTGAGTTCCGAGACCAAGGAGACCGCCAGCGGAATCGTAGCCGTGGTCGTGCGCGACTCGGTCACGCTGAACGGAGAGCTGATCGAGGACACGTTTGACTGGTACGCCCAGGACACCGAGGGCAACATCTGGTACCTCGGCGAGAACACTGCCGAGTTCGAGGCCAGCGAGATCACCACGACCGCAGGCTCGTTCGAGGCCGGCGACGACGGCGCGCAGGCGGGGATCATCATGCCGGCCAACCCTCAGGACGGGATGCGCTATCGGCAGGAGTATTACGCTGGCGAGGCCGAGGACAATGGCGAGATCCTGAGCACCGACGAGCAGGCCGAGGTGCCACTGGGCCACTTCACCGATGTCCTCCTCACGAAGGACACGATCACGATCGAGCCCGATGTCCTCGAGTACAAGCTCTATGCTCCCGAGATCGGACCCGTGCTCGTCCTTGGCGTCTCCGGCGGCGCTGCGCGGGAGGAGCTGATCGCCTTCGAGACGATCGATGCCGAGGCCGCGCGCCTCGCGGGGACGACTCCACTCGGCCAGGACTACCCCTGATCGACCGCACGTCGGAAGGATGCGGTCCTCCACATTGGTCACGACACGAGCTAGACTCGCTGCGCTGGCCCGAGGACTTGGGCCATTCGGGAACGGAGGCGGCGCATGCGTGCGTTCATCGTGAACATGGACAATCAGCCCGGAACTCTTGCGGACCTCGGCGCGGCGCTCGGCGAGCGCGGGATCAACATCAGCGGGCTGGCCGGCGTGAGCTGGGACAACCAGGGCTCGATCGCCATCGTCACCAACGATGACTCCGGCACGCGCACCGTCCTCGAGGAGCGCGAGATCGAGTACCGGGATGTCGTGGTCGTCTCCGCGAGTTTGGAGGATCGCCCGGGAGCCCTCGGCGAGGCCGCTCGACGGCTGGCCGATCGGGGGGTGAACATCGAGGTCGTGATGCCGACCGGGATCCAGGGTGGTCGGATCAGTGTCGCCTTCGGCGTCGATGATCCTCTCGCAGCCGCCGACGCCCTGGGCGACCTCGCCGCGACCGGGGCCTCGCTCTGACCTAGCCGGCGCGAGGGCCCATCGTCTCGCGCGCCACGTCGGGGACGTCCGTGACGAAGCCCCACAGGCCGAGGGCGGCCAGCTGGAGCATGCGGTCCGAGTCGTTGACCACGTAGCAGCCCATCTCGCGCCCGTACATCACCGCGTCCGCCAGCACCGAATGAGCGTTGAACGCGAGGTCGCCCTCCCACGGGTGCACGCCCACGTGGCCGTTATCGGTCGCCCACAGGATTGCCTCGTGGATCGGCTGCGACGGCACCAGCAGGTAGCCGGTCTTGATCTCGGGGTCGAGCTCGCGCACGCGATCGATCACCCGCTCGTCGAAGCTGATGACCGACAGGCGGCCGCTGGAGCGAACCGGGCGGTCGCTGACCGCTTCGACGACGGCGTCCGGGGCGGCACGGGCCTTGATCTCGATGACGAGCCCGACGTCCTCGGGCAGCCAGTCGAGCACCTCGCCCAGCGTCGGAACGGTGAGTCCCTTGCTCGCGAAGGGGTGACCGGAGTCCTCATCACGCGCGAAGCGCGCGCCGGCATCGGCCTCGCGAATCTCGTCCATGGTGAGCGTCGCCACCGAACCGGTGCGGTCGGTGGTGCGGTCAAGGGTGTCGTCGTGGATGACCGCGAGCTGGCCGTCTGCGGTGAGGTGGACGTCGAGCTCGATCGCATCGGCGCCCATCTCGACACCGGTTCGGAAGGACTCGAGCGTGTTCTCCGGCGCATGCGCCGCCGCGCCCCGATGGCCGACCACGATCGTCATGCGTCCATCCTATCCGCCAGTGCTTCCGCGGCAACGCGCTCGTCGTCCGGCGTGCCCTCCGGGACCCCGCGCAGGAGCCAGATCCCGACCAGCAGCAGCACGAAGAGGGACGCGATCGCGACCTGGTATGCGCCGGTGCCAAGGGAGTCGAGCAGGGTCGCCACGATCGTCCCGTAGAGCACGGGACCGACCACCGCGCTGAACTTCCCGACGAGCCCATACAGGCCGAACATCTCGCCGATGCGCTCGGGTGGGGCCAGCCGCAGCAGCATGAGCCGATCGACGACGCCGACTCCGCCGAGCCCGGCGCCGAGCAGGGCTCCCGCGATGAGGAAGGGCACGGTCGACAGGAACAGGCTGATGATCATCAGCCCCACCGCCCACGTGCCGAGCACCACGAACAGCGTCCGGCGCGGACCCCACCGGTCGGACAGCACGCCCCAGGCGAAGCTGGCGATGACGGCCACCACGGTGAGGATGAGGAGGACCTGGAGTGCCTGGCCCTCGGTGAAGCCGACCGCGTGGACCGCGAAGGCGCTCATGACGGCGATGGCGGTGTTCACCGGATCGGAGTAGAAGAAGCGCGCGATGATGAACCGCAGGAGACCCGGTGTCGCCGCGGCGTGGCGGATCGTCGTTCCCAGCTGCGACCAGGAGTTGACGGCATCGATCGCGCTGAACGGGGTGCCCGCTCGTGCCTGCTCCCGCACGAACAGGAAGAGCGGCCCGGCGAAGACGGCGAAGAGGCCGGCCACGAGCATGAACGTCGCCGGCGTCGACTGCTCGTTGCTGTCGATCGTGATTCCCAGCAGCAGCAGCCCGCCGACGAGCAGCGTCCCGCAGTAGCCGAGCGCCACGCCGATCCCGGACAACCGGCCCCGAGCGAGGGGCCTTGCCACGTCCGGGAGGAGGGCGTCGTAGTAGATCAGCGCCGCCTGGTACGCGAAGTTGGCGACCGCGAAGGCGACGAGCCCGAGGCGGATGTCGACCAGGCCGATGCAGGCAGTCCCCGCGACGCACGCGACGGTGAAGAATGCGAGGAACGGCTTGCGCTTGCCGACGCGGTCGCTCATCGCTCCGAGAATCGGCGACACGATGGCGTTGATCAGGACCGAGACGCTCACCGCGGCGGTGAACCAGAACGTCCCGTCGCCCTCGCCGAGGTAGCGGATCGTCCACAGGCTCATCGCGAAGCTGACGATCGCGAAGCTGAAGATCGTGTTCGCGAAGTCGTAGAACGCCCATGCCAGCGCCTCGACCGAGCTGCCCGACCGGGTCAGGCCGCCGAGGCCCTTCCACCAGGCCGTTGGCGCGAGGACCGTCATGCGTGCGCTCGGGCGCGAATCACGGGCGGATGATACGCGGGCCCGGTTCCGCGCATTGCCGCTCGAGAGCCCCTCTGAGCACGAAGCTTCGGAAGGCGCTACCCTGCCGATGCCTGTCCTGAAACCACCGAGAACCGTTCATGCGAAGCAAACTGCTGGCCGCTGGGCTCGCGCTCACCGGCATCGTCACCGCCATTGCGGCCGCGCTCGCCATCCGGCAGCGTGCGGGTGCCGGAGCGGGTTCCGGCCTCGCCTTCTCCGCCACGTCGAGCGACCTCTCGGATGCCGGGCATGCCAAGCCGGTGGAGCCAGTCGCGGCAACCACGGGAGGGGCTGGTCCCCCAAGGCGCGACCTGCCGCCGGACCTCGAGCCGCATCCGGCGGGCATGTTCGCGGCGCTTGGGCGCTTCGACTATCGCTTCCGCAAGATCATCCCGGTCATCGGGCTCCTGCTCGTGGCCGGACTCATCGCGTGGAGCGCGGTCGCCGGCGGCGCGCTGATCCAGGGCGGGTGGGTCATCGGCGGCTCGGAGGAGCAGCAGGCCGAGGCCCTGCTGGCCGATCGATTCGGGGAGCAGTCGACGAGCATGATCGTGCTCTTCACCGACCCCGACGGCGACGCGGCGTCGCCCGAGTTCCAGGACACCGTGGCCGAGACGCTCGAGCCCCTGGAGGACGACCCGCTCGTGAGCGACGTCACGACGTACGCGGAGTCGGGCGCGCCGCAGCTCCTGAGCCGCGATGGGACGCGCACCCTCGGCATCGTGACCCTGACCGAGACGGAGGAGGGCGCCGTCGAGCATGCGGCCGCGCTCGCCGAGCAGATCGAGGCGCCTCCCGGCGTCGACGTCCAGGTGACCGGCGTGCCGCAGCTCTACCAGGAGTTCAACGAGAAGATCGAGCGCGATCTCGTCCAGGCGGAGGCCATCAGCCTGCCGATCGCGCTCATCATCCTGCTCGCGGTCTTCGGGACGCTGGTGGGCGCCTCGCTGCCGCTGCTCATCGCGGCGCTGGCGCTGCCATCCGGATTCGCGATCATCAGCCTCATGGCCGGGGTGATCGATATGAGCATCTTCGTCACAAACCTGGCGACCATGATCGGCCTGGCGCTGGCCATCGACTACTCGCTCTTCATGGTCAGCCGCTACCGAGAGGAGCTGCGTCATCACTCGGTCGAGATCGCCCTCGAGCGCATGATGGGCAGCGTCGGCAAGGCGGTGGCCGTCTCCGGCGTGGCGGTCGCCATCGGCCTCTCGTCGCTGGCGGTCTTCGAGGCCGCGGCGCTGCGCAGCATGGGCATCGGCGGGGTCGTCATCGTGGCCGTCACGCTGCTGTATGCGCTGACCGTGCTGCCCGCCATCCTGGGCCTGCTCGGGCACCGGGTGAACCGATTGCGCGTCCCGCTGCCGAAGGCGCTGCGACTGGCCGAGGACGACCCGGACGTGGCCGAAGCACGACAGGGCCACGGGGTGTGGGCCTGGATCGCGGCCCGCGTCATGCGGCGTCCGCTGCTGATCGGGCTCCCCGTCCTGGCAATCCTGCTCGTCGCCGGTCTGCCGTTCCTGAACCTCCAGCTGTCGACCGGCCAGAACCTGGAGGACCTGCCGGACACGCCGGCGCGAGCCGCGTTCATGATCATTGCGGAGGAGTTCCCGGGAGGGGAGTCGGATCCGATCCGGGTCGCGCTGACATGGAGTAACGCATCACCGGGCGACGATGGAATGCCCCCCGAGGAGCAGGCCGAGCTGCAGACCTACGTCGACGACCTCGCCGCCGTGGACGACGTGAGCGAAGTCCAGAGTGTGCTCGACCCGCCGCCGGGCCTCCCGGTGGATCAATACCTCGCGCTCCTGGCCCTGCCGCCCGATCAGCGGCCGGATGAGCTCAACACCTACATGGCGGACTGGGTGGCCGGTGACACGACGCGCATCAGCGTGCGCAGCCAGCTGCTGCCCGACTCCGACGAGGGTCGCGCACTGGTCGACGAGGTTCGCGCGGTCCCCACCCCGCCCGACACCACCGCGCTAACGGCCGGCCTCCCGTCGCGATCGCGGGATTTCATGGACAGCTTCTACGCATCGGTGCCGGTGGCGATCGGCATCGTGGTGGCGGCGACCGCAGGGGTCCTGTTCCTCACGTTCGGATCCCTCCTGCTCCCCATCAAGGCGGTGCTGATGAGCCTGATCAGCATCACCGCCTCGTTCGGAGCGCTGGTGTGGATCTTCCAGGAAGGCCACCTGTCGGGCCTCTTCGGCGTCGAGCCCTCGGGGACGACCGCCGCCTGGCTGCCGATCATCATGTTCGCGATCCTCTTCGGGCTCTCCATGGACTACGAGGTGCTCCTTCTGTCACGCATCCGCGAGCGGTACCTGGCCCACGGCGACAACACTCGGGCAGTGCAGGAGGGGATCGGCATCACCGGCGGGATCATCACCGGCGCCGCGCTGATCATGGTCGCGGTCTTCGGCGCCTTCGCGATGTCGAGCATCATCTTCCTCAAGGCGCTCGGCTTCACGATGGCCCTGGCAGTCTTCGTGGACGCCACGCTCGTGCGGGGCATCCTGGTCCCTGCATTCATGCGCGTGGCCGGCTCGCTGAACTGGTGGGCTCCGGCCTGGGTCCAACGATGGGTGGCCAGGGTCGGCCTGTACGAGGGCCCGAGGGTCGATCCTGAGGAGAATCCGACGATCGAACCCGCCGGCGCCTGATCGATCCGGCAGCCATCCGTCGCGCCGCGTAGGCTGACCCGATGAGCGATCGGCGGCGCCTCGAGGAGCTCACGGACCGCTGGCGGGCTCGGCACGACGCACGGCGTCCAGAGCCCGGCGCTCGCCCCCCGGCCGATCCCGAACGCGAGGCGCTCGCGTCGCGGGCCTTCCCGTTCCAAACCATCTCGGCCGCGGCGTACGTCGCAGAGCACGGCTCCGACATGGCCGGCTTCACGTATGACGAGGTGCGCTACACCGATGCCGATCTCGACGCGTGGCTGCTCGAGGTCGGGCGCCTGCTGGGCGGGAGTCGATGACGGCACCGCGATGGGCCACCGACCTGGTCGCCACGATCTGCGTCGACGCCGGCGTCTCGCTGCCCCGTCTCACGTGGCGTCACCGCGAGGGAGAGCACTCGACCGGGGTCGCACGCCGCGACGCGGGCGTCGTCTCGGTCCGAGCCGGGGCCGATGCCACCGACCAGCGGCTGACCCTGCTGCACGAGCTGGCGCACTGGCTGTCACCGCCGCCCGCTCGGGCGCGTCGCGGACGAGTCGAGCATCACGGGCGCGCCTTCTACGCGATCGCCTTCGACCTCTATCGCCGCCATGGCGTCCCCGATGCGGATGCGCTGCGCCTCGAGTCAGGCCGCTACCGGAGCTCGCTCCGCCATGCGTCGGCGCTCGGAATCCCGGGCGCTGCGGCCGCTCTCGCGACCCATCGCGCCACCCTTCGCTCACGCCCTCGGCGGCGATGGGAGGTCCTCGTGCCGGAGCACCCGGTGGCGCTCCGTCGCGACGGACGGTGGTCCGTGTGCGCGACCTGCGGCCAGCGCGTCGTCGGGGCGAACCTGTCACGCATCAGGCGTGCTCGGCGGCCGGTGCGCCATGTGCTGATGGGCGTCGTCGCCTAGTCCGGTGCGGTCATTCGGCGGCGCCCACCGTCACCCCGAGGCGGTCCCGGGCAAGCGCGGCGGCCTCGCCCAGCCGCGCGACAGCCTCGGGCGTGCGAGGAAAGATGTGGGTGATGAGGTGCGAGACCCCGAGCTCCGCATAGCCGGCCAGCCCATCGGCGATCTCGGTCATGGTGCCGTGGATCGAGCGCTCGACATCGTCGGCATCGGCGCCATCGAAGGCGACGAAGATGCCGGCGGTGAGCTCCAGGGTCGCGGGATCGCGCCGCGCGGCGCCGAGCGCGGCCTCCAGATCGGCCAGGCGGGTGCGGAGCCCATCGGCGCGGTCCGGGAATCCGTACCAGGCGGCGTTCCACTGGGCGGCATGCTCGGCCACGAGCCCGAGCATGCGCGGCTGCTTGCCGGCGATGAGGATCGGCGGACCTCCCGGGCGAACCGGCCGCGGAACGAGCTCGGCGTCGACCGCGCTGTGATATCGGCCCTCGAACGTGACGCTCTCGCCGCGCAGGAGCGGAGCAACGATCTTCATCCCCTCCTCGAAGCGCCCGACGCGGTGGTCGAATGGGTAGCCGAACGCATCGAACTCGGGCTCGTGCCAGCCGCAGCCGAGCCCGAGGATGAGACGTCCGTCACTCACCTCGTCGAGCTCGGCAGCCATCTTGGCGACCAGCGCCGGATTCCGGAATGGCAGGGCCAGCACCATGGGCCCGATCTCCACGCGTGAGGTCATCGCGGCGACGGCGGTGAGCACCGTCCAGCACTCGTGGATGCCGACGGTCCCCTCGTCGTCGCGGTAGATGAGGTGGTCGGCGCCCCACACGGAATCGAGCCCGGAGGCCTCGGCCTCGAGCGCCATGGCGCGCAGGTCGGCGAATCCGTTGGTCTCATCGGCCCCGAGGGGCAGCATCAGTCCAATCTTCATTCCCGTCATGCTAGCGTCGGCGATGCATGGACCGGACCACGCCCCTGTCAGGCATCCGCGTGATCGACGCCAGCCGCGTGCTCGCCGGCCCGTTCGCGACCATGCTGCTCGCCGATCTCGGCGCGGACGTCATCAAGGTCGAGCCGCCCGACGGTGACGAGACGCGCGGCTGGGGGCCGCCGTGGTGGGGGAGCCCGGCGGATCGGCGCAGCGCGTACTTTGCGTCGGTCAACCGCAACAAGCGCTCGGTCGTCCTCGACCTGCGCACCGATGCTGACCGTGCCGCCCTCGACGCCCTGCTCGCCACGGCCGATTTGCTGGTGCACAACTACCGGCCGGCCACGGCAGCCCGCCTCGGCCTTGAGGCCGAGGCGCTCCGCGCACGTTACCCGCGCCTCGTCGTCGCAAGCGTCGGCAGCTTCTCCGGCGCCGATGCCGACCGTGCGGCCTACGACCTGCTCGCCCAGGCCATCAGCGGCGTGATGTCGATCACCGGCGAGGCCGACGGGCCGCCGATGAAGGTGGGGGTCGCGCTCCTCGATCTGATCGCCGGACTGGAGTGTGCGGTCGGGGCGCTCGCGGCGCTGATCGGTCGCGGCGAGAGCGGAGCGGGCGGCCGGGTCGAGGTGAGCCTCATCGAGGCGGGGGTGACCTCGCTCATCAACGTCCTCGGAAGCCACCTCGCGGACGGCGACGAACCCGGCCGCCACGGCAACGCTCATCCGAACATCGCGCCGTACCAGTCGTTCCGGGCCTCCGACGGCCACATGGTGGTAGCGGTCGGCAATGACGCCCAGTTCGGGAGATTGCTCGAGGTGCTCGGGCTGTCCGATGGCGGCGGACGGTTCGCCACCAACCCGCAGCGATTGGCCGCTCGTGGGGAGCTGACGGCATGGCTCGAGGGTGCAATCGCCGAACGTTCGCGCGACGACCTCGTCGCAGCGTTCCTGGCTGCCGACGTCCCTGCCGGGCCGGTCAACACCGTTCCGGAGGCCCTTGCCGGCATGGGGAGCTCCTGGACCACCACCGTGGACGGGATCGCGCTTGCCCCCAGCCCGATCAGGATCGATGGGTCCGCCCCTCCACCGCGGCTGCCACCACCGCGCCTCGGCGAGCACACCGAGGCGATCCTTCGAGAATTGCCCCCCTCGTCGAGCCTTGACGGAGGGTCCTAGACTTACGCCGCGGCCTGGTACCAAGGTCCCAGTGGACCACCGATCCGAGGCCGATGGGGGGTCAGTGGAGGAGGGTTCGCCTGTGACCGCCACGCCGACCAGCGTCGACCAGTCGCCCCAGGGCTCACCCGGGCTCGCGCGGAATGCGATCGGCCTGCCCGAGGTCCTATTCCAGTCGATCACGCACATGGCCCCGGCCGTGGCGACCGCGCTCTCGATCGGCGCCGCCACTGCCTTCGCCGGCGCGATCACGCCGCTCGCCGTGGTGTTCGCCATGATCGCGGTGCTGTTCACCGCGTTCTCGATGGCGGAGCTCGCCCGGCACCTGCCCTCGGCAGGTGGGATGTACACCTACGTCGGACGCGGCCTCGGCTCCTTCTTCGGGTGGCTCGTGGCCTGGGGCTTCGCGCTCGCCGAGCCGCTGGTCATGCCGCTCCTGCTCGGGGGCTTCGGCTTCTACGGAGCGATCTTCCTGTCGTCGTACCTCGGCATCGACTTCGAATTTGCCTGGATCGGCCTGGCAGTCCTGTGCGGGCTGGTGGTGTGGTGGCTGACCTACCGGGGTATCGCGCTCTCAACGCGCGCCGGGCTCGTCCTGGGCGTGATCGAGATCGCGATCTTCCTGCTCATCTCGACGCTCCTCATCATCAACGCCGACGAGAACACGTTGAGCGTGTTCGTGCCGGGTGAGGAAGGCATCAAGCCGGCATTCCAGGGCATGATCTTCTGCCTGCTCGCCTTCATCGGCTTCGAGGCCGCCGCCCCGCTCGGAGAGGAGACGGCCGAGCCGCGCCGAACGATCCCTCGCGCGGTGATCTGGTCCGCCGTCCTGGTCGGGCTGTTCTACGTCTTCAACTACTACGCGGCCACGGTCTACTTCGGGCCCGAGGAGATGCTCGGGTTCTACACCTCGCACGATGGTGACCCGTGGGGCTTCATGGCCGAGGAGGTCCTGCCCGGCATCGGCGGCCTGCTCGTCGTGTTCGCGATCCTCAACAGCTCGCTGGCCAACGCCAACGCCGGGGCGACGGCGGCCACGCGGTCGCTCTTCTCCATGGGCCGGGCCTCGCTGCTGCCGCGCTTCTTCGCCGCGGTCAGTCCGACGACCCGCGCTCCCGTCAACGCGGTCCACTTCCAGGCAATCACCGCGATGATCATCGCGGTCGCGTTGGGGTTGGTGCTTGCCAACGATCCGTTCCCGACCCCTGAGGGAGCCGCGAGCTTTGGCGGGCTCAACGTCTACGTGTTCCTCGGCACCATGCTCGGGCTCATCTTCGCCGCGATCTACATCGCGGTGAACCTCGCCTGTATCGGCTACTTCCTGGGTGAGCGCCGTGACGAGTTCAACCCGATCAAGCACCTCGTGGTTCCGGTCCTTGGCGTCATCGCCATGATCCCGGCGGTCCTTGCCGTGATCGGCGGCGTCACGATCCCGATTCTCGATATCGAGCTCGCCCCGTACGAGACTGCGCTGCGATGGTGCGCGCCGATCGTCGGCGTCTGGATGATCCTGGGCGTGATCATCTACTTCGGCCTTCGCGCGATGAATCCCGCGGCGCTCGGCCGAGTGGGCGAGGTCTACGGCGGCGAAGAGCTGCCGCCCGAGAGCTAGAGGACCGATACGGGCCGGCGCCGAGCGCCGGCCCGACGCCTAGTCGAAGATCCCCAGCGGGCAGTGGGCGGTGACGACGAAGTTCGGCACGTCCACGATCTCGCTGATACGCAGGTCGATCGCCACGCTGGCCAGCAGGTAAGCCTGCATCGAGTCGAGCCCGTGCTCGCGACCAAGCCAGTCGATCATCCGTCGCAGCGCGTCCCGAGCCGCCTGCATCAGGTCCGGACCGATGCCGTCGGTCGCGTAGCGAGCGCCGTTGCGAAGTGCGGCGTGCGGATCGGGGGCTGCCACGAACTCGGGGCCGCTGAGATGAAGGTCCTTACGTACGCTGAGCCGCACGAGTGCTCGCATCGGCGTCTCGATCGCCGTCCCCGAGACCTCGCCATCGCCCTGGGTGGCATGGCCGTCCCCGATCGAGAACCGCGCTCCGGCGTGGAATACCGGCAGGAACAGCGTCGAACCGGCGACGAGGTGCCGGGTGTCCATGTTCCCGCCGTGCAGGTCCGGCGGAATGGTCGACAGCGGCCCGGTCAGCGGGGCAACTCCGAGCTCTCCGCAGAAGGGCGCGATCGGCAGGCGGATGCCCGGCCAGAATTCGACGGGGCCCTCGGCGGGCAGGTGCGTGATCTTCAGGTGCGCGTCCGGGAAGTCGTCCGCCAGCAGGCCGAACCCGGGGATGGACGCTGTCCAGCCCCAGTCGGCGGGCCGGAAGTCGAGGAGGTCGATCTGGAGCGTGTCGCCCGGCTCGGCTCCCTCCACCGATACCGGTCCGGTGACCTGGTCGACCTGGTCGAAGACGAGCGTCGCGAGGGAGTCGGTGGTCGATACCGCCGTGATCTGGCCGTTCGACGCGTCCAGGCAGTCGAACTCGACGACCTCACCCGACCCCACGCTGGCGACCGGCTCGATGGCCGGGTCCCACGCGAGATGATTCTGGTCGCGAGAGATGGCGACGGTCGCGGATGGCAGCGTCATCGGATGGTCACCTCTGGGGCTGCGCCAATCAGGCACGCGGTTGCGTGGTGGAGTTGGAGCGGGAGACGAGGTTCGAACTCGCGACATGCAGCTTGGAAGGCTGCCGCTCTACCAACTGAGCTACTCCCGCACCGCATAACGATATCGCACCGCGCGGGCACCGGCTTGGCTGGACTCGGAAGCGACGCCCCAAGGGGCGGATATACCACAAATGGTATATCGATCCCTTTCGCGCAAGGTCAGAAGCGCTTCATGACAGGGCCAGGCGTTCCACGACGGCGTCCATCTCGCCCACCGCGCCCACCATGATCGAGGTGACGCCCAGCTCGTCTCGCAGCCGCAGGAACTTCTCGACGAACCCATCGAGCGTGTTGATGAAGATGTGGGGCGAGTCGAGCAGCTCCTCGGGGGTGACGGGGACGCCGGTCCGCTCGGTCAGGCGTTCGGCGACGGCCGCCGCCTCGGCGAGGGGCTCATCGGTGATGCTGATGCCCGTCATCGAGGGGTAGACGTTGAGCTCGAGCGACTCGAACCGCTCGCCGGCCGCCTCGCGCACCCACTCGATCTTCTCGCGTGTGCCCTCGAACGTCACCGATGCCGGGTCCGGACCGCCGCCCGCCAGGATCCTCGGCGCGAGCCCGACGATCTGGGCTTCCCGGGCCGCAAGCTCGAGCGTTCGCCGCCCGCCGCCGCCGATGAGGAACGGCGGATGCGGCTGTTGCACCGGCTTGGGATGCGCATCGAAGTCGGTGATCGTGTAGTGCTCGCCGGCGAAGCTGAACGATCCCTCGGCGAAGCATCCCTTGAGCACGGTGATCGCCTCGGCCAACCGCGCCTGGCGTACCGGAGTGGGATCGAACGGGAGGCCGATGGCCTCGTACTCGGGCCGGTTCCAGCCCGCGCCGATCGCGACGTCCAGGCGACCCTCCGAGAGCACGTCCAGGCTGGCCAGATCCTGGGCCAGGACGGCGGGGTGGCGGAGGTCGTTGTTCAGCACGAACGCGGCGATGCGGAGGCGATCGGAGACCGCCGCGATGGCCGCCATGGCGGGCACCGGCGCCAGTTGCGGGATGAGGTGGTCGGGGACCACGAGCGTATCGATTCCGATGGATTCGGCGTGGCGAACCGTCTCGGTGAGCTCCGAGACGGTGGCGATGTCGCGCGCGTCCGCGAGGAACCGGAAGGGCCGGAGGCTCATGTGTCTCCTGTCGTCAGAGGTCGGCGTTCTGGGTGTCGCAGCTGTTCGCGGATCCGCCTTCGAAGCCGTTCCGGAACCACTCCTGGCGTTGTGCGGAGGATCCGTGCGTCCAGGTCTCCGGGTTCACCTGGCCGCTGGTCTGCTCCTGGATGCGGTCGTCGCCGATGACTCCGGCGGCATCGAGCGCCTGGTTCACCTGGTCCTGCGTGATCGGCTCGAGGAAGCCGGTCTCGACCGCGTTCGCGGCCCAGACCCCGGCGAAGCAGTCGGCCTGGAGCTCGACGCGCACGGCGCCGCCCCCGGCGCCGGTGTCACGGCCGGCGTCGAGGAGGCCGAGCAGATTCTGGACGTGGTGGCCATATTCATGCGCCAGGACGTACATCTCGGCAAAGGGCCCGCCCTGCGCACCAAAACGCGTCTCCAGCTCGTTGAAGAAGCCCAGGTCGATGTAGATCGTCTGGTCAAGCGGGCAGTAGAACGGCCCGACCGCGCTGGTCGCGCCACCGCACGCGGTGCTCACCGAATCGGTGAAGAGGACGGTCGCTGCCTCGCTGTACTGCTCGCCGGCATCGGCGAACGCATCGGTCCAATAGGCGCGCAGGCTGTTGACGCTGCCGACGATGCGGCAGTCCTGCCGCTCGTTCGCATCGGCGCCGGTCCGGCATTCGTCGGTTGCCTGGCTCCCGAGCGGTCCTTCCGGCGCGGCCCCCGGGACGCCGCCGAGTCCGAGGCCCTCGAGGTCGCCGCCGGTGAGGAGCAGCAGGACGACCACGACGATCGTGCCGATCGTGCCGAGCCCACCGCCGATGGCGAGCCCGCCTCCCCTGATGCGCCGTCCCCGACGATCCTGGACCTGGCCGGGATCGAGCTCGACGTCGCGCCGAAACGTCATGTGTCGGTCGTCTCCTGCTGCGTCAGTGATCGGTTGGCCGTTCGGCGGCCTACCCGGTCACCATAGCGTGCAGCGTGCCAACACCCCGTCACGCCGAGAGGCGCTCTGCCAGCCATCCAATCGCCTCGGGATAGCGCCACGCGATGCCGGCGTGGGTGCCGTCGAAGAGCTCGTACCGAACGACGGGCTCCCCGATGCCGATCGAGCCGAGCTCGGCGCGGAACGCCTCGGCGCCGAGGTCGAGGTAGTACTCATCGCCTCGTCCGGCGTCGATCCAGATCGCCTGCATCCCGCGCAACGCATCGGCATGCCCGGCGACCATCCGGACCGGGTCCCAGGCGAGCCATCGGTCCCAGACCTCGGGCAGCAGGCGACCCGTGTCAGGCTCGAACGGCAGCTGCACCGTGCCGTCGGCATCGGCCGAGTAGCAGGCGGCCATGCACCACGCGTTGAGCAGCACGCCATCGGACTTCTTCGAGCGGCCCGGACGCGATCGCAGGTCGGCCCAGAAGGCATCGTATGACCCGTCGTACCCATCGCGCAGCGCCCGTGCCACCTCCCGGAACTCGGGCAGGTAACAGGCCTCGAACAGGGCGTCCCCCGCGTGGGTCGCGAGGCCGCCGAACAGGTCGGGACGGAGCATCGGCGTGATCATGGCCCCGTACCCTCCGCTGCTCTTCCCGGCAATGCCACGGTGCGCCGCCGCGTCGAGGGTGCGGTACCCCGCATCGACGAACGGAACCACCTCGCCGCACAGGTACGTGTGGTAGCGCCCCGTACCCGGCGAGTCGACGAACTGCGAGCCGCCCAGGCTGGTCCAGGCGTCCACGAACACCACGACGGCCGGCGCCGTTCCCTCCGTGGCGAACCAGGCATCCACGGCCTCGACCACCGTCGGCCCACCGAAGCTCCGATTGCGCCACATGTCGAGCTGCCCGGTCAGCCCCTGGATGAGATAGACCGATGGGTATCGGCGCTCAGGGTCGTCGTCGTAGCCGGGAGGCGTGTACACGTACAGGGGGCGCTGACGCGGATCCCCGAGCGCATTGTCGGTCAAGGCCTCGCTGTCGATCACGAGCTCGTCAAGGCGGCCGGCCCACCGGTGGCCCCAGGGAGGCGGAAGCTCCACGGTCAGGCCGTCTCCCCCCGGAGCTCGACGTTCGCCAATCGCCGCACGGCGAAGAGCGCGGCGACGGCCGTCACGATGGTCCCGAGGACGAGGGCGTTGGCCAGCTCCAGCTCGGCGACGCCGGCGGC
>DATBRU010000161.1:0-3969 GCA_036560105.1 Candidatus Limnocylindria bacterium | reverse complement strand
AGCTCGTCCGACAGGTAGCGTCCCTCGGCCACCTTGACCGGGTCGACCTCACCGATGAGGTCGGCGATGCTGATGTCCGGGGTCGCGAGCTTCTCGCTGTAGCGATCCTCCGCCGCCCACCATGCGATGCGGGCCGCGTCGTCCTCGTCGGCCACGATCTGCCGGCCGGCGGGCGAGACCGGGTGGAGCGGATCGTCGTGGAGCTCGGTATCGGCAAGATACGGGAGCCACGGGTCGAGCAGGCCGACCAGCGATCGCGCGATGCGACTCTTCGCCTGCCCGCGCTCCCCGAGCAGGATGACGTCCTGCCCTGCGAGGATGGCGTTCTCGAGCTGCGGCAGCACGGTGTCGTCATAGCCGATGATCCCCGGCAGGAATGGCCGGCCCTCGCGGATGGTCGCCAGCAGGTTGGCGCGCATCTCATCCTTCACGCTCCGGCTCCGGTAGCCGGAGGCGCGCAGCTCACCGAGGGTCGTGGCGGACGGCCGGTCGCGGTCAGGACTCACTCGTCGAGGCTACCACCGCCGCCGCTCCCCCGCCCACGGGCGACCCAGGTCGGCTCAGCGCATTGAGGCCAATTCACACAAGGCCCGATCCGGGCGTCATTCCCGCACTCCACCGAGGACAGCCACGCACCAGCGCCGCGCCGCGCCGCACTCCACGCGGCGCGGCCGTCAGTGCATCGTGGGAATCGCACCTGCAGCAGGGTTCGCGTGCATTGGCCTCAATCCGTTGAGTTCAACGACCACGCCATGCGTCAGCGCGACCTGATCGCGACGGCCACCGACGGTGGATCGCACACCCCGCGGCGCGCAAGGTCCTCGAGAAATTCGGAGCGCTCCGCCAGCTCGTCGGCGAACGCATCGGGCGACAGGCCCAAGGTCGACGCAAGGGCGGCATACCCCGCCGGCTCGTGCAGGAAGGGCCGCGTCGACCGCCCGCCGTCGGACGGGAGCATCGGCGGCGATGGAAGGCGCTGAGCGCCCGTGAGGATCGGCGACCGATCGCCCTCGATCGCGCCGAGGCGGATGGGATCCAGGGCCCCATCGGCGTCGAGGCGCAGGTGCCATGCCTCCTCGACCCGCCGATACATGCCGGCCGGCGTTGCGTAGGCGGAGTACTGGAGGTAGACCGTCAGTCCGGCGAGGTCCGCATCGGTTGCGCCAAGGCTGGAACGCAGGCTGTCGAGCGCCTCAGACAGCGAGTCGGCGTGCATCGTTGCGCCCAATCCCCAGCCCTTGCCGGCCAGCATCAGCGCGCCCCGTGCCGCACGGCCCCAGACGTAGATCGGCAGGTGGTCGCTCATCTCGTTGATGAGGAGATATCCGGTGCCCGCCGGAACCTGGTCGATCCAGGAGTAGTCCTCCCACCAGCCGCGCACGAAGATGCCCGTCGTGTCGTCGGGCAGGAAGTCGACCAGCGCTGAGAGCGTGGTGGTCTTTCCCGCGTGCGGTGCCTCGGAGCTCAGCATCACCGAGCGGCGACGGCTGACGACGGCCCAAAGCGTCGCCATCAGGCGGGCATCGATAGCCGGCGTGCCGATGATCTCGACCGCGCTCATGGGGTTGGGCGGTGACCAGCTGTAGCCCCACCAGCCTTCGGGGAAGCGATCGAACCAGGAACGCTCGGCGTCTGACATGGCCCCGTCACGGTACGGGTGCTCGACCCGTGCCGCAACCGCGGGGCTAGCGGGTGCGGACCCGGCGGACGGCGAGGATCCTCCAGACGCCGAGGAGCAGCGTGATTCCGACGGCGACCGCCAGTAGGGCGATCGTGGACCCGCCTGCCGGCAGCACCGAGGTATTCGGGACCGCGGCCTCCGATGCGGCGGGAGTTGCCGCCGGCGTCGAGGCGGGCACCGGCGTGGCCGATGCCTGGCCCGCCGCAACGGTGATCTGGATCGTGTCGGTGGCGGTGCCGCCGTTGCCGTCATCCACGGTGAGCGTCACCTCGTACGTTCCCGGTCCCGGGAACACGACGGCCGGGCTCACGCCCGTTGCCGTGCCGCCGTCGAACGGGCCGGTCCAGGTGTACGTCAGCACGTCACCGTCCGGATCGGTGGATGCACTGCCGTCCAGCGTCACGGAGGTCCCACCGCTCGTCTCGGTGAGCGTGGCGTCAGCGCCGGCGTCTGCGCTCGGCGGCTCGTTCACCCCAACCGGATTGAAGTCGTTGATGAACGTCCAGGAGCGAACGTCGTGGTTGCCCCACCCGGCACCCGTGCCGGACGTGAATCCGACGAACGCCGTTGTCGCGCCGATGACGGTCGAGACATCCACCGTTGCGGTCAGGGTCGCGAGGGCGGGCCGCACGTTGACCTGGTCGAGGCGCACCTCGAGGGTGTCCGTCGCGCCGTCGTAGTCGATCCACGCGTACCAGATGTTGCCGTCGTTCATGCGCGTGGGAATGTCGACCGCGGTCACCGATGCGACGCTGCCGCCAAGGTCGAGGCCGACGTGGTTGCCGCTGATCTCGCCGTTGTCGTAGGTGTCGAACTCGATCGCGATGCTGTCGACGATGCCCTCGTAGCCGATGCCCCCGCCGGACCCACCTGCCGTGTTCGACACGGTCTGCACGACGAAGGCGAGCCCATCCGCGCCGCCGCCATCGCCGTCGCCGATGCCGCCGGCCTCACCAGTGATCTGGAACTCGAAGCTCGTGCTGAACGACGCATCAGCCTCGAGGGTGATGCCATCGATCAGGAACGCGCTGCCCGATTGGTCGCCCGCGGCCGGCGTGAGGCGCAGGACCGTGGCGCCGCCCTCCACGGCGGTCGCGGCGTTGCCGTTGATCTGGAGCAGCGAGGTGTCGCCGAAGTCGGCGAAGGAGACGGTCGTGGATCCTGCCGAGACCAGCTGCGCCATGAGCAGGAGCGTGGCGGCGGCGAACACGGGGCTTGCGCGTTGCCACGCGCGACGTGGGACATTGGCTTGGCGGCTCGCGAGGGGCACTCTCGTCGCCTCCGGTGACGCATCGGCGCCGATGCTTCGATATCGGGGCGAGTATGGACGACGCCGTGGCGTCCGCGCACCGGTTTCTCGTCAGGCCCCCAGCGGGTTCAGGGGCCTTGCGGAGGTGGACTGGAGGATCGCCTTCGTCTCGGTGTAGAGATCGAGGGCCTCGATCGATTGCTCGCGCCCGTAGCCGGACTCCTTGAATCCGCCGAACGGGACCCCGGGGAACGCCACGAACGGCGTGTTGATGCCCACCGCTCCGGAGCGGATGCGCTGTGCCACGCGGTGGCCACGCGCGCCGTCGCCGGTCCAGACCGTGGCGGCCAGCCCGTAGCGCACGTCGTTGGCGATGGCGATCGCCTCCGCCTCGTTGGCGAAGCGGGTCAGCGTCACGACCGGGCCGAAGACCTCCTCCTGCGCGATCCGCCATCCGTTCTCGACGGCGCCGATGACGGTCGGGGCGACGAACGCCTCTGCGTCGAGGCTCGCGTCAACAGACAGGTCACCGCCGGCCAGCAGCTCGCCGCCCTCGGACAGGCCGAGCTCGATGAAGCCGCGAACGCGCTCGGCGTGGGCACGGCTGATGAGCGATCCGACCTTCGTCTCGTCGGCCAGGGGATCGCCGACGGTCAGGGACTTCGCCCGCTCGGCAAACGCCGATGCGAACGCGTCGTACACCTCGTCCTGCACCAGGATCCGCGATCGCGCTTCGCACGACTGTCCGGCGGCGTAGTAGATCGACCACAGCGATCCGAGCACGGCGCCATCGAGGTCCGCGTCGGCGAAGACGAGGCTCGGTGACTTCCCGCCGAGCTCGAGGGACACCCGCTTCAGCGACTCGGCCGCCACCGCGGCGATCCGGCGGCCGGTCGAGGTCTCGCCGGTGAAGGCGATCTTGTCGATCCCCGGGTGCGCCGCCATCGCCTCCCCCACCTCGGCACCGGGTCCCGGGACCACGTTGAGGACGCCGGGCGGGATGCCGGCCTCGAGGGCGAGCTCACCGAAGCGCAGTGCC
>DATBRU010000160.1:0-9897 GCA_036560105.1 Candidatus Limnocylindria bacterium | reverse complement strand
CCGCAATCGGATGTATGACAGTGTCACACAACGGCGTTCCAACCATCATGCCAGCAGCGGGGCCGCGATCAATGACCCATCGGTGTACGCTGCCATCATGACCAATAGCGCGACCGCCTCGCGGCTCGGATCGGCTTCGATTCACCGGGATCGGCTGCGAAGAGCTGCCGGTGCGGCCGCGGAACGGGGTATCGACGCGCTTCTCATCACCCCGTCCGAGGACTACGCCTACCTCCTCGGCTATCGGGCTCCGGCCATGGAGCGACTCACCTGCCTCGTCGTGCCCGCTGAAGGCGAGCCGGCCCTGGTGGTGCCCCGTCTCGAGGAGCCCCTTGCTCGCCACGAGCTCGATGGGTTGGAGCACGAGATCGAAGTCCTCCCGTGGGATGAGACCGATGACCCGATCCAGCTCGTGCGCGGCCTGGTCGGGGGCGCCCTGCGGGTTGCCCTCCAGGACCAGATGTGGGCGCGGTTCGCGCTTCGGCTGCGTGCCGCCCTCGACCCTGCGGAGCTCGTGGCCGCCGGCCCGACGATGAGCGGATTGCGACGCGTCAAGAGTCCCGAGGAGATCGATCTCCTGCGAGCCGCAGCGCAGGCTGCCGACCGGGCGATGCTGGCGATCGTGGCCGAACCTCTCGCGGATCGAGTGGAGTCGGAGGTGAGCCGGCGCATCCGCGAGCTGCTGATCCAGGCTGGGCACGACGACGCGGGCTTCGCCATCGTCGCCTCCGGTCCGAACTCGGCCAGCCCGCATCACTCGGCCGGCAGTCGCAGGATCGATGCCGGGGACGCGATCGTGCTCGACATCGGCGGCACGCGGTCGGGCTACACGAGCGACACGTCGCGGACGGCATTCATCGGCGATCCACCCGCCGACTTTCTCGCACTGTTCGAGGTGCTGCGCGAGGCACAGGCCGCCGCCTGCGCCGCGGTCCGGCCGGGCATCACCGGCGCCGAGCTCGACGCCGTCGCCCGCGAGATCATCACCGAGGCCGGATACGGCGACGCCTTCCTGCATCGGACCGGCCACGGCATCGGCCTCGAGACCCACGAGGAGCCTTACATCGTGGCCTCGAACCACGAGCCGCTGGTGGAGGGCAACGTCTTCAGCATCGAGCCGGGCATCTACATCCGCGACACGTGGGGTGCGCGGATCGAGGACATCGTCGCCTGCACCGCCGACGGTGGCGAGCGCCTCAACACGACCTCGACGGAGCTGTACGTCGTCGCCTAGCGGCTCTCGCGATGCGAGCTCATCAGGGCCACGAGCACGCTGTCGATCGCCGCGTTGGCCTCATGGAAGGCGACCGTGACGTCCGACACATCCGCCGAGCGGCGTCGGAGTTGACCGACGATCGCGTCGAGCACCGGAGACCGGAAGTAGAGGAACGCCTCGACCGTCTCGGCCAGGGTGAGGCCTGCCTTTGACGCCTCGGCTCCGTAGAGCGCGCCCATCTTCTCCGCTTCGCCGATGAGCAGCTGGCGCTCGGCCTTCTTCGTCGCCGCCACGTACTCGATCACGAGGTCGAACGTCCGCTGGCCCCAGCGTCGAAAGTCGGTGCGCTGCTCGCTGGAGAGGCGCGACTGCCAGGGCTGATCGGCGTGGCTGGCGCGCTGCATGCGCCGATGGAGCTCGCTGGCCATCGTCTGCCGCGAATCGGGCAGGCGTTCGACTCCGTAACGCGGCGGAGGCGGGCTGTTGATCATGGCCTCGAGGCTCGAACGCAGGAATCGGCGGTGGCCGCCTGGGGTCTGGTAGCTCTGCACCTTGCCGGTATCGGCCCAGCGACGGAGCGTGTCGTGTCCCACGCCCACGAGCCGCGAGGCCTCGCCAAGGGGGAGCCATGGATCACCCGGTGCATCGGGGCGCGGGGACTGCGGCACGTGCGTCGAAATCTCCGATATCTTGTCGGGGCAGACTACCACGAGCCTGGTGGTCGCACTGGTGTGACCTGGTCAGGTGCGGAGGTCGTCCCCGCTCATTGCCCCAAGCTCTGCCCAGAGGTGGACCAGCGTGACGAGGCCGGCCCGGATATTCAGCAGGCTCATCCACTCGTTCGGCGCGTGAAAGTTGCCCGTCGGGTTGGCGAAGCCGATCATCAGCGTCTTCAGGCCGAGCTTCGCATCCAGGGACGCCACAACGGGCACGGAGCCTCCCGAGCGCTGAAACAGGGGTGCCGAGCCGAAGCCGGATTCGAGCGCTCGGGCGGCAGGGGCGATGCCCGGGTGGTCGAGCGGCGTGATCGCCGGTGCCCCGCCGTGGATGATGCGGACCGTGACCGTCACGCTCGGCGGCGCGATCGATGCGAGGTGCGACTCCACGGCCTTCTCGATCTCGCGGTGGTCCTGGTCGGGCACCAGCCGGGTGCTGATCTTCGCGGCGGCCCACGCCGGGATGATCGTCTTGGCGCCATCACCGGTGTAGCCGCCCCAGATGCCGTTGATGTCGAACGTCGGGCGCGCGGAGAGGCGTTCCTTGAGCGTGAATCCGCGCTCGCCGTCCATGGCGGCCGCGACCCCGGTCTCGTCGCGCCATGCGGCCTCGTCGAAGGGGAGGGCCGCGTAGCCGGCACGCTCCTCATCGGCCAGGTCGCGAACGCGGTCGTAGAAGCCGGGAACGGTGAAGCGGCCGTCGGCATCGGTCAACGAGGCCAGCATGGTGACGAGCACGTTCGCCGGGTTGGCGACGCCCCCACCGTACTGGCCGGAGTGGACGTCGTGGGCCGGGCCCTGGACCCTGACCTCCCAGTAGGCGATGCCGCGCAGCCCGTAGCCGATGGCCGGCGTCCCCTCGTCGTCGAACGTGTCGCCGTCCGACACGACGCACACGTCGGCCTGAAGCAGCTCGGGATGCTCGTCGATGAACTGCTCGATCGGCGCGGAGCCGACCTCCTCGTCGCCTTCGAAGAAGAAGCGCAGGTTGACCGGCAGCCGACCGGCGGTGCCGATCCAGGCCTCGACCGCCTTGAGATGCATGAAGAGCTGGCCCTTGTCGTCGCCGGCGCCTCGCGCGTAGATGCGCTCGTCCTCGTGGCGCGGCTCGAACGGCGGGCGAATCCACTCGTCGTCGGGGTCGGTCGGCTGCACGTCGAAATGGCAGTAGACCAGGACCGTGGGCGCGTCCTCGCCCGCGTGGAGCCATTCGCCGGTGACGATAGGATGGTGAGAGGTCTCGTGAATCGTCGCGCGCTCGACGCCAATGCGGGACATCTCGGCGACGATCCATTCGGCTGTGCGACGCACCTCCGACGCGCGCTCAGGATCGGCCGAGACCGATTGGATGCGAAGGAAGTCGTCGAGCTGCTCGAGATGCTCGGCGTCGTGTTCGCGAAGGTATTCAACGGCCGCATCGGTCATGCGGGCGGTTTCGGTCTGCATGAGTGCCGATTCTAGGCGGGATCGGCCGATGGAACCGGGCGGCATCCGAAAGCGTCCTGCGCCGCATGACGTCGATCCTCGCCGCTCGGGTGACGCGGGGCCTCATGGCCGTCCTCGTTGCCGGCGCGCTCTCCGCCGTCCCTGTCTCGACGGTCCTGGCATGCTCCTGCGCCCAGGCCACCATCACCGACTCGGTCGGCTTCGCCGACATCGTCTTCACCGGCACGGCCACGGCCTTCGAGGCGCCGCCACCGGGCGACGTCGTCAACACCGCCGATCCGGTGCATTACGCCTTCGCGGTCGACCAGGTCTTCAAGGGCGACCTGACCGATGCCGAGATCGTGGCGGCGACCGCCATGGACGGGGCCTCGTGCGGCACGGCGTTCGGCATCGACGAACGATGGCTCGTCTTCGCCAACGTCCAGGAGGGCGAGGCCTGGACCGGGCTGTGCTCCGGCAACGTCCTCCTCGCCGACGAGGAGATCGAGGCGGCGGCCATGGAAGAGCTCGGCGAGCCGATCGTCGAGCCCGAGCCAGCGCCGGCGGACGCTGATGGATTCGAAGTCCCCGTTGCGCTTGTCGTCGCGCTCGCGGCCGGCGTGGTCGTCATCGTCGTCTCCGCCTGGGCCTTCGTGATCGAGCCGCGCCGCCGCGTCAGCTGAAGGCGCCGAAGGCGAACCCGAAGAACAGGCCCAAGGCGATCGCGGGCAGGAAGCTCGCCACGCGCAGGAAGGTCGGCCACCCGCCGCCACCCAGGAAGGCGTAGGCCGGGATCGAGACGGGGAAGACGAAGACCGCGACGCTCCATCCCATGCGTGCTCGCGAGCCGAGGTCCGGCCGGTCCTGCACGTCGAGCCAGTACGCGGCGATCACCAGGAAGCCGCCCACCGCGAGCACGGCGAAGGTCGTCCAGATGACGGGGAGCATGCCCTGCCGATGCTAGCGCTCGTCTCCGCGCCGCGCGATGTCGTCCGCGCCGTTCAGCAGATCGGTCAGGAAGGACAGAGGCCTCCTACGCGGGAGCCGCGGTTCGGTGGCGGGCAGCAGGGCGGCGACGGCCTTTCGAATGCTGCCCTCGAGCTCGGCGCGTGCCGCGCGGCCGCGGACGGCATCGGTCGCAATGGGAGCGCCGAACAGGACGGTGATGGTCTTGCGGAACCACAGGTCGGTGCTGCCGACGATGGCGCACGGCACGACCGGCACGCCCGAGGCGACCGCGAAGGCGGCGGCCCCTTCCTCGAACGGCAGGAGCTCGGACTCCCGGAAGCCGATGCGTCCCTCGGCGAAGATGCCCAGCACGCCATCGGCCTCAAAGACACGTCGCACGGCACGCACGGCGCTCGTCAGCGATGTCTTCTCCGGGTTGTACGGAATCATGCCGCCGAAGTAGCCCATCACCCGGTTCTTGAAGCCGCGGCTGAAGTCGGACTCCTTCGGCCCGAACCAGGTGATGCGCGGCTCGAGCGGCACGGCGGCGATGACAAACAGCGGATCCCAGCCGTTGTGGTGATTTGCCACGACCTGGAACGGCGGCTTGGGCCAGTGCTCGAGGCCCTCGACCCGAACCCTGAACAGGGGTCGCACCACGGCACGGACCAGGCCCCACATGAGCCGATAGCGCAGGGTGACCTCGACGCTCAGCTCGCGCGGCCCCGTCCGCGCCGCCCGTTTACGATCCGGCGCCGGCGTCGATGGCGCGGTGGTCACGTGCTCGCGGCAGCCGCCATGGGCTCTTGGAGCTCCCGGCGCTGTGGGTTGACGCGGGTCAGGGCCAGTGCCGAGAGCGCCAGGAAGCCGGCGCCGACCGCCATCGCCGCGCGGGGGCCGGCGGGGTCGCTGACGGTCCCCGCCACGAGGTCCTGGATCGGCCCGGCGACGATGATGAAGACCGGTCCCGCCATCGCCGTCCCGGCGTTCAGGATGCCCATGTAGCGCCCGGCGGTCTCCTTGGGGATGACATCGGCCATCAGCGCCCAGTCGGCCGACAGGAAGATTCCCATGCCGATGCCGAACGGCACCCAGGAGGCGATCGCGAAGGCAGGGCTCGGCGCCAGCGCCACCCCGAGGAGTCCGATTCCGGCGATGAGCGAGGCGGCCCAGATGACCGGCCGCCGCCCGAACCGGTCCGACAGGCGGCCGCCGGGTATGGCTGCCAGCGCGGTGGAGACGCCGACGATCGCGGTGGCCACGAAGACCGTCGTGTCGGCATCGGCGTCGCTCAGGCCCTGGGAGCGGCGGAAGTAGCCGACCGCGATGAGCGTCGCGTTGTAGGCGCCAAGGAACAGGAGGCGGACCAGGAGGAGCCACAGGACGTCGCGCTGGGCGAGGATGTCCCGGCCCCAGGCGGACATCGCGATCTGACGCCAGGGGCGTGTCCGTGGAGGCCCGGCCGGCCCCTCGTCCACGGTGAGGACGAGGATGACCATCGTCGCGACCTCGACCGCGCCGAGAGCGAGGATCGACAGCGGAATGTTGCCGGTCAGCCCGCCGAGGGTGGCGATGCCCACGCCAAGGATGGTCCCCATGGTCAGCATCAGGCCCATCAGCCCGCTGGCGAGGCCCACCTGCTTCGCTGGCACGAGGTCGGGCACGTACCCCTGGAACGGGCCCTGGGCGAAGTTCGAGCTCAGCTGGAGCAGGAAGTAGAACCCGACCATGGCGACGAAGTCGTTGTTGAAGGCGATGCCCGCCAGGAACACGACGTCGAGGAGCGAGCCGACCACGATGTAGGGCTTGCGGCGACCCCAGCGGGTGACCGTGTAGTCGCTGATGACGCCGACGGTGGGCTGGACGAGGATCGGGGCGACGGCCCCGACGATCATGATGACCGCGAGCATCGTGCCCTGGGTGTCGCGGCCGATGTCGTCGAGACGGCCGGGGATGATCGTGATGTTGAGCCCGCCCCAGATCGTCTGGATGCCGAGCCAGTAGATCGACAGCGTCACGAGCTGCGAGAGCGGAAGCGATATGCGCGGCTGGCGGTCGGCGGTGGCGGCGTCGGTATCGGTCATCGGGCAACCCTTCGGTGCTGGGCGGAATCTACGCCGCTGGCGGCGCGCTTGAGCCAGATTGCTGCGGCGGGACTGCGGCCCGACTGCGGAAGGGGCCGCCGAACGTTACGCTCCGCCCACCGTGTCGACCGATGCCCCCGATCCGGGGATGAGTGTTCTCGCCCACCCCGACCTGCGCCGCTACCTCGCGTCGCGCTTCATCGTGGGCGTGGCGACCCAGATTCAGACCGTGGCCGTCGGCTGGCAGGTCTTCCTGGCCACGGGCAACCCCTTTGACCTCGGCCTTGTGGCGCTGTCCCAGTTCCTGCCGTTCATCCTGCTGGTCCTGCCGGCCGGACACGTCGCGGACCGCTATGACCGCCGTCGCGTCCAGCTCCTGACCTACCTCCTTGCCGCGGTCTGCTCGGCGGCGCTCCTTGGCCTGTCGCTGGCGGGCGTGGAGGACACGGCACCGATCTTCGCGGTGATGGTGCTGTTCGGCGTCGTGCGCGCCTTCAGCCAGCCCACCAGCCAGGCGCTCCTGCCGAACCTCGCGCCGATCGCGCTCTTCCCGAAGGCGGTCGCCATCACCTCGTCGCTCGGACAGGTGGCCACCATCGCCGGGCCGGCCCTGGGCGGTGTCCTCGTCCTGTTCGGCGTGGACGTGGCGTACGCGCTCTCGCTTGCCCTGCTGGTCGTCGGAGTGGTGCTGGTGGCCGGACTGCGCGGCGGCGGCCGTTCGGAGGCCTCGTCGGAGCCGATCTCCTGGACCAGCCTGCTCTCGGGCATCGCGTTCGTGCGGTCTCGCCCGGTCGTCCTCGGCTCGATCTCGCTGGACCTGTTTGCCGTCCTGTTCGGCGGCGCGACGGCGCTGCTCCCGATCTACGCGGGTGAAATCCTGGATGTCGGCCCGGTCGGGTTGGGGGCGATGCGCGCCGCTCCGGCGGTGGGCGCAGGGCTGCTGGCGGCGATCGTGGCGGTCCGGCCGATTCGCCGTGCCGTCGGTCGCTGGATGTTCGGCGGCGTCGCCGCATTCGGCGTCGCCACGATCGTCTTCGGTGTCTCGACCAGCTTCGCCCTCAGCCTTGCCGCGCTCGTCGTCATGGGAGCGGGCGACATGGTGAGCGTCTACATCCGACACCTGCTCGTGCAGCTCGAGACCCCCGATGCGATCCGCGGCCGGGTCAGCGCCGTGAACGCGGTGTTCATCGGCGCCTCGAACGAGCTGGGCGAGTTCGAGTCCGGCGTCACCGCGTCGTGGTGGGGGGTCGTCCCCGCGGTGGTCGTCGGTGGTTTGGCGACCCTGGCGGTCGGCGGCATCTGGACAGTGCTCTTCCCGGTCCTGTGGAAGCTCGATCGGTTCCCCGACGCGGCCCCATCGGCCGAATCGGGGGTGCGGCGCTAGAATCGGCGGGTGATCGACTCCGTCGCGTTCCAGATCGGTCCCATCGCGGTGCACTGGTACGGGATCATCATCGCGACCGCCGTCTTCATCGCGGGCCTGCTCGGGACGCGCGTGGCGCGATGGCTCAACGAGGACCCCGACGAGGGGTGGTCGATGCTCCTGCTGGTCATGGTGCTCGGCGTCCTTGGCGCACGCCTGTACCACGTCATTCACCTGTGGGGCTTCTACTCCGCCAACCCGGCGGAGATCGTCCAGATCTGGAACGGCGGCCTCGGCATCCCGGGCGGCGTCGTGGGCGGGGCGCTGGGCATCTGGCTCTGGACGCGCGCCAAGGGCCTGAGCACGGCGCGCTGGATGGACATCTTCGCCCCGGCCCTGCTGCTGGGCCAGGTCATCGGGCGGCTCGGCAACTACGTGAACCAGGAGCTCTACGGGCCGCCGATCAGCGAGTGCGGCAACGGGACGTTCCCTCCGTGCCTCCAGTGGGGCATCACCATCGACGCCGAGCACCGCGCCGGAACGCCGTGGACCGACCTCGTCGCGTTTCCGCCCGAGACCACGCAGTTCGTTCCGCTCTTCGCCTACGAGATGGCGCTCAATCTGGTCGGGGTCGCGGTTCTCCTGTTCGTCATCCGCCGGTTCTCTCCCCGCCTCTTCGCCGGCGATGCGGTGCTCATGTACATCATGTGGTACGGCGCCGTGCGGACCTTTCTCGAGACCTACCGCGTGAACAACTGGACCATCATCGGCGTGCCGACCGCGATGTGGATCGGGATCATCGCCTTCGTCCTGGCCGGCGCCTGGCTGATCATCCGCCATCGGATCGGCCGTGGCTCGCCGATGATCAGGCCGGCCGACGAGGTGAAGGCCGATGCGGATGCGACGGCACCGCCCGCGCCCCCCGCGGTGGAGCCAGAGGCGAGCGCTGGCTGATCGCCCGGGCATCCTGCCCGACGTCACCGCGGCAATCGGCTCGACTCCCCTTGTCGCCCTGGACCGGCTCGCAATCGGCGTGAAGCCGCGGATCGTCGCCAAGCTCGAGCACATGAATCCCGGCGGGTCGGTCAAGGACCGAATCGCACTTCCGATGATCGAGGCGGCCGAGCGCGCCGGGCTTCTCGCGCCCGGCGGGACGATCGTCGAGCCGACGTCGGGCAACACGGGCGTCGGGCTGGCCCAGGCGGCCGCGGTGAAGGGGTATCGCTGCATCTTCGTGATGGCCGACAAGCAGTCGGAGGAGAAGCGCGCCCTCCTGCGCGCTTATGGGGCGGAGGTGATCGTCTGCCCGACCGACGTGCCCCCCGATGACGAGCGCTCCTACTACCGCGTCAGCGACCGTATGGCGCGCGAGATCCCCGGCGCGTGGAAGCCCGACCAGTACACGAACCCGGAGAACCCGCGGGCCCACTACCTCACCACCGGACCCGAGATCTGGGAAGCGACGCAGGGCGGCATCACGCATTTCGTGGTTGCGCTGGGCACGGGCGGGAGCGTGTCCGGGGCGGGGCGCTACCTCAAGGAGCGCAACGGGTCGGTCCAGGTGATCGGTGCCGATCCGGACGGCTCGGTGTACTCGGGAGCGGACCCGCATCCATATCTCACCGAGGGGATCGGCGAGGACTTCTGGCCGGCGACGTACGACACCCGCATCTGCGACGTCATCCTGCGGGTCTCGGATCGCGACACCATGCTCACCGCGCGGGCGGCCACCGCGACGGAGGGGATCCTGATGGGCGAGTCTTGCGGTACCGCCCTGTGGGCCGCGCTCCAGTGGGCTCGCGAGATCGATGATCCCGAGGCACTGATGGTGGTCCTGCTGCCCGACAGCGGTCGCAACTACGTCGGCAAGCTCTTCAACGACGCCTGGCTGCGAGAAAGGGGCCTGCTCGGCCCTGACGAGGATCCGATGACCTACGACTGGCGAACAACGCGCGCCGATGTCGTGCTGCGCGGCGCCGAGATCCCGCGCGGCGACGCCTCCGAGTCCTGAGCCGTCTCCCGTTCGGTATCGGACCGTCTGCGGGGACTGACGGCTCGCCGATCGGGGAGTATCGTGGGACACCAGCACACGGCATTACGAGGATCGTCATGACGCACGTCGCAGAGCCGCCGGTCGCCGAGGGC
>DATBRU010000159.1:0-3097 GCA_036560105.1 Candidatus Limnocylindria bacterium | reverse complement strand
TCGCCCCCTCGCGGAACTTGTCCCACAGCATCGCGATCTTCTCGTCGGCCGCGCCGACGGTGATGATCCCGTCGGCGTATCGGCCCGTGCGCTTCGCGTTCACCGGTCCTGCCGTGGCCACGTAGATCGGCACGGGCGTCTCGGGGATCGTGTACAGGCGCGCGGACTCGAGCGTGAAGTACTCGCCGTCGTGCTTGACGACCTTGCCGCTGAAGAGCTTGCCGATGACCTCGATGGCCTCGAACATCATGGCGCTGCGAACGCCGATCTCGGGCCATTCGCCGCCGATGACGTGCTCGTTCAGTGCCTCGCCCGCGCCAAGGCCCAGCCAGAAGCGCCCCGGGTACATCGCTCCGAGGGTCGCGGCCGCGTGGGCGATCACCGCGGGGTGATACCGGAATCCGGGGCAGGTGACCGCCGTTCCGAAGGGAAGCTTCGTGCGTTCTCCGAGGGCCCCCATGAAGCTCCAGGCAAACGCCGACTGACCCTGCTGCGGGGTCCACGGGTGGAAATGCTCGCTGACCTGGAAGCCGGCATCGAAGCCGATGCCCTCGGCCCGCTCAGCCCAGTCGAGCAGGTCGGTGGGGTGGAACTGCTCGAGCATGCAGGCGTAGCCGATCTTCGTCATGCCCGTAGCGTAACGGCTCTGCGCCCGCGAGTTGCCGCGCGTGCTCGGATCAGCCCTCCGGATCGTCCGGGTGCCCGCGACCCGGCCGCAGCCCACCAATCTCGCCACCCTCGTCGAGCCAGGTGGTCACCCGCTCGGCGATCCGGGCCTTGCGCGCGTCGCTGAGGTCGCTGGCGTCGAGATCCGCCTGGACGGCGGCTGCGACCGAGGCCTTCACCTCGTCGTAGCTCGCCCCGAGCTCGGTGGCAAGGGCCTCCAGCGATCCGGCATCCCTGAGCTGCGGCCAGAGGTCCGACATCTCGATGCCGAGCGCATCGGCGGCCGCTTCGAACACGCCCCCGCCGGCGATGCCGCGAGCCCAACCGTGGGCTGCGCCGTGGCCGAACCCGCGCACCCATCCGGCCTTGAAGAGACCGCAGCCGGCCTCGGCCGAGTTGATGCGTTCCTTCATCGTGTCGGCCTGCTCCTGGGACAGGTCGCCCGCCGCGACGGCCGCGTCCAGCGCTGAGCCTGCGGCGGCCTTCCCAGCCGCGGTGACTTCGTCGACCGAGACGCCAAGCTCCGCGGCGAACGCGTCGAGGAAGGTGTCGCAGTACGCACCTCGCGCGTCATCGGTCTGGCCGGCTGGTTCGTCGGTCGCCAACGTCGCGCCGATGATGGTCCCGCCAACGAGGGCGGCGAGAATCAAAGCCCCGGCCATGCCCAGGGTCCTGGTGATTCGCATCGAAGCTGTCCCCTCTGTGTCGTGGTTGCGACAGTATCGGGCCCTACCGACGATCGCGCCACGGTCATCCAAAGATTCCGGTTCCGCCGTCCAACAGTCACTCGAAGGCGCGAAGATGCGCCCATGGCCCTCTCTGTGGATCGGCTCGAGCGCGTGGACGACTTCCTGTCCGCCGCAGGCGACTTCCTGGCACGACGCGAGGCCGAGCACAACCTGCTGTTCGGCATCGCGTGGTCCATTCGCGTATCGCCCGAGGTCTACGCCGATGACCCGCCGCGCTTCCAGGTCGTGACCGACGGCGATCGGGTCGTCGCGGCCGGCCTGCGCACGCCGCCGAACAACCAGGTGCTGTCGATGTCCGACGACCCCGAGGCCGTCGATGCGCTCGCCGATGCGCTCGCCGACGAGGGACTCCCTGGCCTCCTCGGGCCGAGCGACGAGGCACGGCGCTTCGCAGGCCGATGGTCGAACCTGACCGGGACGACCGCTCGAGTGGAGCTGGCTGAGCGGATCCACCGGCTCGAGCGAGTCGTCCCGCCGGCGCGTCCCGCATCGGGTGAGTGGAGGCCTGTGGAGCCCATCGACCGCGAGCTGATCGCGCGCTGGATCGTCGCCTTCGGTGATGAGGCCGTGCCGGGTGCGCCGCCGACCCGCGATCCGCTCGGCGTTGCCGATCGCTGGGTCGCGGGCATCGGGCGGACCGGCTACGTGTGGGTGGACGGCGGCGAGGTCGTCTCGCTGGTGGGCGCCGGTGGCGAGACGCCGAATGGCGTGCGGATCGGCCCTGTCTATACCCCGCCCGAGCGGCGCAGCCGTGGCTATGCGACCTCGCTGACCGCGGCCGCGACCCACGACCAGCTCGACCGCGGCCGCAGGTTCGTCTTCCTCTTCACCGACCTCGCCAATCCGACCTCGAACAAGATTTACCGATCGATCGGCTACGAGCCGGTCATCGACGTGGACCAGTACCGCTTTGACGCTGCCCCGTCGCGCGCGTCGGACATCTGAGATGAACGCGCGGACGGCGGCCCGAGCGTCACGCGCTACCATCGCGCCATGACCGAGGCCCCACGGCAGCTCCTGATCAACGGCGAGCTCCGCGACGCAGCGAGTGGAGCGACGTTCCCCACGTACGACCCGGCCCACGGTGGCGAGCTGGCCACGGTCGCCCGCGGGGGCGGCGAGGATGTCGATCTCGCCGTGACTGGCGCCCGCGCGGCGTTCGAGGGCGCGTGGGCAAAGACCTCGCCCGCCAAGCGCGCCCGCGCACTGAACAGGCTCGCCCAGCTCCTCGACGAAGGGACCGATGCGCTCGCGGAGCTCGAGTCGCGCAACGTCGGCAAGCCGAAGTCGCAGTGCGCCGCGGAGATCAAGGTCGCGGTGGCCACGCTCGAGCTGTTCGCCGGCACGGCCCAGCACCTGTACGGGCGCTCCCACGTGGTCAATCCCGCGGTGGTGTCGTACACGCTGCGCGAGCCGGTGGGCGTCGTGGGGGCCATCATCCCGTGGAACTACCCGCTCATGATGGCCGCCTGGAAGGTCGCGCCCGCGCTGGCGTCGGGCAACACGATGGTCCTCAAGCCGGCATCGGCCACTCCGCTCACGGCACTGCGCTTCGGTGAGCTCGCCCTCGAGGCCGGCATCCCGCCCGGCGTCCTCAACGTGGTCCCGGGACCCGGTGCCGAGGTGGGGGAGGCGATGGCGGCGCACCCGGGGATCGACAAGATCGCCTTCACCGGCGAGAC
>DATBRU010000158.1:0-4473 GCA_036560105.1 Candidatus Limnocylindria bacterium | reverse complement strand
CGCATCCGCGCCGAGGTCCGCGATGGCAAGGCCCGATCGATCACCTTCGAGAACGTCCCGGCGTTCGCCCTCCACCTCGATGCGGCCGTCGAGGTGCCCACGCTCGGGACGGTCGCGGTCGACGTGGCGTGGGGCGGCATGTTCTATGCGATCGTCGAGGCGACGGCGCTCGGGCTGGCGGTGACCCCGGACGAGGGGCGCGACATCGTTCGAATGGGCGAGATGGTGAAGGCCGCGGCGCGCGAGCAGATTCCCGTGGCCCATCCGCTCATGCCCGAGCTCGCCGGCATCAGCATCATCGAGCTCACCGGACCTCCGACCGCGCCCGGGGCGCATGCGAAGAACACCGTGGTGGTGAGCAGCGGGACGCTCGATTGGTCTCGGCCGTCCTCGTTCACCGGCGTCCTCGACCGGTCCCCGTGCGGCACCGGGACGTGTGCGCGGATGGCGGTGCTCCATGCGCGCGGCCAGCTCGGGATCGGCGAGGACTTCGTGCACGAGGGGATCCTGGGGACGACCTGGACGGGCCGCCTGCTGCGAGAGACGACCATCGGTCCCCATCCCGCGGTCGTGCCCCAGCTCACCGGCAGCGCCTGGATCACCGGCCGTGCCGAGTACGTCGTCGATCCCGACGACCCGTTCCCCGCGGGATTCACGGTCGGCGACCTGTGGGGTCTCGACGAGCCCGAGCCCGACTCCGTAGACTCCGACCGGTGAGCGAGCGGTTTGACGCGATCGTCATCGGGCTGGGGGGCATGGGCTCGGCATCGGCCTACCATCTGGCCCGCCGCGGCGCGCGTGTGCTGGGCCTCGAGCAGTTCGAGCCGCTGCACCAGCAGGGCTCGTCGCATGGGCTGACGCGAATCATCCGGCTCGCATATCACGAGCATCCGTCGTACGTCCCGCTCCTGCATCGCTCGTATGAGCTGTGGCGCGAGCTCGAGGCCGATGCGGGCCGCGAGCTCCTGATCACCACGGGCTCGCTCGAGGGCGGCCCCGAGGACGGACCGATGTTCCGCGGAGCGCTCGAGGCCGCATTGCTCCACGACCTGCCGCACGAGGTGCTCGACGCCGACGAGCTCGTTCGGCGCTACCCGGTGTACGCGAACCTCGACCCGTCGACCCGCGTCGTGTACCAGCCCGACGGAGGCTTCCTCCTGACGGACGAGACGATGCAGGCACACCGGGATGGGGCCCGCACCGCGGGTGCCGACCTGCGCTTCGGTGAGCCGGTCCGCGCGTGGGAGCCGGTGGGGGAGAGCGTCAGGGTGACCACGGATTCGGCGAGCTACGAGGCGGACCGGCTCGTCATCTGCGCCGGTGCCTGGGCCCGTCGCCTCGTCCCGTCACTGGAGCGACTTGCCGTTCCCGAGCGCCAGGTACTTGCCTGGTTAACGCCCAAGCGGCCCGAAGTGTTCGGCGTGGACCGGTTCCCCGTCTTCATCCTCGACGTCGCGAGTGGCTCGTACTACGGGTTCCCGGCCCACGACGGGCACGGCCTGAAGATCGGCTGGTACCACCACTTTCGCGAGCCGATCGACCCCGATGACCCCGACCGATCGACCCGGCCGGACGACGAGGCAGCCCTCCGCTCGTTCGTGGAGCGCTATCTGCCCGACGCGGCCGGCCCGACCGAGATGCTCAAGGCCTGCATCTTCACGAACTCTCCCGATGAGCACTTCATCGCCGACCGGCTACCGGGCTCGCCCCAGGTGAGCGTCTTCTCGGGCGAGTCGGGGCACGGATACAAGTTCTGCTCGGTGATCGGCGAGATCATGGCCGACCTGGCGCTCGACGGCGCCACGCGCCATGACATCGGCCTCTTCCGTCTCGATCGGTTCGGCCGGTAAGGCGATCCGCGCGCAAGTACGTATCTACGCGAGCGCGCAATTGGCTGCAGCGCCCAGCCCCCAACAGTACGGGTCCGGTGTGGTTGTGGACGAAGATGTGGACAAGTTGGTGGACAGACCCCTTCCGGATCGACGTCGATCGGGCCTACGATCCGCCCCGGTCGTGCATCCTCTCTGAGTCACACGGCCACCGGAATCATCAGGTCCTCGACTCGCACTGGAGGGTGCTATCGCATGACCCAGCGGTCGTTGGTGTCCGACGCCGCGACGCGGCACGACCCGTCGGCGGAACTGCCCCCGCCCGACGTGGCCGCATTTATTCGTTTCTGCCACCACCGCCGAGGCGCATCGTGGCCGGAGCTCTACGACGAGATGTGCGGCGTCGCCGCTCGTCGCGAGTTCAACGGCTGGGACAGCGCGGCGCTGGAGACGCGCGGCATCACGTTCTCCCTGATCGAGATGCCTCGACTGGCCGGTTGGACGCGCGCCGTCCTGGCCGGGATGGCCGAGGAACGGGAGGCCGACGCTATCCGAGGAGCTTCGACACCACGCCTCGAGGCGCAGGCGGTGGCCTAGGCCAGCGTCTGCGCCGACAGTGCCGATGAAGCCCCGTCCCGTGCTCCGGGCGGGGCTTTGGCATTGGCGGAGGCTCGGTGGCTCAGTACGTGTGGCGGCGAGCCATCTCCCGCTCGATCATGCGTTCCATGACCATGTACTTCTCGATCCGACGCCGGAGCTCGTTGGCCTCGGGCGTGTAGAGATGCACGAACTGCTGGAGCTCGAGGCTGAGCTTGCGGCTGAACATCCGCGCGTGGTCGAGGTTGCGGCGCAGGAGGACCTGGTCCATGCGACGGAGGTGCTCTTCGTTGAGGAGATCCTCGTCGCGCAGCAGCTCGCGATCGACATCGAGCTGAGTGCGCTGGAGCTGCACCGGGGTGATGATCGGATCGTCAGCCATCACCGCGCAGTCTAGCGACGCCTATACTCCGCGGCATGTTCTTCATCGCCCTGATCCTGTTCGGAATGCTCATCGGTGCTGGCGCTCAGCTGCTGCTGGGTCGTCCCTCGCGAGGAAGCATCGACTGGGGCAAGGCGCTCATCTCCGGGCTGGCCGGCTCGTTCGTGGGTGGCCTCATCTTCAGCCTCGTTGCCGGGGACGGGTTCGAGCTCAGACCGAGCGGCATCATCGGCTCGCTGCTTGGAGCCACCATTGTCACCGCTGGGTGGTACTGGTTCGAGCGGAGAGGCCGAGCGGCCGCCTAGCGCCTCGGAACAGGGCGGCCGCGAGCATCGGGGTCCCCGTAGCTCAGAGGACAGAGCAGCCGCCTTCTAAGCGGCATGTCGCAGGTTCGAATCCTGCCGGGGACGCCACCTCACCGTGTCATGGGTGAACGCTGATGGTGTCGAGCGAGAATCCGCGCGAAGAGGACGACAGCGTCCTCGAGCGCATCGGCGACGCCGTCGCGATCGTCCTCGCCGACGACCTCGAACCAATCGCGGAGGACCCATGGGAGCGTCGCCAGCGCCTCCTTGACTCGTGGACGGCGATCGTGGCAATTGCCAGGACCGATGCGTCCGGGTCTGCGACCGCGGCGACCACGGACCTGCCCCACTTGTTGTACTGGACCCGATGGAGATGAGCGACGACGAGGCCGTTGTAACGACGAACCGCTACGCATCGGGCGCGGTCCAGTCCACCGGGCTCTTGCTGGACGGCCAGATGCACGGAGCGTGGGAGTTCTTCCGCAAGGACGGCAGCGTCATGCGGACCGGGTCGTTCGATCGGGGCAGGCAGACCGGGGTATGGCGCACGTACGAACGATCCGGGCGGTTGGTGAGCGAGACGGACCTCAGCTCGAAGGAGCCATCGGGCTGACGAAACCAGGCCCGAGAGTCTCGAGCGAGGCCACGGCCGCCCCGAGACCGTCCTCGGCGGCGAGCCGCGCGGCCAGCTGCTGAGCACGACCGCGCATCTGCGGATCGGCGGCGGCCGACAGGGCTGACTCGGCCAGCTCGGCGGCCCTCAACTTCGACACCGGCTGCGGCCGGGGGGCGACCCCGAGCCGATGCAGACGATCGGCCCAATACGGTTGATCGCCGACGTGCGGGACGACCACTGACGGGACGCCCGCCGTGCAGGCCGCATGCGTCGTCCCGGCGCCCCCGTGGTGGATGACAGCGGCAGCGCGAGGGAACAGCGCGCGATGGTCGACGGCGCCGATGCGTGCCAGGTTCGGGGATCGGACCGAGGCCGCGGACCCGCCCTGCACGATGACCCGTCGGCCGCCATCGAGCATCGTGGCCATCGCAGCGTCGAGGACGGCATCGGACGCGCCCGCCATTGATCCGAAGGCGACCACGATCGGCTGTGCCCCCTCGCCCAGGAAGGCGCTCAGCTCGTCGGAAAGTGGCGTCGGCGGCGAGGGATCGACCCAGGCGCCGGTGACCCGCGTGGAAGGCGGCCAGTCGGGCGCGACCTGGATGATCGATGGGGAGCAGGCCACGAAGTGAAGGAGCGGGGAGCGCGCACGGAACAGCGGGAGCCCGCGCTGCGAGCTGCCCGCTCGAGCGAGAACCTCGTCCAGCGGCCGGCCGGTCCGGGACAGTGAGCGGTCGAGTGCGC
>DATBRU010000157.1:0-26528 GCA_036560105.1 Candidatus Limnocylindria bacterium | reverse complement strand
CCATTGGTCGCCCGCCAGGAACGACTCCTGCGCCGCGGCGATGATCTGTGTGCTGTATTGGGGGTACTGCTTGGCGACTTCAGCCGCACCCGCGAATGACATCGTCAGCTGGTTCTGCACGCTGGTGGTGAAGTCCGCGCTCGGCGGAGCATCGGCAAGTGCCGCCGCGGCGGCAGCGGCGTAGCCGGCGGTCAGGAGCGCCCCGAAGACCGACTGCATGATCGCGCCGCCCAGGTCGCGCTGAAGGTCGGCCGTTCCCGATGCCATGCCGGCGCGTGTGACGGGCACGGAGCCGGTGAGCGATCGCGATGCGGGTGTGCCGGCGAACCCGACGCCAATGCCGACGAGGGTGTAGCCGAGGGCGACGACGGGGTAGCCGGTCCCCTCACCCCAGAGCAGCAGCATGGTCAGGAAGCCGAGAAATACGAACACGTACCCGAGCAGCAGGGTGAACCGTGCGCCCCTGGCCTCGACGAGGACGGCCGAGCGGGGTGCCACGATGACCATCGCGACTGCAGCCGGGATGATTCCGGTTCCGGCCTCCAGGGTCGAGTATTCGAGCACGTTCTGGAGGTATTGCTGGCCGATGAACATCGCGCCCATCAACGATCCGAAGACGATGATGCCCGCCACCGCAGCGACCCAGAAGGTCGGCCGGGCAGCGATGTCGAGGTCGTACAGCGGATCCTTCGTGCGACGCTGTCGAATGACGAACGCGATCGTCGCCGCGATGCAGATCAACGCCAGGCCGATCACCAGGGCTCCCATGTTCGGGACCGGCGCGAAGTTGATCGCCAGGATGAGCGTCCCGACGAGGACCGCGGAGAGGATGCCGCCGAGGTTGTCGACCGGATCCGTCGTCTCGTTCACGTGGGCCGGCACGAACCGCCACGCCATGAAGAGGGCGGCGAAGGCGAGCGGCAACGTGACCAGGAAGACCGATCCCCACTCGAACCTCTCGAGCAGGAACCCGGACACGAGCGGGCCGAGCGCTGCGATCGCGCCGCCGAGGGCCGACCACAGGGCGATCGAGTGTGTCCGTCCGGGCCCGGGAGCCCACAGGGCCGTGATCAGCGCGAGGGTGGTCGGGTACGCCATGCCGGCCGAGATGCCGCCGGCGATGCGCGCCACGACCAGCACCTCGATGGTTGGTGCGAACGATGCCAGCAGGCACGCCGGAATGGAGAGGCCGACTCCCAGGAGCAGCAGCATCTTGCGGCCGTAGCGATCGCCGATCGCTCCCAGCCAGAGGACCGACGCGGCGAGGCCGAGCGAATAGCCCACCGCCACCAGGTCGAGCGCGGTCTGCGACGCGTCGAATGCGGCGCCGATCGATGGCAGAGCGACGTTGGCGACCGAAAGGTTGAGGTTCGCGACCGCCGCGACGATGATCAGCGAGGCGAGGATGGCGCCGCCGTTGGCTGGAACGCCGGTGCCCGCGAGGTCGCCGGGCCGCGTCCCGTTGGCCGGGATGGGCGGAGCCGCGGGCTCAGTGTCGGATGCCATGGGGCCTCTCGCACGGGAATCGGATGTGCCTCAGCGGCCAGTGGCGGGGCACACCAGTCTGTTCTTAACCCCACTACGACGTGTAGCGTCCTGCCGGATCGTCAAATCCCGGCAAAATGCGTGCCATCGCGACGGACCGGGGTCGGCTACACGCTTTCTACGCCTGCCGGCGACCTCTTGCCAAGCTCTGCCGCCAGCGGGAAGACGATGACCATCACAATGAGCCCCGCCCCCGCAAGGAAGACGAGCACGTCGGGCTGGTCGGCGAAGCTGCCGCCGGCCACCAGGAACGACGCCGCCGTGTTCGGCATGGCGGTTCCGATGGCCATCACCCCCCGGGTGCTGTGGCCGGGCCCGCCAAGCAGGTAGCCGGCGCCGGCGGCCACGACGGTCAGGATCAGCGTCGCGAGCAGCGCGCCGCTTCCGAACAGGCCGATCACGTTCTCGATGTTCAACCCGAGCATCAGGACCAGCAGCAGCACGAGGCTCACGTTCGAGACCTGGGCAAGAGGCTGCTTCCAGTCATCGGCGGCTTCCTCCCAGCGGGCGCGCACGAACAGGCCGATGGCGAGCGGAACGAGCATCTGGCCGAAGAGCGACAGCGCGATCTGGCCCGCATCGACGGAGACGCCGGGCAGCATCAGCGGTAGGACGAGCGGCAGGTAGATGACGGTCGCCACGATGAGCAGGGTCATCAGCCCGACCGAGAAGGCGAGGTCGGCCTTGGCGACCTGGGCCAGCTTCGGAAGGAAGGGCGCGCCGTGCGCCGACGCCATCAGGACGAGGCCGATCTGGAGCGGCTCGTCCATCGGGATGACCTGCTTGAGGATGAATGCCGTGACCGGCACAACCACGAAGGCCGCCACCAGGGCCAGCAGCACGAGTCGGAGGTTGCGCAGCGGTTCGATGATCTGGGCCACGGTGAGGGACATGCCCATCACCAGCATGCTGGTCACGACGAACGCGAACGTGAACAGGGTCTGCAGGGTCGACAGGTCCTCGGCCATGGGTGCTCCTTCGTTCTCTGCTCGCCGATAGCCTGGACCTTGTCAGCCGTACGAGATCGTGACCGATTCCGGATGGACGCAATCGCTCAGCCCGGGTCGGCGTCCTCGGCAGCCAGCGCGTCCACGGCCTCCCGCACCGTCGCATAGGCCGGGAGCGTGGCTGCGTCCGTGTCCACGCTCAGCAGGTCGCGCACCTGGCCGATATCGCGCGCCATCACGAAGCGGATCCCATCCCGCGCGAGGTCGTCCGCGACATCGCTCAGCATGGTCGCGGCGGTGATGTCGATGAACGGCATGCTTGCCGCATCAAGGACGATCGCGCGGGTGCCGGGCTCGGCGGCTGCCAGCCGAATGTGATCGCGCACCGCATCGGCATTGGCGAAGAAGAGGCCCGATTCGGGACGGAGGATGGCGATCCCCGGAACGGGCGTGTTGTCGGGATCGCGAGCGATGTCGGCGTACTGCGGCGCGACGCCCGGAACACGGCCGAGGACCGCGACGTTCGGGCGCGACGTTCGGTACAGCAGGAGGATGAACGACACGATGATCCCGATGAACAGGCCGGGCAGCGTGTCGAACAGCAGGACGCCGAACAGGGCCGCCACAGCGGCGATGAAGTCCGGGCGTGCCGCGATGCCGTAGATGCGTCCCAGTCCGCTCGTGTGAAGGCGGTACAGGCGGACGAGATCGCGAACGGCGACGAGCTCCACCAGCGCGGCGATCACGACCGCAGCGAGCGTCGCCTCGGGAAGCTCCTCGAACAGGCCGGTCAGGAAGAGCAGGGTGATCACGGTCAGCACGGCCACGATCAGCCCCGAGAGCTGGGAGCGCGCTCCCGCGCCGAAGTTGACCGCCGTCTTCGAGAGGCTCCCGTTGACGACCATGCCGCTCGACAGGCCGGCTCCGAGATTGGCCGCCCCGAGGCCGATCAGCTCCCGATTGCTGTCCACGGTGTCATGCGTTCGCGAGGCGTAGGTCTTCGCGGCGCCGAGGCCCTCGGCGAAGCCGACCAGCATGACGCCGACGGCCGCTGGAGCGACCTTCAGGTATGAGTCGATGGCGACGTCGGGCAGACCGAACGACGGGAGCCCGCTCTCGATCGGGCCCACGATGGCCACGCCGCGGGTGTCGAGGTCGAACAGCGAGACGGCAACGATTCCGCCGAGGACCGCCACCAGCGACCCGGGCACGACGGGTGCGACCTCCTTGAGCCCGATCACGACCGCGAGCGAGGCGAGTCCGACGACCAGGGTGATCAGGCTCGTTTCATCGAGGCGGGTGAACAGGTCCCACAGCTCCTCGAAGAAGTCCCCTTCGCTCTTCGGGATGCCGAACAGCTTCGGAAGCTGTCCGGCGATGATCGTCAGCGCGAGACCGAAGATGAAGCCCTTCAGCACGGGCTCGGAGATGAAGTTGGCGACGAAGCCGAGGCGAAGCAGGCCCGCCACCAGCGCCATGAAGCCGACGACCAGGCCGAGCGTCACGGTCAGCTGCACGAACTCGGGACCGTCTCGAGCCACCAGGTCCCCGATGGCGGCGGCCGAGAGGGCCGCCGTCGCCGCCATCGGCCCGGTCACGAGGTGGCGCGAGCTCCCGAAGGCGGCGTACAGCAGCAGCGCCCCCGGCGCGGCGTAGAGACCGACCACCGGCGAGACGCCGGCGATGGTTGCGTAGGCGAGGGCCTCCGGAACGAGGACCGCCCACACCGTCAGGCCGGCGACGATGTCGCCGCGCAGCCAACGCCGATCGTAGCCCTGGAGCGAGCTGAAGATCGGAATGGTCATCCCGTGCGGCGGGACCGCCGCTCCCTAGATGTCGGTCGCGGCGTCGCCCTCGTTGGCGAGCGGGACCTGGGTCGTGAGCGCCCAGATGACCATCACAGCGGCCGCGATGATGATGATCGACCAGAAGGGCTGGTACGGCAGGAACAGGAATGCCTGGATCGCAGAGATCAGGGCGAGCGCCGAACCGAGGACCCTTGCCCACACGGCGCCCGACAGCACCGAGAAGCCGGCCGCGATCACGATCAGGCCCCAGACGAGGTGGACCCAGCCCCAGAGGCCGATGTCGAACTTGAAGACATACTCCTCCGTGACCGTGTAGAACTCCTGGTTGAAGAGGGCAACGAGTCCCATCGCCGCCTGGAAGAACCCGATGAGCAGCATCATCATGGCCGCGAATGCCGTGAAGCCGATGACCCACCCGTAGCCGCTGTCGCCGTCGTCTGCCATCTCCACCATCTCCTCGATTTTTCGGTGCAACATCACGTTGGGCGCTGCCGGCCCTGACGCTGTGACCCACGTGGGTCGTCCCGGCGGCCGGTCATTCTTGGTTACGAAGCGAGCGCTCGCGTTGGATGATCGGCAACGATTGAGGCCACGGGGTACGCGGGCGCTCAGACCTCGTAGGTGCGACCTGGCTCGGCCACCTCGACATCGGCACCGTAGGCCTCCGAGGCCTCGGTTCGAGCCCATCCGCCGTCGCCATTGACGGGCAGGTGGGTCAGCATCACGCGCCGGGTCCCGCCCTCGCGCGCGATGGCACCGGCTTCGGCCGGCAGGAGGTGGCCCCGTGGCTCGGGCGGGACCGCATCCTCGTCCAGCGACCGCAGTGTGGCTTCGCTGAGCAGCAGATCGGCGTGATCGGCGAGATCGGTCATCCCGCCGCAGGGGGCGGTGTCCGCGGTGTAGCTCAGGCGTCGTCCATCGGCCTCGATGCGGAAGCCCCAGCAGGGGATGTAGTGCTGGGTCCGCACGGGTGTGAGCGACAGTGCGCCGAGCTGGAAGGCCGACGTGCCGTCGTGCTCCGACAGGCGAAAGATGTCCTCGAAGTGGTTGCTGCTCCCCACCCCCTTCGCGAGGTGCAGGAGCTGGTCCGCCGAGCCGGGCGGCATGATGACCCGCAGGCGCTCGTCCTTCGGCCGTGCCCGCCACGGGTACACGTAGCGCAACGTGACGAGGTCGAGCATGTGGTCGGCATGCATGTGGCTCACGACGACGGCCTCGAGCTCGTCGGGGTGATGACGGCCGATCAGCTGCGCAACCACGCCCGGGCCGATGTCCAGCAGCACCCGCGACCCCGCGCTCTCGACGAGGTATCCGGCGCAGGCCTCGCCCGGGTTCGGCGAGGCTGGTGAGCGTCCGAGGATGGTCAGGTCCATCGGTACCCTCAGTGCTCGTGCGAGTCGATGTGCGGTCGCAGATACATCGCCTGGTGGCCGTGCGATTCCGGTGAGAAGCCCATGGCCGCGAAGAATGGCACGGCGGCGGGGGTGCTGACCAGCGCAACCAGCCGACGGTCGGTGCAGCGAGCCAGTGCAGCCCGAACGAGCGCGGTGCCGATTCCGGTTCGCTGACGCTCGGGCCGAACGATGACGTCCCAGAGGCTCACATGCAGTCCACCGTCGTCGAGCAGTCGGGCGATGCCGGTGAGCTCACCGTCCTCATCGCGGGCGGCGATCCAGGTGCAGGTGCGGCTCATCGCCTCGAGCCGCCACGGCTCGCGCTGCGGCCACTCGACCCACGCGTACGCGGCGTTCACCTCGTCGGGCGACAGGCTTGCGTCGGGCTCGACCCGGACGGCGGCGTCCACTCAGCGCTGCTCGATGGCGATGTAGTCGCGGGATGCCGGGCCCACATAGACCTGGCGGGGACGCCCGATCTTTGTCTCCGGCGACGTCAGCATCTCCCTCCACTGGGCGATCCAGCCCGGCAGGCGCCCGATGGCGAAGCAGTTCGTGAACATGTTCTTCGGGAAGCCGATGGCGCGATAGATGAGCCCGGAGTAGAAGTCGACGTTCGGGTACAGCCTGCGGCTCACGAAGTAGTCGTCGCTGAGCGCAACCTCCTCGAGGCGCTGCGCGACCTCGAAGAGGCGATCATCCGCGCCGGTGGCCTCGAGGACGCGATCGGCCGCTCGCTTGATGATCGTGGCGCGGGGATCGAAGCTCTTGTAGACGCGGTGGCCGAAGCCCGCGAGCCTGAAGCTGTCGTTCGGGTCCTTCGCCCGATCGACCCACTTCTGCACGTTGCCACCGTCGGCGGCGATCCGCTCGAGCGTGTTGATGACCGCCTCGTTGGCACCGCCGTGGAGCGGTCCCCACAGCGCGCTGATCCCGGCACTGATGCTGCCGTACAGGTTGGCGTGAGTGCTCCCGACCATCCGGACCGTGGAGGTCGAGGCGTTCTGCTCGTGATCGGCGTGCAGGATCAGGAGCAGATCGAGCGCCTCGGCAACGGCCGGATCAACCTCGTACGACTCCGAAGGCACCGCGAACATCATGTGCAGCAGATTCGCCGAGTAGCCAAGGTCGTTGCGCGGGTACACGTAGGGCTGGCCGATGGCCTTCTTGAACGACCAGGCCGCCAGGGTCGGCAGCTTTGCGATGAGCCGGTTGATGGTGACCTCGACCGCATCGTCGTCGAAGATGTTCTGGCTGTCGGGATAGAAGGTGCTCATGCCGACCACGCCCGAGGCGAGGACGGCCATCGGGTGAGCATCGGCGGGGAAGGAGTCGAAGAAGTGGCGCATCTCCTCGCGGATGAGGGTGTGGTGCGTCACCTCGACCGTGAAGCGATCGAGCTGATCGCGCGTCGGCAGGTCGCCCCAGATGAGGAGGTAGGCGACCTCGAGGAACGTGGAGTGCTCGGCGAGCTGCTCGATCGGGTAGCCGCGGTAGCGAAGGATGCCCTGCTCCCCGTCGAGGAAGGTGATGGCGCTTGTGCAGGCGCCGGTGTTGCCATAGCCCGGATCCATGGTGATGAGCCCGGTAGCGGCGCGCAGCCCGCTGATGTCGATGGCGTCGTCGCCCTCGCTACCACGCACGAGCGGAAGCTCGAGCTCCTGGTCGCCGATGCGAAGCGCGGCAGCATCGGCGCGAGCCGGAGTCTTCGCGGTCATGCCAGCAGCTCCTCGACGGCGTCGCGCTCTTCGAGGAGCTCCGCGGTCGTGGCGTCGATCCGCTGCCGTGCAAACTCGTCGTGCTCGATGGACTGAACGATGCCGACTCCATCCGGGCCGCTGATCACCGGGTAGCCGAAGACGAGACCCGCCGGCACGCCGTAGCCGCCGGCGGACGGCGCCGGGATCGCCGCCGAGAAGATGCGTCCCCCCTGATCGACGATCGCGCGCACCGTGTCGATCGCCGCGTTGGCCGCGCTGGCTGCACTCGACAGGCCGCGTGCCTTGATGATCGCCGCGCCGCGCTGTTGAACGGTCGTGATGAACTCGCCGCGCAGCCAATCCTCGTCGCCGATGACCTCGGGTGCCGGGAGCGAGCCGATCCGAGCGTGCCAGGCATCGGGGAACTGCGTCGACGAGTGGTTGCCCCAGATGGCGAGATCGCGGACCTCGCGCACGTGGACGCCGGCGCGGGCAGCCAGCTGCGCGCACGCTCGGTGCTCATCGAGCATGGTCATTGCGAACCATCGGTCCTTCGGCATGCCATGGCGGGCGGCCGCGGTCGATCCGATGAGCGCGTTCGTGTTGCACGGGTTGCCGACGACGAGCACGCGGCAGTCCTCTGCTGCGTTGCGGGCGATCCCCTCCCCCTGGCCGGTGAAGATTCCGCCGTTGATCCCGAGGAGATCCTTTCGCTCCATGCCCTCCTTGCGCGGCACGGCACCCACCAGCAGCGCCCAGTTCGCGCCATCGAATGCCTCGGCGGCATCGGCGGTGCACACCACGCCGTCGAGCAGGGGAAAGGCGCAGTCCTCGAGCTCCATGCGCACCCCGTCCAGCGCCGGCAGTGCGGCCGGAACCTCGAGGAGCTGAAGGATGACCGGCGTATCCGGGCCGAACGCGGCGCCTGAGGCGATCCTGAAGAGGAGGGAGTAGCCGATCTGGCCGGCGGCGCCGGTCACGGCCACGCGGACTGGGGTCTCAGGCATGGTCTCCGTCATCGAGCGGGGGACGATCCGAGTGTAGCGCTCGCATCGGGCACCGTCAGTCCTCCGGCTCGGCGGCCGCCCAATCGGCCACCGCCGAGGCCATGGCCGCGAACGCGATCCGCGGGAGCCAGGCAGGCACCTCCGACCGTCCCACCCAGGCATGCTCGCTCGACTCGAAGTCGAGCGTCACCGGCGCGTCGGGCTCGGTGGAGCGGGCGCGGAAGACGGCGGACACGGCGTTCGCCGGGGCGGAGTGGTAGACGCCGGCCAGGGCGACCAGCTCGATCTCGATCCCGGCCTCTTCGGCCGTCTCGCGGCGCGCGGCAATCTCGAACGACTCGCCCGGATCGAGGTACCCGGCCGGGAGGTCCCACGCGCCGAGGCCGGGCTCGACCGCGCGCCGGAGCAGGAGGATCTCGATCTCGCCCGTCTCGCCCGTCCGCTCCAGAAGGACCGCGGCGGCCGGCTTCGGGTTCGCGAACCAGCGCCAACCGCATCGGTCGCAGACGAGCGGGTCCTCGCCCGCGGTGGCGCAGTGCGGGCATGCCGGGACGGCGGTGGGCATGGGGGCAGCGTATCCGATGCATCGGTCGCCGCCCGGTCATCAAGCCAGCATCAATGTCCACGCATGTGGACAACCTGTGGATAACTCACTCAGGCATTCCAAGACTCGTGGAGAACCGGGATTGCTTGCGAGGACGGCCGCCTCCTATGCTGCTCGTGTCCCGAAGGGGCAGCCAAAGGCACCAGCGATTGCATCAACGGTCTGGCGGCGGTTCCTTCGGGACATTTCGTTGCGCTCGGACGCAAATGGGCCGGCCGCCCCTCAGGTGTCGAGGTCTCGCTGGAGCCGTCGAACCACGTCCGATGTGGCCTCGTCGGGTCCATGCCCCGGCTCAGAGGCCGGACCAGCAAAGGTCCCGAACTGTCGATCGCCCGCATCTCCGAGCCCCGGGACGATGTACCCACGCTCGTTGAGGTGCGAGTCGAGCGCGGCGACATGGACGTCGACGTTCGGGTGGGCGGCCGCGAGCGTCGCCACACCCTCGGGCGCGGCGATCAGCGATACCTGCTTGATGCGGGCGGCGCCCCACGCCTTGAGCAGGTCGATCGTGGCCGACGCCGATCCCCCGGTCGCCAGCATCGGGTCGAGCACGAGGCAGACCTGGACCGTCGCGGCATCGGGCAGCTTGTTGTAGTACTCCACCGGCTTCAGCGTCCGCTCGTCGCGGTAGAGCCCGATGTGCCAGACCTCGGCGGTGGGCAGCAGCTCGAGCATGGCGTCGACCATGCCGAGACCTGCACGCAGGATCGGGATGAGGCCGACCTGGGGATCCAGGCGGGCCGCGGTGATCGGCTCCAGGGGCGTCTCGATCGCCTGCGGTCTGGTGGCGAGGTCCGCCATCGCCTCGTACCCGAGCAACCAGGTCAGCTCCCGCACGAGCTCGCGGAACTGCTTCGGTTCCGTCCGGCGGTCGCGCAGGATCGAGAGCTTGTGTGCCACCAGCGGGTGGCCGCTGACATGAAGGGGCATCGCCGCCGATTCTAGTTGCTCGTCCTCGTCCCACGATGCCCGGTTGAGGACCCTGGCCCGACGCCCCGGGTTCATCCGGGCACACCGCGTGCAGGATGGGCCGCCCTATTCCGCCAACGGCAGCATGCTGGTAGGCTATCGGTCCCAGTCATCCGAACATCGCGCAACGGACCGTGCCCAAGGCCGTCGCCGGCCCCGGTACCCATGAGGAGGTTAGGAGAGCATGGTCTTCGGATCGAAGCGAGACACAAAGCCGGACAGCCTCTCGCGCGAGGACGTCGTCGGGAACCTGTATCCGGATAGCCTGACGAGTGAGGTCGACGTGGCACAGCCTGCAACCACCGAGTTCCCACGCACCAGCGACCGCGGCAACGAGTCGGTGATCGATCCGCATGCACGCTTCAACGGCAAGTACGTCAGCGACCGAGACCTGCGCATCGAGGGCGAGGCCCAGGGGGAGATCGAATGCCAGGGGACGCTCATCATCAGCCCGCAGGCACGGGTCCGAAGCGCCATCAAGGCGCATAACGTGATCGTGAGCGGGGATTACGAGGGCGACGTCGATTGCGGCGGGCGATTCGAGATCGGCTCCACGGGCCGCGTCAAGGGCAACGTCAAGACCCAGGTCCTCGTGGTCAAGGAGGGCGCTCACTGGGAGGGCGGCGTGACCATGACCCGCGAGCCTGGAGCGCGACCCGCTCCCGCACCGCAGGCAGCACCCGGCCAGGCCCAGGGCGCATCGCCGCGACCGGGAGGCAGTGCCTCCGAGGGCGGCCCCGCAACGCCGGGGGGCCAGGGCGGCCAGGGCAGCAGCATCTTTGCCAAGGGCGAGCGCGAGGGGCAGCCTGCTGGCGCGCCGCGCGAAGGCGAGCCCGCCAGGCAGGGCGGCGGCGGCCAGTAGTCGCAGCCGGCGCCCGGTGACGAAGGGCGCCGCTCCACCGGTCCTGGTGGAGGTGACCCGCGGCGACCGCGTCGAATCGGTCCATCGTGGGTCGGTGGCCGTCGTCTCACCGACCGGCGCGCTGATCGCCTCGGCCGGGGACCCGGACGCCTTCGCGTTCACGCGGTCGAGCGCCAAGCCATTTCAGCTCGCCCCGTTCGTGGTCTCGGGACACTTCGACGAGTACCGCCTCGGGACCGAGGCCCTCGCCATCATGGCCGCCAGCCACAGCGGGGAGGACCGCCACGTCCGGCTGGTCCAGGAGATCCTCCGCGGCGCCGGGCTCCCCAGCGCGGTGCTCCAGAACCAGGTCCACCCGCCGTTCGACACCGAGACTGCCCAGCGCCTCCTCCGCGACCGGGAGCAGCCGACGGTCCTGCGCGGAAACTGCTCGGGCAAGCACGCCGGCATGGTCCTGTTCGCGAAAGCCTCCGGGTGGCCGATCGAGACCTACTGGCACCCCGATCACCCCGTCCAGCGCCTTGCCGCCGAGACCCTGTCCGCGCTCTCGGACGTCCCGATCGAGGACATCGCCACCGGCGTGGACGGCTGCGGCGTCGTGTGCTTCGGGATGCCGATCCGAGGACTGGCGACCGCCTTCGCTCGCCTGGCCGATCCCTCGGCCGTTGCCGACGGACCCCTTGGCCAGGCCCTCTATCGCATCCGCGACGCGATGATGGCCCACCCGGAGCTCGTCGCGGGTGAGCGGCGCCGGATCGACACCGCCCTGATGCGTGCGTTCCCGCATCGGATCGTCAGCAAGGGTGGCGCCGAGGGCGTCCTGGCCATGGGCCTGCCGCCGGGTGCGCTGCCGCCGGGTTCTCCGTTCGGTGAGGGGCCGATGGGGATCGCGGTGAAGATCGAGGACGGCAACCTCGCCCGCCGGGCGGGGGACGTGGTCAGCATCGCCATCCTCCGGCAGCTCGGTCTCGCGACCGATCCGCTGCCGGCCGGGCTGGAGGGATACGCCTCGCCGCCGATCGTCGACCCCCGCGGCGAGGAATCCGGCGAGGTTCGAGCGGTCCTGGCCCTCGCCAAGGGCTAGGCGAGGGCGGCGCGGATCAGCTCGGCCACCCTCACGAAGATCGGCGCGAGAACGAGCGCCGGCAGGAAGCTCGCCACCCGGACCGGCTTCAGGTCCAGGAGCCGCAGCGCGACGCCGAGCAGGATCACCCCGCCGGCCGATGTGATGGCGAGGATGGTGATCTCGTCGAACGCGCCAGCCAGCAGTGAGGCGCCCGCGGCGATCCCACCTTGGACGACGAGCACGGTGAGGGCCGCCAGTCCGACGCCCGGCCCAAGCGCCGCGGCGAACGCGATGGCGGCGACGCCGTCGAGCAGCGACTTGATGGCGAGCAGCTGGATGTCCCCGGTGAGGCCGTTCTGGAGCGAGCCGAGGATGGTGAGCGGCCCCACGCAGAAGACGATGCTCGCCGTGATGAATGCCTCGGAGATTCGGCTCGGCCGATCGTCGCGGGCCAGCCGGCGCTGGAACCAGGCGCCGAGGGCTTCCAGGCCGTCCTGCAGCCGCAGCAGCTCGCCGATCGCGACACCCAGCAGGATCGCCCCAAGCACCGCGAGCTCGTCGCCTGGTCGCGCGGCCGGATCGGTGAGGATTCGCAGCCCCATGCTGACGCCGAGGAGGAACGTGAAGAGCCCGAGCCCGGTCGTGAGGCTCCCCTGCATGCGCGCCGGCATGCGAGAGCCGATGAGCAGGCCGAGCAGCGTGCCGACGAGGACGGTCGCGACATTGAGCAATGTGCCCGAGAGGAACACCGCGCTCAGTGTCCGAGCGCGAGCGACTCGACCGTCGCCCCGGCGCTGAGGCTCGGCTCGGGCCCGCCGAGGACGACGAACGCGATGCCGTTGACCACCGCGGCGCCGTGGCCGTGGTGGGGCTCGTTGAGCTCCGGCAACGTGACGATCGTGCCATCGGCGTCGATGCACTCCACCGTGGTGAACGCGAACTCCGGCGCCTCGCCGCCGGTCAGGCATGCGCCGAGCCCGGGAGCATGGAATGCCGCCACGCCGCCGCGAGCCGTCGGCAGCGAGCCGATGCTCGTGATCGATGAGCCGGATACGAGCTCGACCACGTCGAGGTTGGTCGTCAGGCTGCCCACCCGGCCGCCGAGGAGCCAGACCGCGCCATCGCCGTCCGAGGTCGCGGCGAGGTGCTCACGCGTCTGCGCCATCGAGCCGATGCGCTCCCATGCGTCTCCGACAAGCGCGTAGACATCGGCGCTGACACCCTCGGGGCCGACGCCACCGGCATAGACGACGCGCGATCCGTCCCAGGCAGCGGTGCCGGCCGCTCGGGCCTCGGGAAGCGGCGCTCCCTCGCGCCAGGCGGCGTCGCCATCGGCCAGGACGAGCACCAGGTCTGTCGGCCGGTTGAAGTCTGAGCCCTGGTATCCGCCGACCAGGAGAAGCTCGTCGCCAGTGGAGACGAGGGCGGCATGATGCACCGGGGCGGGAAGGGACGGTCCTTCTGACCATGCGCCGCTGGCGGGGTCGAAGATATCGACGTCGATCAGAGCCTCACCGAGGGCTGACAGGCCACCGGCGAGCCAGACCCGCCCGTCGTGCGCGGTGACCGCCATCTCGAGTCTGGCGAACGGCGCGTCCGGGAGGTGCTCCCACGCCTCCGCGACTCCACTTCTCGCGGATGTTCGGGCCGACGGTGTGGCCGATGCCGGCGCCGCGGCACGGGAGCTGTTGCCCGACGCGACGGGCGTTCCGGTCGAGGGCGGCGGCTCCTGGACGGAGCACGCCGCGACCGCGCATGCCAGCAACGCGGCAGCTGACGAGGGAATGGGGGTGCGCGGCATCGGGGTAGCCTACCGCGCCGCTACCCGATCGGAGCGACCTCGACCAGTCTCAGCAGCCCGTGCGCGCCCAGGCCCTCCAACGTTGTGATCAGCTCGTCCGGCGGCGGTGCGGCATCGCCCAGCAGGCGATCGGCATCGAGCCGGCTGAGGGCGAGGTGCACCGGGAGGTCGAGAGCGCGCCACGCCTCGTCCGCGCGCGCGAACGCCGCCACGCCCACCCCCGTTTCGAGCGCAGCCAGGCCGGCCTCCAGCGAAAGTCGCGTGGCCGCCACGGTCCGGCCGCGGAGGGGCTCCCGGTCGATCTCGGCCATCGCGTGCGCGGCCGAAGCGCGGTCCCCGTCCCACATCGCTGCGCGGGCGCCCAGTGCGAGCTGATGAACTCGCTCGGCCCCGAACGTCCCTGCTGCCGCGTCGGCGGCGAGCCCGGCGGCGACGGCGAACTCTCCCGCAACGAAGGCGATCCAGGCGCGCGCGTGCTGCACCCCGGAGATGAGCTGTGCATCCGTCGCCGCGGGCAGCGGCTCGAGGTCATCCAGCGCCGCGATCCGGCCGTCGTCACCGGTGATGGCGCCGATGATCGCGGCGCCGGCGATGAGGCTGATCCGATTCGCGTCGGGCACCGAGCCACGCAGGATGTCGTCGGTGGTCGCGAGCGCCCACGACCAGTCGCCCGTGTCGAATGCCGCGGCGCAGGCGACCTCGCCCAGCTGCGCGGCCATGTCGCCGACGCCCATCTTCGTCGCAAGCTCAAAGCCGTCGCGTGCCGTTCGCAGGGTTGCCCGCGGATCGTCCGCCACGGTGAGCCACGCAAGGTTGTTGCGGGCACGCAGCTCCGTCGACAGGAATGCTCCGGAACGCGCCCGCTCGATCGCCATGTCGAGGTCGCTCATGCCCGCCGCCTCATCGCCGAGCCGCACACGGGCGGTGCCGCGGGTGACGACCGCATCGATCGCCACGGCGTCCATGCCGAGGCGCTGGGCCGCGGAGGCCGCGCGCTCGGCCCATGCCAGGCTCGCTGCGTCGTCGCCCACGAGAACGTGCGCGCGGGCCAGCTGAGCAGCGACCTCGACGCCCGCGGGATCGCTGTCCGGATCCTTCATGGCACTCAGCGCCGCCTCGAGCTCGACCAGGGCGGACTCGTTGCGCTGGGCCGTGAGCAGAACGCTGGCGAGCTTGGCCCGCCCGCGTGCCGCACGCTCAGGGTCCAAGGGGGTGACCAGGGCGACGAGCTCGCGCAGGTAGGACTCGGCGACATCGAGCCGGGCTGCCGCGCGAGCCGACGTCGCTGCCTCCTCGAGCAGAAACGCCCGTTGCTCGGGCGAGTCGACGAGGTCGAGGGCCTGCTGCAGATCGGCGAGCGCACGCTCCGGGGCATGCATGCGCAGCGCATCCCCAGCGGCGGTTCGCAGGGCGCCGACCGCGCGACGCGCGACGCGCACCGCGTCCGGGTGGTCGGGCGCCAGCTCGTGGGCCTTGAGCAGGTGGTAGGCAAGGGCCTCGGCGGCGCCCTCATCCTCGCGGGACTCGAGATAGCGAGCCGCAGCGATGTGGAGCGCCCGCCGATCGGTCAGCCCCAGGGTGCGGTAGGCGACGTCGCGCACGAGGTCCTGGACGAAGGACAGGCCGCCGAGACCGGGTGAGGCCAGCTCGTCGTCGATCTGGAGAAGGTCCCGGCGCACGAGGTCCTCGACGCGAACGCGCACAAGGGTCGCGTCGGAGCCGCTGACGGCGTGGAGTGCCTCGGGCCGGAAGCTCCGGCCGAGGACGGCGGCCGAGAGGAGCAGACGCCGCTCGTCGACCGGCAGGGCATCGATGCGGGCAACGATCAGCCCCGCCAGCGAGTCCGGGACGTCCAGGCGCTCGGTGACCGCCGGCCCGGCCATCTCCTGGTCCCGGTCCTCGAGGACGCGCGCCACCTCGACGGCGTACAGCGGCACGCCCCCGGCGCGGTCGAGGATCGATCGGATCTCCTGCTCGGGCAGGCTCGTCGCCCGTCCCAGCAGCAGCTCCCGCATGGCCTCATCCGAGAGGCGTTCGAGGTGAAGGCTGGTGAAGCGGCCCACCGAGCCGCCGAAGCCCGGCCGGCGATCCAGCAGCTCCGGTCGGGCCAGGGTCACGACCATGATCCGATGCGATCGGCTCCACGTCGCCAGGTGCTCGACGAAGTCGAGCAGGGCCGGATCGGCCCAATGGAGGTCCTCGAAGACCAGGACGGTCGGCGAGCGATCCGCGACCCGCTCGAAGAACCTGCGCCACGCGGCGAAGAGGTCGTCGCGGTCGAAGGCATGGTCGGTGTCGGGCCCGAGCAGCACCGCGACGCGCGCGGCCATCCAGCGACGTTCCTCTTCGTCCCGCACCAGCTCCTCGAGCGATGCCTCGAGCTGGCGGAGCGCGACGCCGGGCGGGGCGTCGTCAGCGACCCTGATCCTGCGGCGGACCATCTCGGCCAGCGCCGCGAAGGTGATCCCCTCACCGTAGGCCGGCGCCCGGCCCACGTGCCACGCGACCGCCTCGGGAAGCTCGTCGACCCACGCGCCGAACTCCCAGGCGAGCCGGCTCTTGCCAATTCCGGCGATCCCCGTGACGGACACGAGTCGGCTCTGATGGTCCCGGGCGACGGTCTCGTACAGCGTGATGAGCTCGCCAAGCTCGCGATCCCTCCCGACGAATGGGCCACCGTGCGCGCCGCGCACACGACCCGTCACGGCCGATGGCGCGCCGGCACGGAACACGGCGATCGGGCCTGATCGGCCCTTGAGGCTGACCATGCCGAGCGACTCGTAGGTTGCCGCCGCGGGTGCCAGCTCACGCGTGGCGGCGTCGACGAGCACTCCCCCCGATGGCGCCATCGGCTGCAGCCGCGCCGCGATGTTGACGAGGTCGCCCGATACCATGCCCTGGCCGACGGCGCCGACCGTGACCGCCGCCTCGCCGCTGGCGACCCCGGCCCGCGCGGTCAGGCGGCGTTCGGCGACCGCGCCACCCAACCGCGAGACCTGGTCGACGACGGCCAGGGCCGCTCGGACGGCGCGTTCGGCATCGTCCTCGTGTCCGGCCGGCGCACCCCAGATTGCCATCACCGCGTCGCCGATGAACTTCTCGATCGTCCCGTCGTGTCCGGCGATGACCGAGCGGGCGACCTCGAAGTAGCGTGACTGGACCCGTCGCACCTCCTCGGGATCGAGCGACTCCGCGATCGTCGTGAAGTCTTCGAGATCGACGAACAGGACCGAGATGCGGCGCCGCTCAGCCGGCGATCCTTCGCCCGAGGCCGACGACGGGCCAGGCCCGCCAGCAGCCACCTGGAGCCCGCAACCGGTGCAGAACCGGACGCCATCCGCGAGCGGCTCCCCGCAGCCCGCGCAGCGCAGCGGGAGTGGGGCCCCGCAGGAACCGCAGAACCGCGCGTTCTCGGCGCTCTCGGCCCCGCACGCCGTGCACTGCATCGCCATCGATCTCGTCAGCCGCTCTCAGCAGCCGGAGGCGATCACCAGGTCTCCTTGTCGAACTCCATCGAGACGTCGCCGGTCGAGCTTTCGACGCTGATCGTGGCGCGAATGATGCGCTTCCTCAGGCCGCGCTCGTGGTGAAGGACCGTTGTCGTGATGCTCGACTCCGGGGTGACGCCCGGGATGCGATCCTCGAGCAGCGCCTGGAGCGGACCGTGGATGAGCGCCTCGGCTTCGGGCGAGCTGCTCTTCAGCTTCTTCGTGTAGCGGGTCATCGGAGCGAACTCGAGGACCCCCTGATCGTCCGGGTTCCGCGCTCCGAGCTCCACCCAGGTGTTGAAGGTGGCTGCCTCGTGCGGGCCGTAGTCGATCTCGTCATAGGGCTGATCGTCGTCCATGCCAGGTGGCCTCCGTGCGGGCATCGATGATATGCCCGCCGATTCGGCGTGCCTAGAGCGTCAATCAGACGGCCGCGGCCACCTGGCGCGGACTCGAGAGGGCCGCCAGGATGCGACCGATGCGGTCGAAGGTCTCAGCCGCGGCGGTAACGACGCGGCGCCCATCGGCCTCGTCGGTGACAGCCTGATTCATGCGGTGACTGAAGGCGGCCCAGTGGGGCTTCGGATGGGTGCCGTACGGCGAGTAGTACCGAAGGCCGGCATCGGCAAGGTCGAACGCCCTGGCAAGATGACGCCTCAGCACGGCACCGCCCAGCGTCGAGCCTTCCATGACGTACAGCACGCCGAGGATCGCAACGGGATCGCCGCCGGCGAGGCCCGCGATCCAGGCCGCCATCGACTGGCCCTCCGCGCGGGCGGCGCGCGCCGACGACGTCGTGGCGCCAAGCACGGCGAGGTCCTCCTTCAGAAGCGGCGTTCGGCGCATGTCGGCGGTCCAGACCTCGGCGAGGGCGGGGTGGCGTGACGTCGCCACGGCCGTCTCGATGGCGCGATGCACCGGGAGGTATGCAGCGAGCTGCCCCGCGTATGCCTCGCGTGAAAGCGTGCCGGCCAGGATGGAGCTGCTGAACGGGATCGCCTCGGTGGCAACGTGCTGGGCTCGCGTCTCGGCGCGGAGGCGGTGCATGATCGGCTCGGACATCGCACGGAGGTTAGCAATGCCTGAGGCATGAGGCAAGGTAACCCTGACGGAGAAATACCGAGATTTGCGGCATGGGTTGGGGAAGACATCGCCCGCGGGGCGGTTGAGGGTGCCGCCTGCTAGCATCGGCGCATGGACCGACCGATGCGCGTCCGCATGGCGCCGAGCCCGACAGGGCCACTCCACATCGGCACCGCCCGCACGAGCCTCTACAACTTCCTGGCGGCTCGCCACGCCGGCGGGACGTACGTCCTGCGCGTCGAGGACACCGACACGGCTCGCAGCACGGTCGAGTTCGAGCGCGACATCATCGACAACCTCCACTGGCTGGGGATCAGCTGGGATGAGGGTCCCCAGGTCGCCGGCGGTGACGACATCGGACCGCACGCCCCGTATCGTCAGAGCCTCCGCCTGGAGCTGTATGCGAGCGAGACCGAACGCCTGCTGGCAGCCGGCGCCGCGTACCGATGCTGGTGCACGCCAGAGGAGCTCGAGGCCGTCCGGCGCGAGCAGGAAGCTCGCCGCGAGCCGCCCCGATACAACCAACGCTGCCTCGGACTGCCCGATGCGGAGCGCGACGCATTCGTGGCCGAGGGACGCCGCCCCGCGATTCGCTTCCACGTCGAGCCCGAGGTTGTTCGCTTCGACGACCTCGTGCGCGGCGAGGTCGAGTTCGACAACTCCCTGCTGGGCGATTTCGTGATCGTGCGCAACGACGGCGCTCCGCTCTACCACTTCGTCGTGGTCGTCGACGACCAGGCGATGGAGATCACCCATGTCATCCGCGGCGAGGATCACCTCTCGAACACCCCGAAGCACATCGCGCTCATCAGGGCCCTCGGGTACGTCGAGCCGCGCTTCGGCCACATCCCGCTCATCCTGAATGCCGACCGCTCGAAGATGAGCAAGCGCAAGAGCCAGGTGTCGATCAGCGCCTATCGCGAGGAGGGGTACCTGCCCGAGGCGTTCGTGAACTTCCTCGCCTTCCTCGGCTGGTCGCCCGGCACCGAGGAGGAGCTCTTCACGCTCGATGAGCTCGCGCAGCGGTTCGAGGTGGAGAAGGTCCACAAGGGCGGCGCGATCTTCGATCGCGACCGGCTGGACCACCTCAACGGCGTCTACATCCGAGCCCTGAGCGACGAGCAGCTGGCCCTCCGCCTCCGATCCTGGGTGCCCGATGCCGTCGGCGACGAGGACCTGGTGCGCATGGTGCCGCTCGTCAGGGAGCGACTCGTGCGGCTTGGCGACGTCGGGGCGCTCATCGGCTTTGCCTGGGAGCCTGACGAGGTGGTCGCGAGCTGGTACGCCCCTGAGCTGCTCCACCCTCGCAACGGCGGCCCCGAGGTGGCTCGGCAGGCGCTCGAGCGGGCCAGGGCGCTGCTCACCGATGTCGACGACGCCGACTTCTCCGCCGAGGTCCTCGAGCAGCTGTGCCGCGCGGCCGCCGACGAGGCCGGCGTGAAGGCCGGAGACTTCTTCACGCCCATCCGGGTCGCCGTCACCGGTCGGACCGTCTCGCCGCCGCTCTTCGCGTCGCTCGAGATGATCGGTCGTCAGCGTTCCATCGCCCGCATCGACGAGGCGCTGGCAAAGCTCGTCGTGGAGGCCGTCTCGTGACCGAGCCGAGGCCCGGTGAGCTGGCACCTACGCTCGACCAGCTCGCCGTCATGGTCCTGCTGGTCCCGATCCGGTCGTCGTCGGGCGACAGCCCTGATCCGTCGCGCCTGTCCGCAGACGCGTACCGGCACGGCACCGACGAAGCGGGCGAGCGATTCATCGCCGCCTTCACGACCTTCGGGACGCTGCGCGACCTGGGCCCGCCGGGCAGCGATCACGTCCGACTGCCGGCCCGAGACCTGTTCGAGCGCGCCGACGCGGTCCAGGAGCGAGTCGTCGTCGATCCGGGCGGCGCGACACAGGTCGAGGTCGCGGTGGGCGTGCTCGGCTTCCTCGCGGCAGGTATCGATCCCAACCGGCCGGACGCCATGCGCGCCCGTCAGCCCACGGGCGAGATGCCGCCCCTCGAAGCTCCCGAGCAGGTGCCCGAGCCGTTCGGCCAGGAGCTGCGCTCCGCGCTGGCCGAGCTCCCGCAGGTCGAGCGTGCCTGGCTCCTGCGGGCCGGAACGTCGTGGGCCGCCGGCATCCAGCTCCGCTCCGATGCTGTGCTCGCCGACTTCGACGAGGTGCGGAACCGGCTGCACGCCCTTGCGACCGAGCAGCTCGGATCACGTCGGATGCTGGCCGTGACCGACGTGCGCGCCCCCGCGCTGCGAGACCTGTACGACGCCACCGCCGCGCCGTTCTACATCCGGCACGGCACCCAGCGAGGGATCTTCGGCCGGATCTTCGGCGGCTAGGAACCCGGCACCAGCACCAGCCGTCCCGCCACCCCTCCCGCGCGCAGTCGCGCATGCGCCTCGTTGGCGCGGGCCAGTGGCAGCGTCTCGGCATCCCACTTGAGGCGGCGCCGGCCGGCCAGGCGCACGACCTCGCGCAGGTCGTCACGGGACCCCCAGGCCACCGAGGTGAACCACGACTCGAGGGCCGCCTCGTCCATGCCCACGCTGAGCCGGCCGCCGGCCTCGCCGATGAGCAGCACAACGCCGTTGGGCGCCACCGCGGCGGCCGCGTCAGCGAGCGTCTCGTCGGTGCCGACCATGTCGAGCACGACATCGGCCGGGCCCCCGAGCGCCTCGCGCGTCATACCGGCATCGCCGTCGAGCAGGCCGATGTCGGCGCCCAGGCGAGCGGCGATCTCGAGCTTGGCGGGGTCGATCTCGCGCACGACGACGTGGAGGTCGCGACCGCCTCGCCCCAGCCGCAGGTACTGGAGCGCGAACTGCCCCAGTGCGCCGCAGCCGATCACGAGAACCCTGGCGCCGCCCTCGAGCCAGGGCCGAACCCTTCGCACCGCCCGGTAGGGCGTGATGCCGGCATCAGCCAGCGGCGCCGCGCGGACCGGGTCGATCCTGCCCAGGCCGACCAGGTGCCTCGGGTGCGGGACGAGCATGGCCTCCGCATACCCGCCGTCTCGCTGGAAGCCCGGCGCAAGCGATTGGTCGCATCGCTGCTCCGCACCCTCGCGACACTGGGTGCACTCCCCGCAGCCCCATCCGCCCGCCACCACCACGGGATCGCCGACCGACAGGCGAACGCGCCTCAGCGGGGCGCCCGCGTCGGGCCCGAGCTTGTCGACGAACCCGGAGACCTCGTGGCCGAGGGTGCGTGGCAGCTCGACCCGCGCCTGGGTGCCATCGACGACATGAAGGTCGGTCCGGCACACGCCACACGCGGCCACCCGGATGCGGACCTCGGTGCCTTCCGGCTCGGGGATCGGGACATCCTCCAGCCGCAGATCCTCCCCCGGCGCGTGGAGCCGCGCGGCGAGCATCAGCGTCAGGAAGGGCTCGCGGACTCGCCGAGAGACGTGGGAATGGGTTCCGACAGTGCGCGGATCGCCCGGTCGACGAGGCTCTCCGGCTCGACCGGGTCGATGACGGCGCGCACGACGCCGTCGCGGTCAACCGCGAGGGCCAGAGGTCGGGCCACGTTGACGTTCGCGCCATCGGCGACGGTCTCGATTCCGAGCAGATCGACGGCCGATCGACGCTCGTCACTGAGGAGGAGGAACGGGAGCTCCTGCTTCTCGGCGAACGCGGTCTGCTGCTGCTCCGAATCGGTGCTGATCGCGGCGGCCGCGATGCCGGCCTCTCGAAGCCGTCCGAAGTCGGTGCTGAGCGCATCGATCGCCTTGGATCCCCGCCGCTTGGCCGGCCCGACCAGGGTGGGCGCCCCGAAGAAGAGAAGGAGCACCGGTTGCTTCGTCACGAAACTGCGAAGGTTGAGCAGGAAGCCGTCGGTCGCTCGCAGCCCAACGGAGGGCAGCGCGTCTCCGGGCTGCAGCGTGGTGCTCATGACGCGATTGTACCGGCGCCCAGCTCCATGCCGCCTCGCGTCCGATGGATCAGCCCATCGCGTGCAAGAGCGCTCACGACCCGTTCCCACGCCGCATCGTCGAGCGGCGGCCCGATGCGCTCGCTGGCACGCTCGAGGTGCGTCCTGGCCCTCCGCTCGGTGAGGCGGTGGCCGGGAACCTCGGCCAGCGCGCGGAGCAGCGCCCCGCGATAGGCGCGCGTCGAGCCCCGCAGGTCGGGCTGTCGGGGGACTGCGACTCGCACGTCGGTGCCGCGTGAGGGGCAGCCATCCGCGATCGGGCAGGCGTCGCACCTCGGCGACCGCGACCGACACACCGATGCGCCGAGCTCCATGCTCGCATGAGTCCATGCCGCCACCTCCCCGCCGCGGCCCGGCGCCGCGAGCGCGTCGGCCAGGGCCTGGAGCGCGGTCGGATCGTCCGGGGCCACGAACCGGCGGAGCAACCAGCGACGGACGTTCGTATCCACGACGCCGACCGGCGTGCCGAAGGCCAGCGACGCGATCGCCCGCGCGGTGTACGGCCCGACGCCGGGGAGCCGCTGGAGGCCCGCTACGTCGCGGGGCCAACCATCGCTGGCAACGATCGATGCCGCGCTCTGGAGCGCGAGGGCTCTGCGGTTGTACCCCAACCCGCTCCACTCGGCCAGGACGGCCGCTGCCGGCGCCGCGGCGAGCGCCTCGATGTCAGGAAATCGGCGCAGGAACCGTGGAAAGCGCTCGGCCACACGAGATGCCTGGGTCTGTTGGAGCATGACCTCGCTGACGAGGACCGGGTACGGGTCGGTCGCTCCGCGCCAGGGAAAGTCGCGCCGCTCGAGCGCGTACCAGGCCAGCACGGCGCCGCGAATCGACGCAGCATCGGCGTGGGTGACCATGTCCGCGAGCGTAGCACCGGCCCGCTGACGCATCGGCCCGCGACGAGTGCGCTACCGTGACGCCATGGCCTACCGGCTCCTGTGCCTCGATGCGGGCTTCACCCTGCTATCACCTCGCCGCACGCTGGCGGATGCCCTGTCGGGCGTCCTGGCCGAGAACGGCCACCAGCTCAGCACCGACGAGATGCACGCCGCGTGGGAAGCGGCCGATCGCTGGTTCTGGGATGAGTACCACCGCCCCGGGAACGACACATGGACCGACGATGAGCGCATCGATGAGTACTGGCGCACGTACCACAGCGTCATGCTCGGCAAGCTCGGCGTTCGGGCGCAGCGGGAGGTGCTGGATCGCGTCCTGGCCAGCCAGTTCGCGCCCGACGCCTGGGAGCCCTATCCCGACGTTGAGCCGATGCTCGCGTCGGTACGTGAGATCGAGGGGCTGAAGGTGGGGGTGGTCAGCGACTGGGGCTCCAACCTGCGCGGCATCCTGGCCAGCCTGGGGCTCGACCGATCCCTCGACTTCATCCTGCCTTCCGGGGCTGTCGGCGTGGCCAAGCCCAACCCGGCGTTCTACCGCCTCGCGCTCGATGAGGCCGGGGTCGCGCCTCACGAGGCGATCATGGTCGGCGACTCCTACCGCGCGGACGTTCGCGGGGCTTGGAGCGCGGGAATGGATGCCGTCTGGCTCGACCGTCACGAGGGGGTGAACATCACCCCGACCGATGAGCCGATGCCGGCTGACGCGCGCCGAATCGCCTCGCTGGCCGAGGTGCCGCAGATCCTGCGCCAGGGTGGACCGCTGCCCCGGCCGGCCATGCCGGCCGCGCCGATGCCGGCCTGAGGCGGGCGCCCTCGATGGTGCGCGCCGCATCGGACGTCGTCGTCGACAAGTTCGGCGGCTCGGTGCTGCGGCGGCCGGTTGATATCGCCGAGGCCGTCTCCGTCGTCGAGCGACAGCGTGCGGACGGCATGCGACCCGTGGTCGTGGTGAGCGCCTTCGAGGGCGTCACCGACACGATTCTCGCATCCGCCGGCGCCCTGATTCCGGGCGGCGACGACTGGCTCCACGATTCGGCAGACGATCGCGACGCCGGCATGGCGCGTGAGACGGATCGCGCCCTCGCGACCGGCGAGGCGCTCTCGGCGGCACTCTTCGCACTCGGCCTGCAGGCGCGGGGCATCCCGGCCCGCTCGTTCTCCGGGGCCGAGGCCGGGATCCGGACCGCGGCCGCGCATCTCGGTGCCGAGGTGCGCCGCGTCCTGGCGCGTCCGCTTCGGGCGGCGCTCGGCGACGGTCTCGTGCCGGTCGTTGCCGGGTTCCAGGGCATCGGCACCCACGGTGAGCTCACGACGCTTGGGCGTGGCGGGACGGACCTCTCTGCTGTCGCGCTGGCGGTGGCGCTCCGCGCCGCACGATGCGAGCTGTTCAAGGACGTCGGCGGCATTCTCGATGCCGATCCGCATCTCGTCCCGGAGGCGCGGTTGCTGTCGACCGTCGACGCCGTTCAGCTCGAGCTGCTGGCCGAGCTTGGGGCCGAGGTCGTGCATCCGGTGGCCGTGCGCCGGGCGCGGCGCGGCCGGCTCGAGCTCGTGGTGAGGGCGCTCGATGACGACGCTCCGCGCACAGTCGTTCGGCCCACCGCGTCGGGGGACGGCGTGCTGATGCTCGCGATCGATCGCAAGGCTCGCATGGCGCGTATCAGCCTGGTCGGCCCGGCCGCGTTGACACCCGAGGTGCTGCCGCTCCCCGCTCACGGTGAGGGCGCATTCGACGAGGGGGGCATGCGGGTGGTGTGGGCCGAGGTTCCCGTTGCCTCGGCGGCATCGGCTGCTCAGGCGGTGCACGCCTCCTTCATGGGCCCGCGCTAGTCGCTCCAACGGCCTCGTGCTCGGCGATCGCGCCGAGCTGCCGCAGCTGCAGGACGATCGCGGCGCCCAGGATCAGGGCGCCACCGACCAGCTGAACCGGCAACGGCTGCTCGCCGAGCAACCACGCGGCTAGTGCGACGCCCACGATCGGCTCGATGGTTGCCAGGATCGCGGCCTGGGACGGACCGAGGCGGCGGATGCCGGTGATGAAGCACAGCGTCGGGATGCCCGCGCCGACGATGCCGGCCAGGACGACCGGCCACAGCGCCGCCGAGGATGCCAGCGGCTGCGCGAGCGCGGCGAGCGTCCCGGCGACGAGGCCGATCAGCAGGTAGAGGGTGGCGGCGCCGGCCATCGTCAGCATCGCTGCCTGTGGGCCGGGAACGTGGGAGAACCCGTGGCGCGCGGCGAGTACATAGAAGACCTGCGCGATCGCGGCCACGAACGCCAGGCCGATCCCGAGCGGATCGAGCTCTCCGAGGGCTCCGGCGCCGGCGACCACGAGGGTCATGCCGATGAGCGACACCCCCAGGGCCGCCCACCCGACCCGGTCGAGGCGGTCACCGAACCACACGGTCGAGGCGACGGCGACGCCCGCCGGGTACAGGTAGAAGACCAGGAGCGTGAGGGCGATCGAGATCCGCTCGAAGGCGACGAAGGCAGCGAAGTTGAGGACGGTGTTCGCGACGGCGGCGGCCAGCATGAACCACCGGTCGCGGACCGGAACCAGACGAAGCGATGCCGGCCGAACCCCGGTCGCCACGGCGCCGATCGTGATGAATGTCGCCACAACGACCGCGCCGAGGGCCGCCCGCCAGGTCACGAGGGTGAGGGAGTCGACGCCGGCGTCGCCCGCGAAGCGGCTCAGCGGGCCGAGTGTCCCGAAGCAGGCTGCCGCAACGACGACGAAGCCCGCACCGGCGAGGCTGCGCGACCGCGCCGAGGCCATCGCCGAGGTCATTCGGCAGGCTCGAAGATCTGAAGGACCTTGAAGTCCACCCAGTCGTTGGACGCGATCACGTGATGGTGAGGCCGTCCAGGGCCTTGGCGAAGAACCACGTCCCGAACACGAGGCCGATCCCGATCATGATCGGCCGGTTGAACTGCTTGAGGGCGTACGACGCCCGCTCGAACAGCGCCGTCGAGCGGTCCTGCAGCAGGTACGCGGCTCCGACCACGATGAGATGGATCGAGAGGGCAGCGGCGACGAATCCGAGGTACACCAGGACCCCGTCGCGCTGGCCGAGGTCAGCTCCAGCGACGATGCCGATCGCAGCGAGGGTCAGCACCCACAGCTTGGCGCTGATCGCCACGATTCCCGCGCCCATGAGGAATGCTCGGCCGGGGGAGGCCGACTCCACGATCGAGATCCACCGCGGCGATGGCTCATCGTCCTCGGGCTCCTTCAGCAGCTTCCTGGTGGCGCTCACCAGGAACACGATCGCCACGACGAGCAGGAGCACCGAGGCAATCAGGCCCGGGCCATCCGCTCCGCCGCTCGCCTCGGAGGTGTCGAGTAGCAGTCCGAACACGACGCCCTGTGCCACGCGGACCACGAGCATGCCGCTCACCCAGGCGACGGCAGCGATCCGACC